>DAOUFT010000097.1:0-2044 GCA_034429855.1 Dehalococcoidia bacterium
CCGGACGCGCGAACCTTTTCTACCGCGGCCGGAACGAGGTCCCTGCGATGCTCTCTGATTATGGCCGATATTATGCTGTCCTCCGGATTCTTCTCCGCATAAAGTATGGATGGCAATGTAGCGGCCCCGACTTTCAGGGCTGAGCCGATTGGTTTACCCAGTGCCGACGGATCGCCCACGAAATCGATAATGTCATCGATGATCTGAAAGGCCAGCCGTTCACTGGATAAATTGCCGGATTGCGATGCGCGCAGGTCGCTCAAGGCGCTGGTAGCCTTCGTTATAGAGAGAAATAAGTAGCGGCATCAGGAGGCAGGCGCGGCCTCGAGGCCCGGAGATGGAAGAGGATCGGTCATCAGCTTATCGAAAGTGCTGTCGTCTATGGTCTCTTTTTCCATAAGATATTCTGCGATATATTTTAGTCGTGCCTTATTCTCCGTGATTATATCCACGGCTTTGGAATATGCTTCTTTGACCAGTTGATCTATTTCACGATCTATCTCCAGCGCAAAGCGCTCGCTGTAATTGCGCTGCTCATGTATCTCCTTACCCAGGAAGATCATCTCTTCCCTCTTGCCGAAGGTACGGGGACCCAGCTTCTGGCTCATGCCGAATTCGGTTACCATTCGCCGAGCTGTTTGAGTAACCTTTTCCAGGTCATTCTGTGCACCGGTGGTTAATTCGCCGAAGACAACCTGTTCAGCCGCCCTCCCGGCCAAACTGATGACCATCATAGTTTTTGATCGTTCGTACGTATCGAGGCGTCGCTCCTCGCTGGGCAGGAACTTGGTCCAGCCGCCCATCATGCCCCTGGCCACTATAGATATTTTATGAACGGGATCGGCATCAGGCAGCATCTTGGCCGCCAGCGCGTGACCGGTCTCGTGGTAGGCTATGAGCTCCTTCTCCTTCTTGGTTATGACGCGGCCTTTTCTTTCGGGGCCGGCGATGACGCGGTCGATAGAATCCTCCAGCTCTTTAGGCCCGATATCCTTGCGGTTTCGTCTGGCAGCCAGTATGGCGGCCTCGTTAATCAAATTGGCCAGGTCTGCGCCGCTGAATCCGGGCGTCTGCCGGGCGATCACCTCGAGGTTTGCTTCACTGGCCAACGGTTTACCCTTGGCGTGGACCGCCAGTATGGCGCTGCGGCCGTTAATATCCGGCTGGTCGATAACGATATGGCGATCGAACCTGCCGGGTCTAAGCAGGGCCGGATCGAGTATGTCCGGCCGGTTGGTGGCGGCCAACACTATTACGTTGGTATTGCTGTCGAAGCCGTCCATCTCAACCAGTATCTGGTTCAGTGTCTGTTCGCGCTCGTCGTGTCCGCCTCCCAGCCCTGCTCCCCTGTGGCGGCCTACCGCGTCAATCTCATCCACAAAGACTATACAGGGCGAATTGCGTTTGGCCTGATCGAAAAGGTCGCGCACACGCGAAGCGCCCACGCCGACGAACATTTCGACGAATTCGCTGCCGCTGATGGAAAAGAAGGGCACACCCGCCTCTCCGGCGGTGGCCTTAGCTACCAGTGTTTTTCCGCAACCGGGAGGGCCGACCAGCAGCAGTCCCCTCGGTATGCGGGCGCCCAGTGCCAGGAATTTCTGCGGCGATTTGAGAAACTCCACCACTTCCTGGAGCTCGCCTTTGGACTCATCTATGCCGGCCACGTCGGCGAATGTAACGGTCGGCTTATCGCCGGATGCCAGACGTGCCCGGCTCTTGCCGAAATTAAAGGCCTGGGTGTTGGCCCCGCGCGCTGAGCGGAAGAGAAAGAACAGAAGAGCTCCGAAAAGGACCAGGGGTAGGAAGCTCAGCATAATGCTGCCCCAGTCAATACCGCCCGTCTTTACGTCGAATTTAAGCCCGTCCGCACCCAGATCGACGCCGGCCTCCTTGAGACTGTCCATCAGCTCCTTGGTGCTGCCCATGTAAGCAGCTTTAACCACGGCCTTGTCATCCTTCAGGCCGATAATGGAGTTGCCGTCCTGCTGAATGGTATCGATCTGTCCGCTCTTGGCGTTATCGATAAAGGAATAGAAGTCAA
>DAOUFT010000098.1:0-34982 GCA_034429855.1 Dehalococcoidia bacterium
TCTGGAACAGCTATGGGAACAAGAAGAAAACAAAGTCCAACCTAAACGCTATGGAATTCATAAGATTTAGGTAACAGGATTTATGACGCAATGATCACCCTTTCGGTAACAGTTTATTTTGACGCAACACGTACATGCCCGCAAGGCTACAGCTTGGAGACCAGTTTCTTTACGGCGCGGTTAAGGCCTTCCAGAGACAGATTGAACATGGGGAATAGCTTGGCGATGATCTGCACGGTGGGATAGCTGCGCAGCACGGAGGTCTCGGGGTTTAGCCAGACGATGTGCGAGAAGTGCGCCCTGAACTGCTTCAGCCTTTCGATGCCGGAGTGCTTCTGGTAGCCGTGGAAATAGATGTCACCGAAGCGGTCCATCAGCTCCGAGTAGGCCATGCAGGCATCGCCCACGAAGATGACCTTGTAGTCGGGCTCCAGTATCTTTAGCAGGTGCTCGATCGGCTCTCCCTTGCGCTGCTGGATATCGCTGTACAGCACATCGTAGGGGCAGTTGTGGAAGTAATAGTATTTGAACGAGCGGAAATGGCTGAGGGAGTTGGCGGCAGAGAAGAGCTGGCTGCACAGGTCAGCGTACGGCTCCATTGACCCGCCGGCATCCATTATGAGCAGCAGTTTGATACTGTTCTTGCGGGGTCGCTTCCATTTAAACTCGAGCTCGCCCGCGTTTTTACATGTGGCATCGATGGTCTTGTCCAGATCGAGCTCGTCTTCGGGTCCGGCACGGTTCAGCTGTCTGAGCTGTTTGAGGGCGACCTTCATCTGGCGGATGTCGAGCGTAATATCATCCCGGTAGTTGCGGAAATAACGCTGCTCGGCGATACGCACAGCGCTGCGCATGCCTCCCGGTCCGCCCACCAGCATGCCCTGCGGGTTCTTACCCGAGTGGCCGAAAGGAGAGGTGCCACCGGTGCCGATCCAGTAGTTGCCGCCATCATGACGCTCTTTCTGCTCCTTGAGGCGCTTCTCGAACTCCCGCAGCAGCTCCTCAAGGTCCATCTTCTGGATGGCAGCCAGCTCCTCCGGTGTGAGATCGGGCCTGTTTCTGGGATTGGCCAGCCACTGGATCAGTTCCTCGGTAACCTCGAAGGGAGGTGCTATGCCGCCGAAATATTCCTGAAAGGCGATGTCGTACTGGTCGAAATGCGTTTCGCTCTTGACCAGTATGGCGCGGGCCAGGTAGTAGAAATCGTGCATGTTGTGAATAAGGCGCTTGTCCAGAGCCTCCATCAGTATCATCCACTCGTTGATGGAGACCGGCACTTTCTTGTCCTTGAGCGTATAGAAAAATGGGGTAAACATGATCGCCTAAACCGATTCAGATGTTCAGTTGCCGTATATATTGTAACCTTTGGTCTGTGCCTTCTTCTTGATGTGATGAGTGACGTAGAAATCCAGGTCATTTTCCTTCTTTATAAGCGTGCCCAAGAAGGGAATCTCACCATCCTTGATCTTGCCGTCCAGACCGCTGGCCATCAGGGCCTGTATCCAGTCGATCAGCTCGCTGGTGGAGGGCTTTTTACGGAAGTCGTCGATCTTGCGCAGCGTATAAAAGGTCTCCAGTGCCTCTTTGAGCAGCGAGTTCTTGATGTCGGGGAAGTGTACCTTGACGATCTCCTCCATCAGAGGCGGGTCGGGGAACTCGATATAGTGGAAGATGCAGCGGCGCAGGAAGGCGTCGGGCAGCTCCTTCTCATTGTTGCTAGTGATGATCACGATGGGCCGGTGCTTGGCGGAAATGGTCTCATCGGTCTCGGGGATATAGAAGCTCATCTCGTCCAGCTCGTTGAGCAGGTCGTTGGGAAACTCCAGGTCGGCCTTGTCCACCTCGTCGATCAGCAGCACCACCTGTTCGGGCGATGTGAAAGCCTGTCCCAGCTTACCCAGCTTGATATAGTGCTTGATGTTAGAGACGTCCTTGTCGCCGAAACGGCTGTCGTTAAGCCTCTGCACGGTATCGTAAACATACAGTCCTTCAGCCGCCTTGGTGGTGGACTTGATGTGCCAGCGTATCAGCGGCTTGCCCAGCGAAACCGAGATGCTGTGCGACAGCAGCGTCTTGCCGGTGCCCGGCTCGCCTCTGACCAGGAGCGGCCTTTTAAGCACGATGGAGACATTTACGGCGTTTTTGAGCGCATCGGAAATGACATAATCAGCCGAGCCTTTGAATTTTTCGAACTGGTCCTGTTTCATTATTAGCCCTCCGGGATATTCTGGTTCACATTTAAACCCTCCGGCCGGCTTGACCGGAGGGCCTGGCTGTGCCGGGGTGAATTTACGACGATGAAATTTTAGGTTAACGGCTTTTTAAAAGCAAGTTTCGTTGATTAAGCCGTCAATATAATTGGATCGATCCGGAATCGTAAAAAAAGATATAAAAAGTAACCATGCATGATATAATCACGAGCGCAGAGCAAAATGGATAAGTACAGTATTTTATTCAGACCCTCGGGAAGGAATGTCTCCTGCAGCGCCGGCAGCGACATATTGAGCTGCTGCCGCAAATACGATATCGAGATAGCGGGCGTCTGCGGAGGGCAGGGAAAGTGCCGCTCCTGCAGGGTGCGCATCGAGAAAGGAAGCGCAGGCCCTCCAACGGCGGCAGAACGGAAGAAACTCTCGCGCGAGGAACTAGAGAGCGGTTGGCGGCTGGCCTGCCAGACCAAACCCGCCGGCGATCTGGTTGTATATTTGCCGCCCGGCAGGGTATTGAGGTCAACACCATTTTTTAAGAAGGAACTCCTGGCCGGGATAGTTCCGGATGGCAGGGTGGGGCGCAGGGCCGGCGCTCTGGGGGTGGCGGTAGATCTGGGCACGACCAAGATAGCCGGATACCTGATTGACCTCCGGTACGGACGCATCCTGTGCAGTTATTCCACGGCCAATCCACAGGATGCTTATGGCGATGACGTGATCAGCCGCATCACCTATGCTGGTAGCTCGAGCGACGGTGAGATCAATCTGCAGACAAAAGCCCTCACGGCCATCGATGAGCTGATAAAGAATCTTTGCCAGGCCGCAGGCTGCACACCGGCAATGGTGAGCAGGGTATCCGTCTGCGGTAATACCGCCATGCACCATCTTCTGCTGGGCTTGCCGGTCAGCCAGCTTGCAAGGGCGCCCTATTTGCCTTGGACCACGGACGCTTTGACCGTGCGTGCCGGCAGGCTCGGGCTGAAATCGGCAGCGAAGGCCGCTGTATATCTGTTGCCCAATATTGGAGGTTACGTCGGCGGAGACCATGTTGCTGTGCTGGCGGCAGTGAATGCCGGTGATTTAAAACAGGCGACTCTTATCGTAGATATCGGGACCAATACCGAGATATCGCTGGCGGGTGTGGGTGCTATCACAAGCGTATCCTGCGCATCGGGACCGGCCTTTGAGGGGGGACATATTAAACACGGTATGAAGGCCTCGGCCGGAGCGATCGACAAGGTCGTTATCAAAGATGGCAAGATGCAATTCAGGACAATCGGGGGGCACAGGCCAGTGGGGATCTGCGGCTCCGGCATGCTCGATGCGGTGGCACAGATGTACGGCGCCGGTATAATCGACTCGGGAGGGAGGATTAACAGGGAGCATCATCTGGTCCGTTTAAAAGAGGGGCAGCCGGAAATGCTGATCGTGGGCAAAGACCGGTCAGCCAGGGGGGAGGATATCGTTATAAATCAGGCAGATATACGGGAGTTGCAGCTGGCCAAGGCCGCCATACGCACGGGTATGGATGTTTTACTGGAAACGGCGGGGATGGCTGCGGGTGACGTGAAGCGTGTGATAGTTGCTGGTACGTTCGGAAATTATATCGATATAAGGAGCGCAATCAATGTGGGTATGATGCCCGATCTGCCCCTGCGGCGATTCAGCCAGGTCGGCAATGCGGCGGGCGCAGGCGCCTGTATGGTGCTGGTCTCCGGATCAGCGCGAAAAAAGGCGGAAACTGTGGCGGCCGGCGTGAGATACCTGGAGCTGGCCGACCACCCGGATTTCATGCAATTGTTCGTCAGAGCGCTGGCAATTCCGGTATAAGGAGGTTTCATGTGGAGATCAATAATCACTGGGATGAGATAATGCGGATATTCGATGAGGCTTACAAGAGCTGCTTCCACTATGCGGTGGCGACGGTGAATCCGGATGGATCTCCGCACGTTACACCCATCGGGGGTCTGGCGCTGAGAAATGACAAGACTGGATTCTATTTTGAGGAGTTCGCCTCGCGGCTGCCGCAAAACCTCAAGCATGACCCGCGCGTCTGCGTGATGGCGGTCAATGCCGATAAACTTTTCTGGGGCAGGGCATTGATGGACGGACGGTTCCCTTCCCCTCCGGGCATCAGATTGCTGGGGAAGGTCGGCGAAGTCAGGGATGGGACGAAAGAGGAGATCGACTTCTGGCAGAAGAAGATAGGATTCACCAGCAAGATGAAGGGCTACAAGATTCTGTGGGAGGGCATGCGCCATGTGCGCGACATATATTTCGATGGATATGAGCCTATTTACCTGGGCGCCATGATGGCCGGCCTGGAATAAGGCAGCTATAATTTTTCTGCATATGGAAGGCAAGAGACAGAAAAAAGTCTTGGTCGGTATGAGCGGCGGGCTGGACTCGTCGGTGGCGGCGGCCCTGCTCGTTCGACAGGGCTACGCTGTTACAGGCGTGACCATGAAGACCTGGTCGGGTGGGGACATGCCGGCCGGGACAAGACGCGGATGCTACGGGCCTGGAGGAGAAAATGACATTGCGGACGCTGTAAAAGTTGCCCGGAAGCTGGGCATAGATCATCGCGTTATAGATGTTTCGAGCGAATTCAAAAGCGAGGTGCTGGAGTATTTCCGCAGGGAGTATATGTGCGGAAGGACGCCCAGCCCCTGTATGATATGCAACAGCCGCATCAAGTTCGGCAGACTCTGGAGCGCCGCAGAGGAAAGCGGTATAGAATTCGATTATTTTGCCACCGGGCATTACGCGTGCTGCGAATATGATGAGCGCAGCGGCCGTTATTTGCTGAAAAAAGGCAGGGACAGGCGCAAGGACCAGTCGTATTTCCTGGCATTTTTAAAACAGGAACAGCTTGCCAGGACGATCTTCCCCGTGGGCGGATATACGAAGCAAAAGGTGAGGGAAATTGCCTCAGACATGTGCCTTGAAGTCGTAGACAAACCTGAGAGCCAGGATTTCGGCGGCTTTGATTATCAGGCTATTTTCGGGTTCATGCCGTCCGGACCCATAAACGATGCAAGTGGAAAACGAATTGGAACCCATCGCGGCCTGGCATCATATACGGTTGGTCAGCGTAAAGGACTGAATCTGAGCGGCGGGCCTTACTATGTGTTGAGAATCGACGCTGAAACCAATACCGTAATAGCGGGCAGAAAAGATGACCTGCTGGGGAGCGAGCTGGTGGCATCAAGGCTTAACTGGATCGCTATTGAACAACCTGCTGAAACATTGAGATTGACCGCCAGAATACGCTACCGGCATGCGGGCGCCGAAGCAGAAGTCATCCCTCTGAACGGGGATCGGGTGCAGGTGAGATTTGTCTCGCCCCAATCGGCTATAGCTCCCGGACAGGCAGTGGTGTTCTACGACGGGCCAAACGTCGTCGGCGGAGGGATTATTGAAAGCCGATAACAGCGGGTGGAATACTGCAATAAATAACTTGCCTGCCGCATTAAGAGGAGGTTGAGATGGCCGCGCATCAGAAAATAGACAAGATCAGGTTTAAATCCATCGAGATTCCGCGACTGACACGTGGAATTGCCGGCAGTTCGCTGGAGCTGATCGGCAACACGCCGCTGGTGCGTCTCAACAGGATGGCCGCCGGCGTAAAGGCCGAGGTGGTAGCGAAGCTCGAGTCATTCAATCCCGCAAGCAGCATCAAGGACCGCATCGGTGTCGCCATGATACTGGCTGCCGAGGAGAGAGGGGCAATAAAAGAAGATACTGTTCTGATAGAGTCAACCAGCGGAAACACAGGCATTGCACTGGCCTTTGTGGCTGCCCAGCGAGGATACAGGCTCATACTGACCATGCCGGACTCAGTATCGCTTGAGCGCAGACAGCTACTGGCGATTTTCGGGGCAGAGCTGGTGCTCACGCCCGGTGAGAAAGGCATATCGGCGGCGGTGGCCAAAGCAGAGGAACTGGCCGCGCAGAATAAAAATTACCTGTTGCTGCAGCAGTTCAAGAACGCAGCCAACCCGGCCATACACAGGGCGACAACGGCGGAGGAAATCTGGCGCGACAGCGGCGGGCGTGTGGATGCCGTTGTGGCAGGCGTGGGAACGGGTGGCACCATAACGGGTATAGCCGAGGTCATCAAGGCCCGGAAAAAGAGCTTCAAGGCTATAGCTGTTGAGCCTGAATCCTCGCCGGTGCTATCCGGAGGCAAGCCCGGGCCCAACATGAGCCAGGGCATAGGTGCGGGCTTTATCCCCGATATTCTGAGGATCGACCTGCTGGACGAGATCATACAGGTGAAGCATGAAGATGCGGGCGAAACGGCCAGGCGCCTGGCCAGGGAGGAGGGCATCCTGGCCGGCATATCTTCCGGCGCCGCCGTCTGGGCCGCCCTGCGGGTAGCCGGACGTGCGGAATATGAGGGCAAGTTGATCGCAGTCATACTGCCCGATACCGGGGAACGTTACCTGTCGACCTGGCTGTTCCGGGACTTGAACGTACATGATGCAGCGGCATAGCTCTTTCCCTGCATGCAGGGACTGTAGCCGTAAAGAAGGATCGATGGATAAGCCGGGACGGCTGGTCTTTGCTAAAATAGAGGGATAAATTCGAACTTGGGGACAACATGAAACACATTTATATGGACTATGCAGCCACCACACCCATGCTTCCCGAGGTGGCCGAGGTGATGCAGCCGTATTTCAGCCTGAGATTCGGCAATCCGTCCAGCATTCATTCAATGGGACAGGAAGCCAGGGATGCCGTAGAATGGGCACGCGCAAAAGTTGCGGCCCTGATCGCATGTAAGACGGAAGAAGTGGTTTTCACCGGTGGAGGCACGGAGGCTGACAATCAGGCTATCAAGGGCATATGTCTGGCCAACAGAGAGCGGGGCAATCATATCATTACCACGTCCATCGAGCATCACGCAGTGCTCAACGCATGCAACTACATGAAAGAGCTGGGCTTCGACGTAACGGTTTTACCGGTCGACGGATACGGAATAGTCGATCCCGACAGCATTGAGAAGAGCATAACGTCAAAGACACTGCTGGTCTCGGTGATGCATGCAAACAATGAGGTGGGCGCCATCCAGCCGATTGAAGAGATAGGACGCATTACACGTCGGGCGGGCGTGTATTTTCATGTGGACGCGGTTCAGACGGCGGGGCATCTGCCGATAGATGTTAACGATCTGAATATCGATCTGCTGTCTGTATCGGCACACAAGCTCTACGGCCCCAAAGGAGTGGGTATGCTCTATGTGCGCGAAGGCACGCGAATAGCGCCGCTGTTGCACGGGGGAGAGCAGGAAAACAGCAGGCGCGCCGGAACGGAGAATGTGCCAGGCATAGTCGGGTTCGGCAAGGCTGCCGAGATGGCCCTTGCGGATATGAAAGAGGAGGCGGCCAGACTCACGCAGTACCGCGACCGGCTGATAGATGCTATAACAGGCCGGATGTCCGATGTTTACCTGAATGGGCACAGGACGTCCCGCCTGCCCAACAACGCCAATTTCAGTTTCGACTTCATCGAAGGTGAATCGATACTCATGTACCTGGATGCCGAAGGCATCTGCGCTTCCACCGGATCGGCCTGCAGCTCGACGAGTTCGGAGCCGTCCCACGTCCTGATGGCGCTGGGCATACCGGTAGAGCGGGCGCGCGGATCTGTCAGGTTCACACTGGGGAAGTGGACATCCGCCGGGGATATAGATAAAGTCGTGGAGGCGCTGCCGCGCATCGTTGAGAAACTGCGCGCCATGTCGCCGCTGGTGAAGGAAAAGTGCGGCTGGATAAATTATCTGTGATTCCGGCTTAAAGTTGCGATAGATAGTGGTAGATAGGTCTCGGAACTATATTTAGCGGCAATCACATCATCGGAGAGGGGGAGGCCGCCGTGCCGGTGGCCGCCGCGCGAAAGCCGGTGGAGCAGGTAAAGGCATTACTTCCCTGCGAAAATAATGCCGGCACAGATTTCCAACTTTGTATATTTCAGGCGTTTCAGCCCGATGCTGGTGTGAAGTGCGGAGGGCGTAATCGAGATAAGAAACGCCGGCCGGGCAACGCCGTCAGAGCCTTGGCAGACGCAAGCCCGCGCTTTGCTCGTTCTTATCTTCGGAAGAAATTTCGGTGAAAAAGTCGATCGGTTTGTTCAATATTTGTGCGATCTCAATGAGAAGAGTGAGATCCAGTTTCCTCTTGCCCAATTCGTAGTTGGAGAGGGCAGACTGCGTGCATTTCAGCCTGACGGCCAGCTCCTGCTGGGTCAGTCCGATTTCCTCCCGCGCCCGCTTTATCCTCTCTCCTATTTCGCGAAACCGCATGCCGAAATTCTATCACAATTTATGACGGCCTCCAATGTGGCTAAATGCGAATATGACATTTTGTCTTGACAGGTATATAACAAAATGTTATATTCGAAATTGACCGGCAGTCACGGGAACAGGAGGTGAAAGCAATGAAGGTAGTTGAGATGGAGACGAAGCAGCTCAAGGAGTTGCTTAATAAAGGGTGGATGACGCATGATGCCATGTGGTTCTACAATAGTTACCAGGAGGTGGGGATCGAGGTGACCAACAGGATCAACAGGGCTGCGGTGAAGGCCATGGCAGCGATCGAGATCAAACGCATTGCCAAAGCGCTGGGCATTGGGGAGGTTAGAAGCTTCGATCAGCTTTATGAACTGTTTGAGTCCGCCATGTACATCGTATCGGGTGACTTCATGAAGTATAGGTTCTGGTCCCCTGCGCCCAATGTCATACATGGCGAGTGGGAGTCCTGTTTCGCCTACAACGGCATCAAGTCGCTGGGCGTGATCGATCAGTATGAGTGCGGGATTATGGATCGTATAGAAGCCTGGCTGGACACGCTGGGTCTGAAATGGACGGTCGAGCCACGGGTGACCCGCTGCATGATGCATACCCACGGCAGTTGCCATCGCGATTACACTTTCTATTTCGATCAGTGAGTGTGTAAGTCCGGGGCTGGGGGGATGAAATATAGATAAGGGGTATTGAAATGAAGGTTGCGCAATGCAGGATGGGTTATTTTTGTTCTCTGGTGCCAACGGAGATAATTGCGGCGGCCGGCTACAGGCCGGTATGGGTGAGGGGCAGGGCGGGTATGACGGCTGCCGCCGACGCTCAACTCTATCCCAATATGTGCCCCTATATTAAGAGCCTGTTTACGGATGCTGTAGAGGCCGGGGGAAATGCCTTTGACGGGCTGGTTTTCGCGCGTTCCTGTGATGGTGTGCGCCGCCTTTACGATGCATGGAAGGCCTACATACCGTCCAAATTCACTTACATGCTGGAGGTTCCCAAGAATACCGACGAATTGGCCGTCGCTTATTATGCGTCAGAGCTTCGCGATCTGGCTGCGCAGATGGGGAAGGCATCCGGCTGCGAGGTAACGGTCTCAACCATCAGGAGGTCAATTAAAGAGGCCAACTCGGCAAGGAGAAGACTGCGTGAATTGTACAGCCGTCAGAGCTCGTCGCCGCTTCCCATGGCCGGCAGCGAGCTTTTCAGTCAGGGCCTCGAACTGCTGCATTGTGAAGATGGGTCAAGGGATATACCGGCGATGCAGATAAAATCGGGCGAGGCCGCTGCAGCGGGCAGCCGTCGGAAAACCCGTATTATGGTTTATGGCAACGTAATGTCCCGACCGGATATTTTACTCATGTTAGAGGGGAGCGGAGCTGAGGTTCCGGTTGCAGACGTCTGCACGGGACTGAGGTTTTTCGAGCGTATTGTCGATGAAAGAGGCGATGATCCTTTTGTATCGCTGGCGCAGGCTTATCTCGGACCGCCGCGCTGTTCGAGAACGGCGGCGCCGGCCGAGACGCATGCCCGCATCAGGGACAATGTCGATCGCTACAAGGTAAATGGAGTGGTGCTGACGGCGCTGAAATTCTGCGATCAGCAGCTGTACGACGTTCCTTACCTGCTCAAAATGCTGAATGATGACGGCATTCCCGTGCTTTTCTTGGAGAACGACTATGTTTTCAAGGACAAAGACAGGATCAGGACAAGGCTGGAAGCCTTCGTGGAAATGCAGGAAAGTTGAGGGACGACGAGATGTTGAGAAAATATTACACTGAAATGAAAAGCAGCCTTGAATCAGCATATCAACAGAAGCCGCGCGCTGCGGTCAAGATGACCATTCAGCTGGCGTCTTCGTTCTTAGAAGCATATCGCGCCGATAAAAAAGTGATATGGTCGTCGTATTATTCATTTCCCATGGAGCTGCTGGCGGCCTTCGACGTGACACCCTTCGATTTTGAAATAGCCGCAAACCTGCTACCCACATTTGATGCAGATGCTGCGGTAGAGATAATGAACAGGGCTGAGGAGGTCGGCTATTCTACGGATATCTGCTCATATCACAGGCTGGCCGCGGGGTGCGATATGCTTGGGTATATGCCCGGAGCCGATCTGCTGCTGTCCTCTTCCTATTTCTGTGACGGTAAGGCCAAGACCAATAAGATACTGGCGGATCGTTACGGCAAAGAGGCCGTTACCCTGGATATACCTAATAAGATCAGCCGAGAGTCGGTTGATTATGTAGCCGCCCAGCTGCGCCGCATCGCCGGCAAAATCCAGGAGGTCACAGGTCAGAGGTTCGACCTTGAGCGTTTGAGGGAATGCATACGTATCTCCAACCGCGCCAGACGGGCTTATGCACAGCTGGCCGATCTTCAGAAGATCTCACCTTTCCCATATGTCGGTGTGCCCGTAATAAATATGTCCATCTTCGGGAATATGCTGGCGGGGAAGGAGATACAGGAACAGATCTACCTTGAAATGGTAGAAGAGAGCCGCAGCAAGATCATGCAGGGCAGACTGACGCAGGAGAGGTACCGTGTATTCTGGCTGGCCTGGTTCCCGGTGCAGCCCACCGTTATCAACAGCATATTCAGGAAATACGGTGTCACGATTGTAATGGGCGAGTTGGCGCGTAATTACTGGGGACAGATGGACGAGTCCCTGCCCTTTGAAAGCCTCGCTCTGTGGTGTCTTAAGAACCCATACGTTGGCACGATAGAGCAGCGGCTGAGGGGGATAAACGAGATCCTGGATGAGTATAACGTGGATGGGGTGGTACATTTCTCCACCGATGCCTGCCGGCACTCCTGCGCCGCACAGAAGCTGATCGGCGACGTGATGAGGGAACGGAACATACCTTACCTCGTACTTGAGGGAGATATGAGTGATAAGAGAAAGTACTCGCCGGAAAGGACCGAGATGCTGCTGGAGAACTTTATAGGTATTATGGCGGGGCGCAAATAGTGCTCCGTCACGGACCCGTCACGGGCTTATTAAAGCTAAACGCCCTGTCCCTGAAGAGGCTCAGGCAGATATCCACCGCCGCAGGATCATAAAGTTTGCCTTTTTCTTGTTCTATTTCGTTAAGCGCCCTCTCGATACCCAGCGATGGGCGGTAGGGACGGTGGGATGCCATAGCCTCTACAACATCGGCCACTGCCAGAACCTTGGCCTCAGGAAGTATCTGTCCATTCTTTAATCTGTTGGGATATCCCGAGCCGTCCAATCTTTCGTGATGCTGCAGCACCGTCAGGGCAACCGGTCCGGAGAACTCGATCTCTGACAGTATATCGAATCCGCCCTGCGAGTGGGTTTGAATTATCTCCCATTCCAGATCGGACAGCCGCCCCGGTTTGCTCAGTATATCGGCCGGCACATACATCTTGCCGATATCGTGTACTGTGGAAGCCATGATCAGGTGTTCCACCGCGGCATCGGTCATGCCCATCTCACGCGCTATGGCGCTGGCCAGGCTGGCCACCTTTTGTTGATGTCCGGCGGTATAAGGGTCGCGCAGGTCCACTATACGTGCCATGGCATTGATGGAGTCATGCAGCGTCTTGCGCAGCGCCAGATAACTGGCTGCAAGCTCATTTTCAGCCTTGTGTCGTCTCGTGATGTCGCGGCCATAGGCGAGCACCGCGAAGACGCGGCCCGATTCGTCGTACAATGGAGTTTTGGTTGTCTCGTAGATGTGAAGGGAGCCGTCACCCCATGTAACAAGATTATCGAGGTTATGCAGCGTCTTTCCGTCCAGCGCCTCGTTATCGTCGGTGTGGAAGCCGGAAATCCCTTTGGCGGGATTGCCGTGGCACAGCTCATCCGGAAAGAAATCGGTATCCGGCCTGCCGATCATATCCTGCGGCTGGACGTTTTGCGATTCGGCGAATGTCTTGTTGACCAGGATGAACCTGTGCTGCCGGTCCTTAACGTATATCCAGTCCGGCGTGGAGTCGATTACGTTCTGCAAGAGCATCTTGGATTTCAGTATGGCGTCCTCGGACTGCTTGCGCCCGATGGCGTAGCGCATCGCCCTCAGCAGTACGTGCCCGTCGATCCGGCCTTTTACCAGGTAGTCCTGGGCGCCCAGCTTGAGAGCTTCCAGCCTGGTCTTCTCGTCATCCTGATCAGTCATAACTACGATAGGCGTGTGTATATGTTCGTTCTTGATTGCTATCAATGTGTCCGTACCCCGGCAATCAGGGAGGTGGAGATCGAGCAGAACGACGCTGATTTTGTTATGCTTGAGTAGTTGCAGGCCGTCGGCCAGGTTTAAAGCATATTTATCGTGGCAGTCTATACCGGGGGTTTCTTTCAGCAGCTTCCTGATTAAACGCGCATCCGCGGGATTGTCCTCGACAATGAGGATGGTGATGGGCCTCTCCTTCTCATCAGGTGTGGTCATTTATTCTCCTCTGGCTGACAGGATCAGCACAATATTAGTGATAATTGCTGACTGCGTGCCGGGACCGGTCTATCACAAAGCAGGCGTTTTTCATCGATCTTATCTGGTGTGTCCCATCACCGGGACGCCTGACCGTGCCGGATGTCGATTCATCAGCGGGATGCTGACGGTAATTTCCTCTACTAATATATCACATATGTGTGGATTAGTCAGCCAGTTTATATAGATTTTTATAGCCGGCTGCAAAATCGGAGTCTTCACGCTCGAACTGCTGGCGCAGGTAACGCATCCTCTCAGCGAAATTCTTGACGTCCTTTTCGCGTACCAGATCAAGCCATAGGTCCGTTTTCTGGCGGAAAAGCTGCTCAATGCTGACCATCTCAGGCAGGCTCATCTGCAGGGAGGAGTAAAAGTCGGGGTCCTCGGAAAGCACGGCCTCCGCCAGCGTCAACAGCAGGCGGAAGCTGGTGCCGCTAACCTGTTCCGTCTCCTTCAGGCTTTTCAGGCTGAGAAGTGTATCAGCCCATACGAGGGCAATGAAATGGGGAAGTCCCAGCACTATGCCCATCAGCTCGTCGTGCCTGGCCGGGCTCATAACGGCGACCCTGGCGCCCCTGCCCTCGAGCTGCCTGCGCAGCACTGCGGCCAAAGATTCCTCCTCTTCTCCAACAGGCGTCAATACGAACCGCTGTGCTTTCAACGACGCGGCTCCCGGGCCGAACATGGGGTGTGTGCCCAGTATGCGGCAGCCGCTCAGGTGCCTATGCATTATCTCGACCGGTTTCTGTTTAACGGAGGTGATATCGAATATGTATTGCCCCGGCCTGGTGTGCCGTGCCATGTGACGGACCGCAGTCTCGAAGCTGTTGATTGGCACGGAGATAACGATCGCATCGGCCTGATTGATGGCCCGATCCATGGCCGCGGCGCGGCAGCCCAGCTCCCGGGCCGTCTCCTCGAGCTTCTGCGGATCACGGCCGGCCAGCGTCACCTCGAAGTCCTCTTGCTTGAGGAAGCGGGCCAGCCACCTGCCCATTTTGCCGTATCCGCCTATGATAGAGACCTTGGTAATACTATCGCTCATGTCTGCCTGGCCTTGGGATATGACCCCAGAACCTTTAGGAAGAGCGAGATATCCTCCAATTTTACCAGCGTCTGATGCACGGCGTTATCGCTGCGGTGTCCTTCGAAATCAAGGTAGAAGTTGTATTCCCAGGGCTTCTGCCGCGTGGGACGGGACTCTATTTTAGTCAGATTGATACGCCTTTTAGCGAATTCGCCCAGCGCCTGATACAGCGTGCCGGGCTTATGTTTAAGCAGAAAGACGATGGATGTCTTGTCATCGCCTGAAGGCGGCGCGTCGCTGCGGCCCAGAACGAAGAACCTGGTGGTATTCCGCGGATTGTCTTCGATCTCGTGGTCCAGTATTTTCATATCATAAATCTGCGCGGAACGTGCGCTTGCGATGGCCGCGCCGTCCATGATCTTCTTCTCCTTGATCATCTTTACGCTACCCGCCGTATCGTAGGCAGGTATGATCTCGCAACCCAGGTGCCGCAAATAATTCTGGCACTGGGCCAGGGCCTGCGGATGGGAATAGATCCTTTTTATGGATGAGTGAGAGACGCTGCGATTGACTATCAAACAATGCGAGACCCTGATCTGCGTCTCTCCGCAGACCATCACGTCGGCGTCCAGCAACAGGTCGTAGGAGCGGCTAATACTTCCTTCCTGCGAGTTCTCGACGGGAACTATGCCGTAAGGCACGGCTCCATCCTGGACAAGTTTAAATACCTCGTCCAGCGTTTCGCAGGGTCGCGTCAGCACCGAATTGCCGAAAAAGTCGAAGGCTGCCTCCTGGCTATAGGCGCCGTCCTGTCCCTGGAAGGCAACCGCTATCCCCTGAACGCCTCGCGATGACGCGATGATCTGGCGGTAAAGCCTCTCCACGTCCTCCGCGTTGATGCCTTCTTTTTCCGCCAGAAGCCTGACACGATGCATGACCTCTATCTCACGCCTCGCGTCGTGAATGTCGACGCGTCCTTTTTTCTTGAGTTCTCCTATCCTGCGGGCTATGCTCAAGCGGCGGGACAGGAGTTTGACTATATCCGAGTCGATGCTGTCGATGTCTTTTCTCAAGTCTTTCAGGTTCATGATATCACTCTTCCTATATATCCGGCCCTCAGGGCGAAGTCGCACAGCACCAGCGACATCATGGCTTCGACCACAGGCACCGCCCTCGGCACGATGCAGCTGTCGTGCCTGCCTTTTATAGACAGATCAATGGTACGGCCGGTCTTGAGATTGACTGTCCTCTGTTTCCTTCCTATTGAGGCCGTAGGTTTAAAGGCTATTCTGGCCACGATGGGCATGCCATTGCTCAGCCCGCCCGAAATGCCTCCGGCATGGTTGGTGAGGGTGACTACCTTTTTGTTTTTCAGGATGAACAGGTCGTTATGTTGCGATCCCTTCATGAAGGCGGCGCTGAAACCGGCACCGAATTCGACTCCCCTGGCGGCGGGTATGGCGAAAAAAGCCTTAGACAGCTCACCTTCCAGCGTTTCGAAGACCGGTTCCCCCAGCCCACCCGGCACATTAATAGCACGCACCTCCACCATACCGCCGATGCTGTCGGCTTCCTTTTGCACGGCTTTAATCAGCGCCATCATTTTTCTTGCCGCCGCCGGATCGGCGCACCTGACCGGTGACCGGTCTATATTGTATCTGGTGATATGTGATGGGTGGGGGTCTGCTCGGATATCACCGATCTGAACGGTATGGGCGATTATCTCGATTCCCCGCAACGACAGCAGTTTAGCGGCAACAGCCCCTGCCATAACGAATCCGGCGGTAATGCGGCCGGAGAACCTGCCACCGCCGCGAAAATCGTTGTATTTACCGTATTTAAGAAAGGCCGTGTAGTCGGCGTGTCCCGGCCTGGGCGTTGAGATTATTTCCTTATAGGCGCTGGAGTCAGTGTCTCTATTCCAGGCCAGCAGGCAGATTGGCGCCCCCGTCGAAGTACCGTTCAGTATGCCCGAGAGCACTTCTACCCGGTCTTCCTCCCTGCGTCCCGTACCGCCGGCGCTGCTCTGGGGTCTGCGGCGGTCCACCTCGGCCTGTATCTCGTCCGGACCGATGGGCAGGCCGGCAGGACAGCCGTCTATCACAACGCCCACGCACCTGCCGTGGCTTTCTCCGAAGCTGGTTACAACGAACTGCGTGCCTATACTATTGCTCATTTAAAACCACCTCTCCTCCCAGGCTTCTTACGATCGCCCAGAAGTCGGGATATGTCTTGTTCACACACCCGGCGTCCTCAATAACCGTATCGCCGGCCAGCACTCCCAGTATACTGAAGGCCATGGCAATACGATGGTCGCCTTTCGAATCTATTGTGCAGCCGGAGGGCCTGGCGCCGCTGATAAACATGGTGTCCCTTTCCTCCCTGACGGGGATACCCATGCGCAGCAGGCCCTCTTTAACGGCGGCAACCCTGTCGGACTCTTTGAGTCTGGCGCGGCTGATGCCGCTCAGCTCGCTTTGGCCTTGCGCTGCCGCCGCCAGTACGGATACGGTAGGCAGCAGATCGATGCAGTCCGACATATCCGCCTTAAGGGCTTTCAGACGTGACCTGCGGACCCTGACCCCATCGCCGCGCGCCTGCAAATCGGCGCCCATACGCTTGAGCAGCCTCAGCAGCTCTCTGTCCGCCTGCAGGCTGGCCCTGTTCAAATTCGACACATATACGTCGCCCGCTACTGCGCCCAGCGCAAGCAGGTAAGAGGCCGAAGACCAGTCCCCTTCAATGGTATAGCTGGTAGCTCTGTAGGTCTGCGGTTTGGTCCGGAAGATCAGACCGTCCCGACTGCGCTCAACCCTGATCCCGAATCTTTTCATGCAGTCGATGGTCATATCGATATAGGGTCTGGACTCGACCGGTGGGGCCAGCCTGATAAGCATTCCTTCCTCGGATTTGGGGGCGATGAAAAGCAGGGCGGAGACGAGCTGCGAGCTGATATCCCCCGGCAGATCTACTGTGCCTCCTTTGAGGCGGCCTCCCCTGACGGTGACGGCTGCGCCGCCCTCGGTGGTGCAGGCCACTTCCAGCGATCTAAGCGCATCTACCAGAGGGGCGATGGGCCTTCGCGAAAGCGACAGCCCGGCAGTCAGACGGCAGTTGCCCGGTACCAGCGAGCAGATGGCTGTCATGAAGCGCAGGGTACCGGCCGAATTGCGGCAGAAAAGCTCTGAATGGGGCTGGCGGAAACCATTCCCTTCGATCAGCCAGGCGCCATCCTGCTCGTTTATTTGCACCCCGATTTTCTGCAGCACATCGCGTCCTGCGTCGGTGTCATCAGCGTACAGCGGTCTTTCTATACGGCTCTGCCCTTCCGCCAGCGCGGCGCACATCAATCCGCGCAGCGTGTAGCTCTTGGAGGATGGAGCTGTTACACTGCCTCTAACTGCGCTGCGGGAGATCAGGGCTCGCATTAACTCTCAGCTCCGTAATTATTTTTTTTACCACTTCATCTATAGCGAGTTGCGAAGTGTCTATCGTCAGTTCGGCCGCAGCCCGATATAAAGGCAGTCTGCGCTTGAGCAGGCCGTCCACGGCCGAAGCTGGATCGACGACCTGCAGCAGAGGGCGTCTCTCGGGGCTGTTCAATACGCGTCGAAGCAGGATAGAAGGCTCTGCAGACAGGTAAACGATAACCGCGCTACGCTTGAGTATGTCTACATTGGAGTGATCGAGGACGATACCGCCTCCGCAGGCGATCACCGTGTTTTGTCTGCCTGTTATTTCACTCAGGGCATCGGACTCGATACGCCGGAAGGCGGTTTCGCCCTCGGAAGAAAAAATCTGCGTAATAGACCTGCCGGTTTTTTCGCAGATCAGGTAATCCAGATCGACAAAGTCCGATCCGGTTGCGTCCGCCAGAGCCCGGCCGACGGCGGACTTGCCGGCCCCCATGAAGCCGATTAAAGCGATATTACTTTTCATAGCGTTTCAGTGCTTCGGCGGCCGCCCTGCGCATGACATCGAACGGTGCCCTGCGGCCGGTCCACATCTCGAATGACAGCGCCCCCTGCCATGCCAGCATATCCAGCCCTCCTTGAGTTCGTGCACCCGCTTTCTCAGCCTCTCTGAGCAACCTGGTTTTAACCGGATTATAAACGATATCGACCACGACGTGCCTGCGCTTCAACAGCGAGCGATCGACGGGGCTCACATCGGGATGCGGAGACATTCCCAGGCTGGTTGTGTTCACCACCAGATCGGCGTCCGCCAGCGCAGCGGCAAGATTATCTCGATTCAACTCCAGTACGGCGAATGCGCGTCCTGCATATTTTTGCATGTCGGCCGCGCAGTCCAGTGCCTTAGGCACGCTGCGGTTGAGAATGGTGATTGCGCAGCCGAGAGAGGCCAGCGCAAAGCAGACGGCCCGGGAGGCGCCCCCGGCTCCCAGCACGACGGCACGCAGGTTGAGTACAGTAATTCCCCGTTCTTTCAACATGCGCAGGAACCCGTCTGCGTCGGTATTGCTGCCGTGCAACCTGCCGTCTCTGTTGTGAACGACATTTACCGCGCCGATATGCTGAGCCAGCGTATCAACCTCATCCAGCAGGGGGATAATCGAAGTCTTGTGCGGGATGGTGACGTTCATGCCGGCGATATGCAGCGCCCTGATACCCTCCACGGCGCCGGGAAGTCCCTCTTTGCTCACCCTGAAAGGCAGATAGGCATAGTTGAGCTTCAGTTTGCGGAAGGCGGCATTATGCATAGCGGGTGAGACGCTGTGCTCCACGGGATCACCTATCAGGCCGCATATCGTTGTTTTGCCATTCAATTCAATTCCTGTCATTGCAATAGCTTCCTGTAGATGCCGCGCAATACGCTTACGCTCAGCTGTCCCGGGGCTGAGCCCATGTCGTCATCCAGAGATGCATAGGTCAGGTATCCTCCCGCCAGAGGCGACAGGACTCGGCTGAGCATACCGGCCGGGCCCATGCAGAAGGAGATAATGTCAGCCCCCGGGAAGCGGCTGGGCAGGTCGATTAGAGTGAGGTTATCGTTGATATTCGCAGCCATGGTCACGACCTTGCAGATGTCGGCGCCGGCCGCCTGCTGCCTGCGTACGATGATCGACAGATCTTCCGGCGGAGGGGTGCCGTCCCAGTTGTGATAGGAGACCAGACAGCGGGCACCGCTTTTTATGCTTTTAATCGTCACTTCCAGCGAAGGGCAGTCCAGCTCGATATCCACCATGCCGGCGCCCAGTTCAACCGCCCTCATCAGTTGGCTGGTACGCTGCTTCTCGCTGCCGGTGAATTTGCCCGCGTGCAGGGTATCCCGCATGGTGGCGATCCAGGGCTTATGCAGGTGCGGTACCATATCCTGCCAGCCCTCGCCCACCAGGTCCATGCGGAGCTCGAAAAGGTCCGATATTGGTTCAGCCCTCCTGATCAGGTCAGCGTTGCCGCCGGTGACCACCGTGCAGATCCTGGGTTTATGCATTATCGCTCTCCAGCACTTCCACGGCCAGCGCATAGCTGACATCGCTTGATATGAAGACACGGCCAATCCTTTGCGGCAGGATAAACCTTATCCTGCCGTCGACCACCTTCTTATCATGATTCATGGCCTGCAGCACCCTGGACATATCGAGGTGCGGCATGCGCACGGGCAGCCCCGCCTGAGCCAGCAGGTCCTTCAGCCGGGCCAGGTCCCGCGAAGGAAATATCCCCAGGCGGTTTGAGATGGCAGAGGCCTTGACCATGCCTATGGACACCGCCTGGCCGTGCCCGATGCCGAAATCGGATGCCGACTCAATAGCATGACCTATGGTGTGTCCGAAGTTGAGTATGTTCCTCAGCCCCGTGTCGCGCTCGTCCTTTTCCACAACGCGCGCCTTGATGTGTACGCAGCGTTGAACCACCTCTTCCAGCAAAACGGTGTCGAGGGCGCGGATGGCGGATATATGTTTTTCAAGCAGTTTAAAAAGCGACCGGTCGCGTATCATTCCGTACTTGATCACCTCGGCCAGCCCGTTGCTGATCTCTCCGGGAGTTAGACTGCCCAGCGTGAGGGTATCGGCGATAACAAGTGCGGGATGGTGGAATACACCGATACTGTTCTTAACTGGCCCGTGATCCACAGCCGTTTTTCCGCCCAGGCTGCTGTCCACCTGGGCCAGCAGGGTTGTCGGCAGGGCTATCAGGGGAAGCCCTCGCATGTAAGTGGCCGCCACAAAACCGGCCAGGTCGCCTATCACGCCGCCGCCCAGTGCCAGCAGGGGGGTAGACCGTTCCGCACGGGCGTTCTGCAGCCCGGCGTAGAGTTTGGCCGCAGTATCCAGGGACTTGTGCTGCTCTCCCTCGGACACCAGCAGCGACACGGTGCTGAAGCCCTCTTTTTGCAGGGACTGCCTGACTGTGGCGCCGTACAGCCGGTCGACGTCCGGGTTGCTGATAATAACGGCCTTCTGGCCCGCGAAGCGTTCCCTGATCCATTTACCGGTATGATAGAGCAGGCCGTCTCCGATGCGCACATCGTAGCCTGCCCTGCCGGTCTTTATCCTGACTGTCCTCAACTTTAGATACCGCCCGTCAGCCTGCAGACCTGGCCGACACCATGCCGTATATCTCACGGCAGGCCTTTATTATATCCTGTAATTCGGCGGGCGTAATGGTCTGGCGGCCGTCGACAATGGCCTCCTGGGGATTGTAGTGGGCTTCGATCATCAGGCCGTCGGCGCCGGCGGCAATGGCCGCGCAGCTCATATTGAAGATGAGGTCGCGCCGGCCCGTGCCGTGGCTGGGATCGATAATCACGGGCAGGTAGGTCTCCTTCTTGATGACGGGCACTGCCGCCAGGTCCAGCGTGTAGCGCGTGTATTCCTTGCCCTTACCGATCGGTACTATGCCGCGCTCGCAGAGAATAATGTCCTTATTGCCTTCGGCGGCGATATATTCGGCGAAAGACAGAAACTCCTCTATGCCGGCGCCGAAATGGCGTTTGAGCAGTATCGGTTTGTTCTTCTTGCCGACCTTGGACAGCAGGTCCTGGTTGTACATATTGCGCGATCCGATCTGCAGTATATCGACGTATTCTGCCGCCAGGTCCACGTGGTCCTCGCCCCTGACCTCGGTGACCACGGGCAGGCCGTACTCCCGGCCCGCATCGCGCATCCATTTGAGCGCCTGTTCGGCGCTTTTCAAATCGCTGCCGCCCAGGCCCTGGAAGGAGTGGACGGAGCTCCTGGGCTTGAATATACCGCCTCTGAGTATATGCGCGCCGGCCTTTTTAATGCTCTCTGCGATCATGAAGAGCTGTTTTTTGTTCTCCACCGCACAGGGTCCGGCCATGATGACTGGTTCGCCGTTGCCGATATGTATGTTGCCTATATCGATGGTGCGGCGCAGCCCGCTGCTGCCGTCGGCCGCGCGGCCGTATTCCCTGCTGATGAGTTTATACGGGGTTTCGATTTTAACCACCTCCTTGACGCCGGGCAGTATGGCGAAGTTATCGAAGGGCACCTTGCGCTCGTCGCCGACCAGACCGATAACGGTCCTGAAATCGCCGCGCGAGACATCCGCTTTAAGGCCGTGCACCTTGATCTCGCGGATCACGTTTTTGATCTCCGCTTCCGTGGCGTCGCGCTTCATTATCATCATTGTATGTGTACCTCCTGAAATTTCGGTGTAAAAAAAAGAAGGGCCCCCGCCTGGAGGGCCCTTCTTGATATTCTTACTTTACAGCTATTTAAAATTCAGGTATGTTGCATCGTCCCCCAGGCAGTTTGCCGGGCGTAAAATAATAATAGGCGTAAAACCAGCGGGACGATATGCAATCAGCCATGGATTAAACATTAACACAGAATAGCAGCTATGTCAAAATGCCCGGCATAAGACGTAACTGCTATAATTATGCGTTAAGCTTTAAGTCATTCAGCAAGGAAGCGTCAGATGAATTCTGAACAGAGAAATCACTGGTATAACCTGTCTGCCGATGACACGCTGGCCGGGCTGGGTTCCAGCAAGGGGGGGCTGAGCAACGAGGAGGCCGCCGCCCGACTGGAGAAATATGGATACAATGAGCTGGAGGGCGATGACAGCGTATCCCCCTGGCGCCTTCTGCTGGAGCAATTCAAGAACGTCCTGATCATCATACTGCTGATCGCAGTTGCTCTCTCCGCCTTTCTTGGCGAGGTCACCGATGCCATTGTAATTTTCATTATCATATTGTTCGCAGCCGGGCTGGGTTTTTTCCAGGAGTACAGGGCGGGGAAGGCTATCCAGGCATTAAAGCGCATGGCGGCGCCACTGGCATCCGTACTGAGAGATGGTGCGGAGACCGAAGTGCCCGCCAGGGAACTGGTGCCGGGGGACGTGATCCTGCTGACCATGGGCGATATGGTGCCTGCGGATGCTCGCATTATCGAGGAGGTCAACCTGAGAACCAACGAGGCGCCTCTTACGGGTGAGTCGAATGCAGTGGAGAAAAACAGCGCTCGCATAGATGGAGATGCGGGACTGGGCGACAGGTTAAATATGGTGTTTTCCGGTACGACAGCCGTTTATGGCAGGGGCAAGGCGGTGGTGGTCGAAACGGGCAGTGGGACTGAATTCGGCAAGATCGCGCGCATGCTGAAGGAGGTCAAGGAGGAGAGGACGCCACTGCAGGTCAATCTGGACAGCATAGGCAAATATATAGCCATCGGCGCGCTGATACTGTGCGCCGTGCTGGCCGGTATGGGCATCTGGCGCGGACATCCGCCGCTGGAGATGTTGATCTGGGGTGTCAGCCTGGCCGTGGCGGCCGTGCCCGAGGCGTTGCCGGCCGTGGTAACCATATCGCTGGCGCTGGGCGTCAGGCGCATGGTCAAGCGCCATGCTCTTGTGCGCAGGTTGTCGGCGGTCGAGACGCTGGGATGTACCACCGTTATCTGCTCCGACAAGACCGGCACGCTGACCGAGGACCAGATGACGATGAAAAAGATCTATCTGGACGGTCAGTTTATCGAGGTTACGGGCACAGGATATGAGCCGGTGGGAGAATTCTACCGGAACGGCAGCAAATTGGATCCTGCCGATCCCGTACTGCAGAAATATTTAAAAGCGGCCAACCTCTGCGCCAATGCCAAGCTGTATCAGGAAGACGAGCAGTGGAGGATCAAGGGAGATCCCACAGAGGGCGCCTTCCTGGTGGCGGCGGCCAAGGCGGGTCTGATGGATTACCAGGCCTGCAACGAAAACCCGCTGGTGGGCGAGATACCCTTCACTTCCGAGACCAAGAGGATGGTGGTCGCTTACAGGGAGCCGGATGGCATTGTGGCGTATTCAAATGGGGCTGCAGAGGTTATCCTCAAGGCCTGCGAATATATTTATCGTGATGGAAGAGAGGTCAAGCTGGATGAGGATGAGCGGGGCCGCATCCATGGCAAGATCCATCAGATGGCAGCCGAAGCGTTAAGGGTGCTGGGCACAGCCTATAAACGGTTGCCCGGCGAGTTCAACACGGAGGAGTCCACAATCCGCGGAATGGTGCTGTTGGGGCTGGCTGGAATGATCGACCCGCCGCGGGCTGAGGCCAGGGGGTCTATAGAAGTATGCGACCAGGCCGGTGTGAGGACAATCATGATAACGGGAGACCACAAGCTTACGGCGGTCACCATTGCCACCGATCTTGGCATTATGAAGGGCGGGATTGCGCTGACGGGCGAAGAGATAAACGGGATGTCCGAGGATGAGTTTAATCGCACGGCGGAGGTGGTCGATGTCTATGCCCGGGTCTCCCCGGAGCACAAGCTGCGCGTGGTTGAGGCGCTGGCCCGCAAGGGACATGTAGTGGCCATGACGGGAGACGGTGTCAATGATGCGCCCGCGCTCAAGAAGGCCGACATTGGAATAGCCATGGGGATCAAGGGCACCGACGTTACCCGGGAAGCCGCCGATATGATCCTGACGGATGATAATTTCGCCTCGATTGTGGCGGCGGTGGAGGAAGGGCGCGCCATCTATGACAACATTAAAAAATACCTGGTGTTTTTGCTCTCCTGCAACCTGGGAGAGATACTGCTGATGGCATCCGCGATTCTGCTGGGTCCCGTGCTGGGCATACCGGCCGGTGCGCTGCCGCTGATAGCGGTGCAGATACTCTACGTCAACCTTGCTACCGACGGTTTGCCGGCGCTGGCGCTGGCCGTCGATCCCTACTCCAAAGACGTAATGTCCAGGAAGCCGCGCCCGCGCAACCAGACCGTGTTTACTCGCAATACGGTGAGCTACATGGTGATCATGGGTATCTGGACCTGTCTCGCTTCCATTTTCGTCTTCGTCTGGGCGCTCAACCGCGGCGAGAGTTTGATGGAGGCGCAGAGCCTGTGCTTCGTCACCCTGATCATTATCCAGTTCCTCAATGCCTTCAACTGCCGCTCGCTGGAGCGTTCGCTCTTCAACCTCGGCGTTGAGCAGAACAGGTGGCTGCTGGCTGCAGTCGCCTGGGAGCTGACCCTGCTCCTGCTGGTAGTCTATCTGCCCTTCCTACAGGGCGCTTTCAATACCTTTTCGCTGACCGTAGAGGACTGGGTGATGGCAATTTCCAGCGCCCTGACTATAATCGCGGTAGCCGAGCTATACAAGCTGACTTCAGCCAAGCTCAGCGAGTAAAGGGTGACGGAAGAAGCGAGATTGGGAGGTTAGAAGAGGGCTTGTCCCAGCGCCAGCCGCAGCAGGAAGTAGATCAGGGCGGCGATGGTGGCGGCGCCGGGAATGGTCAGCAGCCAGGCCCAGACGATGCGCAGTGTCACGCCCCAGTGGACAGCCGTCCAGCGGTTGGCCGAGCCCACACCCGAGACTGCCCCCGTTATAACATGTGTAGTACTGACGGGCACACCCAGGTGGGTGGCCAGGAAGATGGAGAAGGCGCTGGCGGTTTCGGCGCAGAAGCCGTCTATCGGCCTGAGACGTGTAATCTTCTGACCCATAGTCTTGACGATACGCCAGCCGCCGGTCAGTGTGCCCAGTGCAATGGCGGCGTAGGAGAGCAGAACCACCCAGAGAGGGACATGGAACTCTGCGATCAATCCCCCTGCCAGCAGCAGGCTGGTGATAACGCCCATGGTTTTCTGGGCATCATTCCCACCGTGTCCCAGACTGTAGAGAGCGGCTGAGATGAGCTGTGCTATACGTGACCACCTGTTGACCACGCCCGGGCGTTGTCTGCACAGCATCCAGGATGTGATCACCTTCAAAACATAACCCAGTACCAGTCCGATGGCCGGCGCCACGATGATAAAAATGAGGGTCATAGTCCAGCCGGCGGGTATTATCACACCGAAGCCGCTTTTAACGATGGCGGCGCCGGCGTAGCCGCCGATGAGGGCGTGCGATGAGCTGCTGGGCAGGCCCAGGTACCAGGTGATGAGGTTCCAGCTAATCGCGCCCAGCAGTCCGGCCAGCACGACCGTCTCGTTGATGGAATTGACATCGATCATGCCCTTGCCGATGGTCTCAGCCACCAGTGTGCCGAAGATGAGGAATGCTATGAAGTTAAAGAAGGCGGCCCAGATAACGGCCAGTCTGGGCGAGAGTACGCGGGTGGAGACCACAGTGGCGATGGAGTTGGCGGCATCGTGCATGCCGTTGGTGAAATCGAAGACCAGGGCGACGAGTATGATAAAGCCGATGAAGATTAAATTAAGGTCAAGCATGGGCGATGGGAAAATAACAATTATTCAGGCGACTTATTATATTACGTTTTGAGCTTAATTGTTATCCGGGGATGCCGGGAGCGGCGGGGAAGGAAGAGCGGCTGCCGTCAATAAGGATTTTGCCGGCGGCGCAGCATCATTAAAATTCCAATGAACAGCGCAGTCAGCAGGCATAGCGAGCTGAGCACCAGCACGATGTTGTTGCCCAGGTTATCGCTCACACTGAAGCTGCCCGCGCTTACACCGTTGACGTACACCGAATAAGTGCCGGGAATTTCGCGGCTAACCGTAAACTGAACAGGTATCGAGCTTCCGCTTTTAACGGTCAGGCCGCGTGTCTGGTCCATCACACCGTTGATATAGAGGGTTAATCTGGTAGAGCCGTTTACCTTTCCCGTGTTGGTGACCATTGCCGAAATCGTTACAGGTGCACCCGGATTAACGTTGGAAGCTGAGAGCGTAGCTGACTGCACCGTAATACTGGGCAGATCAACCGTTCGAGGTTCCCAGGGCCTGGTTGACATCGTAGAAGAATGGGACGGTAGCTGCTGAGCCGCCGGCGCCGTGATTACTTCCGGCGCTGGTGGAGTTGGGGGAGGAGGGGGAGGGGGAGGTATAGGAGGTGCTACGATCCTGGTGCCGGTGGAATCAAATACAGGTCCGTGCATGGTCCCGCCGTACATCCAGACCAGACCGACGGGAGATATAAACTCGGACCCAACCGGCAGGACGCAGTAGGTTATGGTAACGCTTACCTGCTGTGAGCCGAGGGCGGCAAGCGGCCCCAGCCCCCATGTGACCACGCCGTCCGCGCAGGTGCCGCCTCCAGTGGAGCTGACATAGGCCGTGCCGGAAGGCAGGATATACTGTACGAACACGCTTTCAGCATCAAGATGGTTGCTGGTATTGGAAACGTTGATAGTGAATGTGACCGTGTCGCAGGGCTCACCGGTGGATGGCCCGCTGATATCTATATCAAGTAGAGGCCATGGAGTCACAAGCGTTTGCGCAACGCTGGCCGGGCCGTAATGATTGAGGAGGTTATCTTCCCATACGGCAGCAGCAATGTCATCCAGCAGGATATCCTCGGCCAGCGCAGGGTCAGCCTGCAGAGTGATAGATACGGAAAGAGAGCCGTGACCGGCGATGGTACCCAGCGCCCAGGTGACATTGTCTCCGATGAAGGTACCAGGAGGGATGCTGCCGATATAGTTCATGCCGTCGGGTATGTAATCGACCAGTATAACATTCTCCGCGTCCGTAGCGGAGGTATTTGTGAGCGTAATGGTGTAGGTGAAGTTGTCTCCGGGGTCGCCCGTAGCCGGCCCTGTTTTAGTCACCTGCAGGTGTGGGTCGAGATAGAATGTGGTTGCGACGGCGGCGGTGGCGGGGCCGTAGTCAGTGCCCATGGTATCCTGCCAGTTGACCATGGCGGCATTGATCAGCGGAGTTCCATTGGCCAGGCCTGCGTCCGCCCTCACGGTCAGTGAGACCGTGGACGTTCCGCCCGCGGACAGCGGACCGAGGTTCCAGATCACATTGCCCGCGACATAAGTTCCGGGCGGATTGGAGCTGACATAGGCATATTTATCGGGCTGAACATCGACCAGCGTCACGTTCTGGGCGGGGAGCCCGCCGTCGTTGGTGACGGTGAGCGTAAAAGTCAGAATATCGCCCGGGGCGGCCTCGGCCGGGCCCGACTTTGAAACGGTTAAGATAGGGCTGGTGCGGGCTATAACATCCGCGGTGGCGGTGGCAGGCCCGTAGCTGCCGCCGCCCGAGTCCTCCCAGGTGACGGAGAAGGTATTCAGCAAATCGGTTCCATCGGGCAGATAGCTTCCTACACGCACCTCGATCCACCCGGGTATGGCAACACCGCTGCCCACGGTGCCCAGCGACCATGTTACGGTCCTTGTATCAGGGTCATATACTGCGGAGTGGCTGGAGCCGACAAAGATCAGGCCGGGCGGGAGATAATCAACCAGAGTCACATTTTCGGCTGCCGACCCTCCCACGTTGGTTAAAGTCCCGGTGAACGTAATATATGAGCCCACGGTCGCCTCGTGCGGGCCCTCCTTGGTGATGGTCAGCTGAGGGTCGGTATAAATAGTGGTGTCCACCGTGCTGCTTTCCGGCCCGTAGGTGGTGCCGCCGCTGTCTTCCCAGGTAAGTGTAAAGTTGTCGGTCAGCACCGTGCCGTTAGGTATGCCCGCATCTACCCGGGCTGTAATCCAGCCTGTAATTGACACGCCGGCGTTCACGCTTCCCAGGTACCATGTGACGGTATTGGCGCCCGCGTCATAAATTGCCCCGTGGCTGGAGCTGACGTAGGTCAGACCGGCGGGCAAATGGTCCACCAGCGTGACATTCTCGGCGGTGACGTTTCCGTAGTTGGTCAACGTCCCCGTATAGGTCAGCAGGGCTCCAGGGCTGCCCGTGGCAGGCCCGGCCTTCGAAATGGATAATAGAGGGCTGTTCTTGATGGTAACGACTTTAGAAGCGGTGGCGGGGCCGTAGCTTCTACCTCCTCCGTCCTGCCAGGTTACAGAGAAGGTGTTGGTCAGAGGCGTATCGTTGGGCGTCGTATTATCCACCAGCACGGTCAGCCATCCTGCTATGGACCCGCCGCCGGGCAGGTTGCCCAGATTCCAGGTTACAGTATTGGCGCCGGAGTCATAAATTGCTCCGTGGCTTGAGCTGATAAAGGTCATCCAGTGCGGCAGCTGGTCCACCAGGACTACGTGCGTGGCCGTCTCCGTGCCGTAATTGGTCAGGGTGCCGGTGAAGGTGATGTACGAACCGGCGTTGGCCAGGTCGGGTCCCTCCTTGGTGATATGCAGGTCAGGCGGTATAGTTACCTCGGTTCTGGTGGCATCGCCTGGCGAGGGAGTGGTCGGGTCGTCGGTGTAGGTGCTGGTAAAATTGGTGCCCGAGACCAATCCCTGGTTTGCAACGACCTTGACGCCCGGCATAAATGTGTTGAGGATGGTGACACGGAAGCTGATTGTCACGGTTGCGCCGGCAGATATGGCGCCGATATTTACGATTACCTCGGTATCGGCCGGATCGTTGCCCTTGACAATGGTACCGGGACCGGACGAAGCAGTCACGTTGTCGGTAAGCTTGAGATTGGGATCGGTGATACTGTCGTTGAAGAAAACGCCCTCCATCGGAACCAGTCCGGTATTGGTTATGGATATATCATATCGAAGTACGTCACCGGGACTGGCCGTGCCGTTGCCGTCAGGGTCATCCAGCAGGGTGGCTGTCTTGGTAGCATGCACCGTAGGCTGCCAGGTATCGCTGAAAATGGGGTCGGAGAGCAACTTGAGCATCCAGTCCTTTTGCATTGGGTCAACCGCCGATGCCGAGCTGCTGATAAGGAAGCGGGCGGGCGTGCCCGGCTCAAGCTTCTGTATCCCGCCGACATTGAAAGCGGAGATGGGCACCTGCAAATCCAGCCAGTATTCGTTACCCCCGAAGCAGGAGGGCGTGGCGGTGAGCACACGCACGTGGTTGTTGGTTTGAGCGATTCCGGTGGCCGCCGGGCCTGCCGCGTACCACAGATTGATCTCGTCATTGCCCGGTATATCGCTGTTTGACCGTTGCGCACCTGAGCGTGGGGTTACACTGTTGGTGGGAAGGTCGTTATACAGTAGGTACATCCTGTCGGGCCTGTTGGAGCCGATCGTCCCGTCCACATCGATAGCGAATTCCTTCCAGCCGTCGTTGTCGATATCGATCAGTATATACCAGTGGCCTGAATCCAGGCCCACCTGGGAGTTCTCCAGCGGTGTGGCATTAAGCCGCATGCGGAATGCCAGGTAATCATCAGCAATTACGGCTGGTGTTCCGGAATCGTAATAGCTATAAAGGAAACTGGGCTGGTTGCCCGGCAGATAGCCGTTGGGGGAGCAGGAGGATATATCCGTATTAGCCGGGTTGACGGCCGCAGGCCCCCGTGATGGATCACTGGAGCCCTCGTAGTCGAAGATAATACCGCCGTTATAGGTGGTGGCTACGAAAGTGAAATTGGTCCAGGAGACGGGAAGATCGGTCAGCCATGCCTCAACCGGGGACTGCGGCACAGCGGGTAGAAGCAGCGTTAAAACCGCTATCGACAGTGAAAAAGCGAACGATATATTACGCCGCTGCATTATAGTATCAGAGATATTTATTTTGCCAAACGCCTTTACATTTTGTCCAAATATTACCGAATTATTAAGGATTTATCAAAGGCTTTGCCTTAAAAGTCTTAATTTCCCCCTACTTTTGGGGCATCTAACCTTTTTGCCTCAAAAGTCTGTTTGAATACCGGCTCTAATCCAAGTTCATAAATCGACTGAATCAGCACACAAATATTGTGACAGATTATTTTACACAGGACTTCGTTTACCTGTGCTGTAGGTGTTTTTGCTTTTACAGAAGTTCCGAATTTAGCTTTTATCATTGAAAATGTTGTTTCTACGTTGGAACGCTTGTGGTAATGCTGTAGGAATACTTCTCTATTGAAGTTATAGAAGTGCCACATGCGATTCCATACATCGTTCATATCATTGTAGGATGCGTCTTTCTGAACAGCAGCGTTTGACCTGAACGGGATAAAGGCTGTTCCGCCCATCATTTGTACTGCTTTGATATTTCGTTTGCTGGAATAGGCTTTGTCAGCAGAAACCTCGTTTATTTCAAACGTTTTAGCAGTATGGCTGAGAAGTGGTGCAAACTGTGGATTATCAGCAGATTCATTGGGTGTTGCTTCCACACTGGTAATTACGTGGGTTTTCACTCCGCACATGATATGCGTCTTAACCCAATTCTGTTTAGCCTTTTCTTTTCCGTACTTGTGATCGAACCAACGATTGTAGGTAGAGGTAGAGAATCCGGACGAATCTACTGCAAAGTCAGTCTCTACAGCTTTCAGAGGACTTGCACTCAGTTCAATTAATCTCTTTAGGATTGGTGTAAGTCTCGGATTTTCAAGGTAGCGAAATGCGCTGTTATAATGCGGGGCTTTATCCATAAACCCGTCATTTTGGGCTTCTACGAGGTCACTAGTTAGCCTTCTGCCTGACATCATGCAGTAAGACTTATAGACAAGCGCAAACACAACATCTGAAAGGGGCAAGCGAGGTCTGCCATATTTATAGACGGGTTGCTCAATGCCATCACAAAGTTCATGTAAAAGTCTCAGGAAATGCTCTGTCTCGTGAGTTTGGGCTTCGTTATATGTGTGCCATTCCTGACCATAAGTTACCTTTATGGCCTCAGTATAAGTAACTGTCCCGTCTGGCTTTGTCTCTCTTTGTATTACGTACTCCACGGCATGAATATGCTTGCAAGGCATCTGTCTTGTCTCAAAATCGGGGCATGAGCAGAATGGCTCACCCTTATCAAGATTGACGATATAACTGCCATTCCCTGACTGAGACGGAACTTTCCATCCGAGTTTATTCCTCTCAATCCTAGAGGTTGCCGCTATTTGTAGTCCTCTTTCTTCTCTTGCGTCCATATTATTTACCTGCCTACTATATACTTTAGTAGTATATTACCACATAAGTAGGCATATGTCAATACCTCTTGACTATATTATTTATAAGGTATATACTAATAGTGTAAAATTTCCTTTGGAGTTAGAGTATGGCAATAAAGATAATTGAGATTCGTGCTCAGGGTTTTGGATGCGAAAGATGTGGGCATGAGTGGATTCCAAGGAATATCAAAAGGGAACCCAAGGTTTGCCCGAAGTGCAAAAGCCCTTATTGGAATGTGAAACGCAAAAAGTAAATATTTCATCTCAGCTTTACTTATACTGGATTACTCTTAGGAGATTTATTGGATAACCAAAGTGGTGATCCTATATTCTGTAGCAATATCCACCATAATGACCTGTTTTTCTGTTTAAGCACCCATAATCCTACTATGAGGGCTATAACTTCTACGATAAGTACAGTTATCAGTGGGAGTGGATCAGGAAGACTATTAGGTTGTACCATACAGAGATATACAAGAAGGAATAGGATATAGGAAATTGTCCATGTCCAATTTAAATGCTTTTTACACCACTCCATAGTTGCCCTGCCTTTTGTATCATAATTTTATTATGGTTATCTCCAACGCTCCCAAATAATCATTTTATTTGGATTATTCATTTTTAATGGGTTTGCCTCTACAATATCTGCCATGATATCTGCTGGCATTTCATGTAAAGATGTTGTGATAGTTATGGGAAATAATATATTTAGCATATTGCATTTATTATTTTGGCAGCTAAATCCAATAACGTTTGTCCACTTGCGATTCCAAGGCCACAAATACTTAGGTTGTATAGAAAACTCTCCACAGGCAAGACATTTACACCTTGTATCGTCACGTATTAAGTATGGCTCTTTAATGTATTGAACAATACTATAAGATTGAAACCAAGCATATTTGATTATTGCCTCTGGATTAGACCAAATAGTAACACGTGTTTCCCAAATAAATGGTATTAAAGTTGGTGTTGATATAAAATTCTCCCACCATTTAGATGCCCATATTTGACATATCCTCTTTCCTTGGTTATTCCGAATAGTTACAGACTCGTTTTTAGCCATTTATTCACTACCTCTCATCATCAGATACTCGGAATGATAATAATTTGTTTATTGAAGTTCCAGGAGCAGTAAATCCAAACATAATTGATCCATCAAATGAATTTTGTGCGATATACTCAATTCCAATTGTAATTCTTGACTTAGGGAATCTTCGTAGTGGCGGATGATATTCCCAAAACCAAGTACTATCTTTAGGACGAATAAAAATATTTGGGTGTATTGGAGTATCTACTCCATATTCCCAATCGTAAAGTCGTTTTATCTTAGGTATTTCCCCATTGCCTTTGAATTCTATGGAGATGTGTTCCACATAAACATTAGCATTTATTTTTAATGTTATGTTCAAATATTGCGTAATCTTACTCGTGTTTGCTTGTTTAACACATTCGACGTTTTCCTTTGGTTGTTCATAATAAACATCAAAAGGATTCTTAAGTTGGCGTTTATTGATGAACCAATTACGTATAGAGATTACAACTCCACCAAGAACACAAGCAAGCGTAACTACTGCTATTATGACACCCCACATACTCCAATCTGTTCCTTGTGTAATCATAAGAACTACCACGGTCATCCCTCCCCAAAACCAAATCCAATATGAGATGATGTTAGTTTTAGGCATTATACCACTCCGTTTTAGATGTAATGTAGTATAATATTGTAAATTCTTTAGTAATCATCGTTTGTGGAGGTTGATGGATGCCTGACCTTACCCCATGATTAGTATCACTACCACTTAGAATCCAGCCATTGCTTTAGCATACTCCTTCGGAGTACTCCCTTTCAACGAGCTATGGGGCCTGACCTCGTTATAATCGATTCGCCATTCTTCAATAACATCACGTGCATGCTTTAGATTGATAAACCAGTTTGTATTCAAGCATTCATCTCTGAGTCTGCCCATAAAACTTTCAGCATAGGCATTTTCTATTGGTTTCCCGGGGCGAATGAAGTTTAATTTCACTCCTCTGCGATAAGCCCACTCATCCAGTGCACGGCTAGCAAATTCGGGACCATTATCCATAGTGATAACTTGAGGCAATCCCCTGATCTCAGCCAATCTTTCAAGTATAGCGACTACTCTTTTTCCACCCAGGGAAGTATCAACTTCTATAGCAGGGCATTCCCTTGAATAGTCATCGACAATTGCCAGGGCACGGAAGTGGCGGCCAGTTACAATACTATCGGTAACAAAGTCCATAGACCAGCGTTCGTTTACCTGCGTCGGCGACGGCAAAATCACTCTTGATCCTGCAGCTCCCTTGCGGCGTCGCTTTTTTCTCAGTGCCAATCCTTCTTCGTGATAAATCCGTTCAGTCCTTTTATGATTTATTACCAGTCCTTCCCTTTTAAGCATAATATGCAACCTGGGACTGCCAAACCTTTTTCTCTGTGCTGCCAGCTCACGAAGACGATCACGCACAGTTTTGTCAGTATCCGGCTTCGGCCGATAGCGAAATGAGGATACTGATATATCAACTAGCTGGCATGCTTTCCGTTCACTCAGCCCAAGACACGCTCTAATATGTGACACGGCTAGACGTTTGGCCTCGGGCTTTAGAAGTTTTTTGAGAGCAGTTCCTTAAGCGCACGGTTATCAAGAGCTTGCTCAGCTACAATCTGCTTCAACCGCCGGTTCTCTTCTTCCAGGGCCTTAAGTCTCTTTAGTTCACTCACGGTTAGGCCTGCATATTTGGTCTTCCAGTTGTAATAGGTAGCATCGCTCATCCCGTATTTGCGGCAAAGATCGGTTACCCTGGCGCCAGCCTCTCCCTCTTTGAGAACTGCAATGATCTGTTCCTCTGTATACCGATTTCGAACCATGTTGTCCTCCCTGTTGTGTTTATTATAGCGGAGGACACTAAGTCAAAGTGCTACAGTTTCAGGGGGAAAGGTCATGCCTAAATCACCATTTGAAAGAAAACTTGACAAAATCCAAAGTGAACTTATGCAATTTAAAGAAAACAATGATGCCATAATTGATTCAATTGAAGAGGAGATATTATTGCTCCAACGATTTGTAGCAAAAGGAAGTGTCACTAGTATGGCTAATACTTGTATAGAAACGGTAAGAAAACTAAAAGACCAAACTGTGAAGGATGAAGTTGAACGTAAACTAATAGTAGAATTCATATCTACAAAATCCAAAATAGGCATCTCTGAAACTCCTTTAGAGATAGCGACTGAGTTTAACTCGAAGTGTTCTAAAAAAATACATGATCTGGGTCTTCATTTTCTCAATGACTCCCTTTGAGCGCATATCAGATCGCAGTCTTTGTCTTTTTAGCCGTATTGCGGAGATATCGCATACAGTTTTGTAATCATAACTTAAAAAAAACCATCCTTTTGACGGAGGATTATTATGTTGTTCAAAGCTTTCTCTATAGTTATCTTCTGCATTGGGATTACAGGAACAGTATTTGGCTGGTTCGCACTTAAGGCTGTTGATTCGAGTGGCAATATTACTGATAAAACCAATATGTTCCTTCCACTTTTTCAACAGATTGGATGTGAAATAGGTTGTATTAGAATTGTTCAACCCATTTGTTTTGTTCTTTTGCTTATTGGATGTTTTTTGCTTTGGATTAGTTGGAGGAACGGTAAAGGCAAGAATTAGCATAAATATGCCTACTAAGGTAAAACAAATACCATTAATAAATATCGATAATGGGTCTATTTCGCATAAAGCAAGATCACATAGAATACAACCAATGAATCCAACCGCTACAAGGGCTACAGATAATATTC
>DAOUFT010000099.1:0-3734 GCA_034429855.1 Dehalococcoidia bacterium
AAACGGTGGTGTCCTCTATTTGACACGTTTTCAACGCAGAATATATACTTTACTCTGCATTTTGGGCCATTAGCTCAGTTGGTTAGAGCACAGTCCTGATAAGACTGGGGTCTCTGGTTCGAATCCAGAATAACCTAACACCCTATATAAATCCACCTGTTGCCTTGATGCAATTCCAATCGTTGTTTCTCAATCCAGATCAATGACCGAGGAAGAATTCACACTGAAGCAGACTTTAAAAACTAACATGCGGATTCAATTCCTTCGCTTTTTATCAGATAACCATTGCTTATTCCTATGGCATAATACAGCGGGATAGGTGGTGCATTGGACCGACCGCCGCTCGTTTTTCACGGTAGCAAAGAAGTTGTGGTGCCCAATCCCAGGGAACACTCCAATTACACCCTGAACCGGGCGAGCGTCGAAACCCCTCAGTTCACTCTGATTTTCAGATGATGATCTGGGTGACTGGTTATATTAGTGAGTTAAAGTAATGCAAATGTGATAATATCTTTTTACTGTCCTATATAACCTTTTAAAGAATATAAGGTCAATGGATCTCATATCTGATGCTGCCGCTCTGGTAATCGGAATATCGGCTATACTGGTATTCTACACGGCCGTCCTGCATATTACTCGTATAAAGAGTGCTGTTTCCTACCGGTTCAGAATCATCCGTGATCTGATTCTTGGTGTGGTGACGCTACAGCTTTTTTTTATAACCAGAGGCATGCAGTTTAATTATCCTTTTCTATTATATCCGTTAATAACACTACTATTCATTTCAGCGCCGTTTAACTATATGCGTTACTCCATGTTCCTTTACCCTGTAGGAAAAGTTCCGTTACTTATTCGCTTGCAATTGATACCAGCAGCAGCAGTATTGGCACTGGAAACGTGGTTTTACTTCATCAGTGGACTTGATAGCAAAGCAGTGATGTGCACCATCTTCAATAACCCAATGGAACAGCCGATTACTATCTTGATAGCCTTTGCAATGCTCGTTATGCTAGTACAATACATGCTGGTACTGCGCCTTGAGCTGGGATATGTTAAAAACAACAAAGCACGCGGTCCGGTCCACTTCTCCGTCTTTCTCACCATCATGTATATTCTGGATACGCTTGCCATAGCTACAGGCTTTCTTATTTCTAACAGTGCTGCCCTCAATTCCGGCATTCTGCTGATCGGCGTCACCGGTATTACTTTCTTGATATTCGAAAATAGATATCCCCATTTCTATCAGCTGGTTGCCAGGGAAGAGAGGCAGCAAAAGTATAAGAGGTCGCTAATTCAAGGGCTAAATAAAGAAAAAATCATTTCCAGACTACAGGAGTTGATGGAAGATGAGAAAATATACCAGCAGTACGAGTTAAAATTGGACGCTGTGGCTGCCATGCTCCTTGTCACACCTCATCAACTTTCCGAATTCATCAACGACTATTTAGGCATGAATTTTTCTGGTTACGTCAATACCTACCGGGTAAAAGAAGCCAAGGAGCTGTTGATTAGAAATCCGGAGCGCAGCATACTATCGATTGGAATGGAAGTGGGATTTGGTTCCAAGCAATCTTTTAACAAAATTTTCAAGCAAAATACCGGTATTACACCATCCGAGTACAGAAAAAGGGTATAAATTTATAATCTTGGACGACAACGCTTAACCCTACCTGATATTTTGATACCATATCGGCCATTGCCGCATTCCCAGTTCATTTTTCGCAGGCTCTATATCTGCTTTTATAAATTGCTATTGATGGAGGAAATCATGCCGAAAGACATATTTATACCTGATTGGACAAATAAACCACCCCTGCCAGGCTCCTACAGGTCTATTGCCAAAGTCGGGAAACAGAACGAGGTCAAGGTACCTTCCAATAGCTACTTCGAGCTTCTGAGACAAGCTTTGGAACTCGATGACGCCTATTTCACCGAAAAATACGATGGAAACCAGCCATTGAGCCAAATACCTGCATCAACTTTGGATAATAGCGTGCTGAAAATGCTCACCGGCATTGTCGGAAGCGAAAATGTTCAGGTCGATGATTACAACCGTGTTAAATACAGCTATGGTCAAGTCACAGAGGAAACCTTTTCTTTAAAACGCGGTAAGCTCCATGAGATCACAGGAGCTGTAATTCATCCACGCAACAAAGAGGACGTTAAAAAAATAGTAGCCTTCTGCAATGATAAGAGAATCCCCATATATGTCTGGGGCGGCGGCTCAGGTGTGACCAAGGCCCTGCTTCCCGAGAAGGGTGGCATAACACTGGCGCTCAATACCCATATGAACAAAGTGCTCCAAATAAACGAAATGAATCATACATGCCGTGTACAAGCAGGTTGTATGGGGCCAGATCTGGAAAATGCCTTGATTTATGCTCCAGAGAGATTTAAGACCAAGCATCGCTTCACCCAAGGACATTTCCCCCAGTCGTTTGAGGTTTCTAGCGTTGGTGGATGGGTAGTTACTACCAGTTGCGGTCAGGCGTCAACATATTACGGCGAACCTGTAAATCTTGTACTCAGCGTTGAGGTGGTAACTCCCCGCGGTGTTATCAACACGCTGGATTATCCCAGTACTGCTACAGGCCCAAGGGTAATGGACATGTTCAAAGGCAGCGAGGGTGTATTTGGCATTATTGTGGAACTGACCATCAAGATATTCAGATATATGCCCGAGAACAGAAAGTACTTTAGCTTCATCTTTCCAGACTGGCCCAGAGCGATCGAAGCAGCCCGGGAGATATGTCAAGGCCAGTTCGGTCTGCCTGCGGTATTAAGAATATCGGATGCCGAGGAAACTGACCATGCCTTCCGTATGTATCCACAGATGGCATCGGTCGAATGGTTTCTCAAAGCAAGGGGATTAGTTCGGGGTAGGCGTTCTATTTGCCTCGGAACAATAGAAGGAGACAACGACTTCACTAGACTCGTAAGCAAAAAAATCAGTCGTATCGCTAAAACCCAGGGTGGTATGAGTATTGGCGGAAGAGGTGCAAGAACCTGGGAAAAAGAGCGCTATACCTCGTTTCTGATCGGTGAGGCTATTACTGATTACAACATAGCTATGGATACGGTTGAAACACCAGTTCGATGCGACAACATACACCACATCCATGACTCTGTCATAGCCTATGCTCATTCTGTACCAGGCACAATGTGCTTCAGCCACGCCTCCCACTTCTATCCTTGCGGCACAAACCTGTATTTTATTTATGGTATAAAGGGGAGACTGGAAGATTATATCGCTTTCAGAACCGGTCTTATAGATACCATGGTTAAGGCAGGAGGAACTTCCAGCCATCACCACGGTGTTGGAAGGCTGATGAATCTTTGGATCGAATCGATTATCGGTAAAGAGGAGATGGATGCTCTGAGAGCGCTTAAAAAGCATTTCGATCCCAATAACATCATGAATCCCGGCGGCACACTTGGTTTGGACATTCCCGAAAACATGAAAAGATGAGACATTATCTAAGTTCACCAGCATCTTGTACATTATTTTTAAATTTCATTAGGGCCGAGATCAGAAACAGACAGTGGATGGCTTAATCCTGATCTGAAAGTCTATGTATTTGGTATACAAAGGTATGCATTATAAAAAAATAGGAGGAATAAATGAAACTGGACGAATTATTAAGTCAGCCTGTAGCACTTCCCGATGGGGTAGATTATGAAGATTATGTTATTGGAACGTATACAATTACCTACCCCGCGCAATTTCCGGTCCC
>DAOUFT010000100.1:0-7093 GCA_034429855.1 Dehalococcoidia bacterium
ACGGTTTAAATAACCAAGGGGCGTTACGGTCTACCGCACCTCCCATGTCATGGAATATAATAATCGAAATTAACAATACAAGGGGCGTTGCTTTAGCTGCGCCCGCTTCGGGCGGACCTGAAGGTCCGCCCCTACATCTGCCCCTGCCTTCTCGGGCGGGTTTGAAAACCCACCCCTACATTAATTCGACTATGGTCACGCCATCCCCTCCCTGGGCGCGGCTGCCCGGTCTGAAAGATTTGACCAGCGCATGGGAGGCGAGCGCCTCCCTGACTGCGCCCCTTACGGCGCCTGTTCCATATCCATGAATTATGCGAACCTCCGGCAGCTGGGACATAAAGGCGTCGTTGAGATAGGAGTCCAGCACCGATTCAACCATTTCAGCCCTTTGCCCCCTCAGGTCCAGCTCGGGCGCGGCGGAGCGGATGGTCCGCGGCCTTGCCTCCGCCCTTTCTGCGATACCGACCGATTCCGATGCGTCGATCTTTTCCACACCGTCCAGACGCAGAGTCAGCTTCACATCGCCCACCATCGCCTCCAACCTGCCCTGCCCCTCATCAACCGAGACCACGGTAGCCGCCGTATGCATGTTTTTTAAACGTATGCTGTCACCTGCTGCGATTTTCTCGGCGCAGGCCCTGCCCTCGTCCATGGCAGCCAGTTTCCGATCCAGATCGGCGGACTGCTGTTCGGCCTGTTTTGTTACGTTCTCCAGAGATCTGCGCGCGCGCGCTATGCTCTCCCGTTTCCTCTCTTTTTTTAGCCCGTTCTCGGCCTCTCGTATCTCACGGTACAGTTCTGCGATCCCGGAATTGAGTCTGTCCTGTATCTCGCGCACCATCTCCCGTTCCTTGTTCCGTATACGTGATATCTCGGCCTCCAGATCGGCGGACAGCGCGGCGGCGCGTTCTCTCTCATGTTCAATGATCTTCCGAACTTCCTCCAACCTCTTGCGCTCGGCTGCGAGATCCACCATCATGGCCTCGACCTCCTGCGAACCTTTCGACATGATGCTGCGGGCCCGGTCAACGATCGCATCAGGCAGACCGAAGCGGGCGGCGATATTCAGCGCATTGCTCCCTCCGGGTATACCTACGCTCAGGCGATAGGTCGGCATCAGGGTTATCGGGTCAAAATCCAGTGAAGCGTTGCGCAGTCCCGGGGTGAGATGTGCGAAGGCTTTGAGCTCCGAATAGTGCGTCGTCACCACCACAGCCGTGCCCTTATCGACAAAATGCATAAGCGTGGCCTGGGCCAGTGCAGCGCCCTCACCCGGGTCGGTGCTGATGCCCAGTTCGTCCAGCAGAACCAGGCTGGAGGGAGTTGAATTCTTGACGATGCGCGCGACGTTGCTGATATGGGCGCTGAAGGTTGAGAGCGTCTGCTCGATGCTCTGCTCATCGCCGATATCGGCGAAAACCTGGTCATAGACGGGCAGCCGCGTTCCGTCCGAACAGGGCACGGGCAGGCCTGCCTGCGCCATCAGAACCAGCAGCCCGATGGTTTTTAACGCCACCGTCTTACCCCCCGCGTTGGGGCCGCTTATGATCAGGACGGAGTAATCGCGGCCGAGCTCCACGCTGAGAGGAACCGCCTCACCCTTGAGCAGCGGGTGACGGGCGTTGACCATGCTTAAGAACCGCCCCTCGGTTCCGCTCACGATCTCGGGCTCGATAGCTCTGATCTTTTCCGCATACAACGCCTTGGCCAGCGCCAGATCGAGGCGCGCCAGAATAGCGACGTTCAGATCGATATCCGCGCATGCATCCCCTACACAAACGCTGATGGCTGCAAGTATACGCTCTATCTCCTGCCGCTCCTCAACTTCAAGCTGCCGCATCTCATTGCCGGATTCGATGGTTTCCAGCGGCTCGATAAAGACCGTGGCGCCCGTATTGGACACATCGTGAACTATCCCCTTCATCTCCCTCTTTGCCTCCACTTTGACAGGAAGGACATAGCGGCCGTTGCGCTCTGTGACAAGCTGCTCCTGCAACATCTCCTGGCCCCTTTTCGACTTGACGATGGAGGACAACGTGTCCTGAAGCTGTCTGCGCGTATCCCGCATCCGCCTTCTGACGTCGGCCAAATGAGCCGAGGCCGAGTCCAGCACCTCACCTGTTGGCGAAAGACATCTTCCAATCTCGCTCTCTATCTGCGGCAACGGAGTTATATCCTGTGTAATCCTCCACAGGGCCGGCAGGTCGGCCGACATCTTCTGCAGCCCGCTGCGCACTATCCTGCAGGCGGCCAGGGTTTTCTGGATCCTGAGCAAAGTCGGAGGATCGAGCACGATCCCTTTTCCCGCCCGGAGGGCGTCCTCACGCACATCATAGGCCTCGCCGATATGGAAATCCGGCCTGGTGGACAGCAGCCGCCTGGCCTCTGATGATTGCCTGAGTAGAAGCTGTATATGTCCGGCATCTGCCGTAGGTTGGAGCGAGAGCGCCAGATCACACCCGGCTGAGAAAGACGTGTATCCGGCCAGCCTTTTCAGCACGCGCGGGTACTCCAGCATATGCAGGCTGTTGGTATCCATGGGGATAATTATACTATGCCGGGATGGATTGTAGGGGCTATGCCGTAGGGGCGTTGCTTTAGCTGCGCCCGTCTTCTCGGGCGGGTTTGAAAACCCGCCCCTACAGGGTGCGCCCGCTTTAAAACCTTGCCGCAGGGGCTATGCCGGATCGGGCGGACCTTAAGGCCCGCCCCTACAGGCTGCGCCCGCCTTCTCGGGCGGGGTTGAAAACCCGCCCCTACAGCTTGACGAGCTTGACCCCGGTGATGTCCGGCACTTCCAATATCTTCTTGATGATGGGATCATCCGCCGGCTCGTCCAGGGACAGGATCATAAGGGCCTCGCCCCTGGGTGTGATGCGGGCCACCTGCATGGCCGATATATTCACATTATTCTGACCTGTGATCGTGCCCACCGCCCCGATCAGTCCGGGCTTGTCGGTATGGTAGCAGAGCATGAAATAGCCGCCTGTGGGGACGATGTCCAGCCAGAACTGGTTGATCCTGACGATATGAGTCTCATCGCGCAGCACGGTGCCGGCAACGTCCACATTTCCGCCGGTGGCCATCACCTCCAGCGAGATCAGGCGGGCGTAGTTGGCAACATCGGTCTCTTTCTGCTCCGAGATCTTCAGCCCGCGCTGCTGTGCGATAACGCCCGCATTGACCAGCGTGACGTGTTCTTCGCTGACCGTGTCGAGAAGCCCGCTCAGAATGGAAGCTTTGAGGGCGGAGGTATCGTACTGCGCGATCTCGCCGGAATACTTGATTTTAAGTCCTTTGAGCTGACCGCCCATAAGCTGCCCCGCCATTTTGCCCACCACCGCAGCCACATCCATATACGGTCTGAGTATTTCCAGCAGCTCGGGCGCTATCTGCGGCACGTTGACGGCAAACCTGGCCGGCTTGCCGTTCAGCACATCGATGATCTGATCGACCACGTCGATGCACACGTTGGTCTGGGCCTCTTTGGTCGATGCCCCCAGATGCGGTGTGACGATGACTTTATCGCTCTTGAACAGTATGCTGTCGGTGCACGGTTCGGCGGCGAAAACATCGATCGCCGCTCCTGCCACCCTGCCCTCCTCTATACCCTTGAGCAGGGCTTCGTCATCGATTAGGCCGCCGCGGGCGCAGTTGATGATGCGCACGCCTTTTTTAAAAGTGGCTATCTCCTTGGCGCCGATCATGCCCTTGGTCTGCGGCGTTAGAGGAAGGTGCAGCGTTATAAAGTCGGACTCCTTGTAAAGCTGCTCAAGCGGCAGCAGCGTGACGCCGAGCGACTGGGCGTATTCCTGTGAAGCGAAGGGGTCATATCCCACCAGCCTCATCTCGAAACCCTTGGCGCGGGCGGCCACGCCGGAGCCCACGTTGCCCAGCCCGATGATGCCCAGTGTTTTATTGCGCAGTTCCACGCCTGTATATTCCTTGCGGTTCCATTTGCCCGCCTTGAGCTGGCCGTGTGCCTGCGGGATATTGCGCGCCAGAGCCAGCATGAGCGCCATGGTGTGCTCGGCTGCAGCCACGGTATTGCCGGTCGGTGCGTTGACGACCATAATGCCCTTCTGGGTTGCGGCATTGATATCAACGTTGTCGAGCCCCACGCCGGCGCGGGCGATGATCTGAAGCTTGCTGCCTGCCTTGATGATGTCGGCCGTGACCTGTGTTTCGCTGCGCACTATGATGGCGTCGTAATCACAGATAATAGCCTTCAGCTCGTCCGGCTTCAGGCCGAGCTTGACGTCCACCTCGGTCATGGCCTTGAGGCTTTCCATGCCTTCGGGCGCCAGCGGATCGGCTACAAGTACCTTCATGCTATCAGCTCCTTACGTTGTTATTGCCGGGCGGGTTTGAAAACCCGCCCCTACATCTTTTTTGCCGAAGGGGCGTTGCTTTAGCTGCGCCCGCATAATTAAACTTTCTTCGCTTTGGGCAGCGCTTTATCCATGGCGGCCAGCACCTCGTCCATGTCCTTCTCAGTAACATAGCCCAGGTGGCCGATACGGAAGACCTTGCCTTTCATGCCGCCCTGCCCGCCGGCGATGACTACCTTGAACTCATCCCGCAGCGTGCTGTTGAACTTCGGCACATCCATATCCGCGGGAGCCTTGACCGCCGTCACTGTATTCGACGCGTTCTTCTCGTCTGCGACCAGCAGCTCAAGGCCCTTTGATTTGACCCATTTCCTGACCTTGTCCGCAACCCTGGCATGCCGGGCGAAGATGTTCTGCAAACCTTCCTTCAGCATCATATCCAGGGCAACGTCCAGGGCGAAGTAGATCGATACGGCCGGTGTCCACGGCGTCTGGCCGTCAGGGATAAACTTCTTGGCGCGCGTATAATCGAAATAGAACCTGGGCATTTTGGCCTGCGCGTGCGCCTTCCAGCCTTCCTCACTGATACTGACGAAGGCCAGCCCGGGCGGCACCATCCAGCCTTTCTGCGAGCCGGTGACCACTACGTCCAGATTCCAGGCGTCCACCTGTACATCGATGGAGCTCATGCTGCTGACCGCATCCACCAGGATGAGCTTGCCAGCCTCCTTCACCACCGAAGCGATATCCTTGAGCGGATTGGTGGTGCCGGTTGATGTCTCGTTGTGCGTGACCAGCACGGCCTTAATGCCCGGATTGTCCTTGAGCGCCTTCCTGACATCGGCAGGGTCGACGGCCTGACCCCATTCATACTTGAGCGGCATAACCTCGGCGCCGTAAACCTTTGCGCAATCGGCAAAGCGGTCTCCGAAAATACCTATGGACACACCCAGCACCTTGTCACCCGGTGATAACATGTTCACCACAGCAGATTCGAGGCCTCCGGTACCCGAGGTTGTCAGGATTAAAAGATCGTTTTTAGTCTGAAAGCACTGTTGCAGCTTCGGCGTGATCCGGTTCTGCATCTCGCCGAATTCCTTGCCGCGGTGGTTGATCATCTGGCGACCGCAGGCTTTCAGTACCTCGTCGGGACATGGTGTCGGGCCAGGGATTCTCAACTGCATGTGGGGCCTCCCTAAAAATTAGTCCGTAAATTATAAATTATTTGGGCGGTCAATGGAATTCAGATATGCGCATAGGTGTGGTTATTTACCCGTAAGAGCGTGCCCGTAGGGGCTTACCTTCAGGTGCGCCCACTTCCCCTGCGCCCGTTTCGGGCGGGTTTGAAAACCCGCCCCTACGATTTTTCAACCCTGATATAGCGCCTCTTGCCCACCTTGATCACGCTGCCATCATCTATTTTGCCCATCTCCATGTCCTCGTTGATGGTCCTGCCGTTGATCTCGACGGCGTTCTGCTCCAGCAGCCGGCGGGCCTCAGAGCGGCTTTTGGCCAGCCCGGCGCGCGATATCTCAGCGGACAGCAGCGCGGCAGACCCGGCGGGGACTTTCAGCACCGGTACGTCATCCGGTACTTCCTTCTGCTGCACAGTGCGGGAAAACTCCTCGGCCGCCTCTTCGGCGTCTTTGACGCTCCAGAAGTCCTTGACCAGCTCATGCGCCAGGCGCTTCTTGACCGTCATGGGATTCAGACGGCCATCGGCCATTCCTGCGCTGAAATGTTCGATCTCTTCGTCCGGGACGTCGGTCAGCAGTTCCAGGTAAGGTATGATCATGCTGTCGTTGATGGACATCGTCTTGCCGTACATCTCGGCCGGCGGGTCGGTCACGCCTATGTAGTTGCCCAGGCTCTTGCTCATTTTCTGAACGCCGTCGGTGCCGATCAGCAGAGGCATGAGGAAGACCTGCTGCGGCTTCTGCCCCACCATCTCCTGTAGCTGGCGGCCCACCATGCAGTTGAATACCTGGTCTGTGCCGCCGAACTCGACGTCGGCCTCGATCATGACCGAGTCGTAACCCTGCATGAGAGGATACAGGAATTCGGTGATGGCTATGGGATGACCTTCAGCATAGCGGCGGGCGAAATCCTCACGGGCTAAAAACTGCGCCACGGTGAACTTGCTGGTCAGCCGGATGATGTCCTCCAGGCCGAATACGCCCTTTTCGAACCAGGGGCTCTGCCAGCGCACCTCGGTCCTTTCCTTGTCCACGATCTTGAAGAACTGCTCCATATAGGTCTGCGCGTTGGCCTTCACCTGATCTCCGGTAAGCATGGGGCGGGTGGCCGATCTCCCCGTCGGGTCGCCGATACGTGCGGTCCAGTCTCCTACGATGAGCACCACCTGATGTCCGAGCTGCTGGAATTGCCTCAGCTTGCGCAACCCCACCACATGGCCCATATGGATGTCTGTAAAGCTGGGATCGAAGCCCTGTTTGAGCCGCAGAGGACGCCCCGACTGCATCATCCTGAGCAGCTCCTCCTCGTTGATTATCTGGCTCACGCCGCGGCGAAACAGGCGTTTGAACTCACTGTCGGTCAAATTCTTCATAATATTATTCCTTATTATATCGTAGGGGCGTTGCTTTAGCTGCGCCCGTCATTAAATCCATTCTGTAGCAACTGTCTTTATCCGATGTTATTTATCAGTGGCATCGGAGCGGCCCAGGTAGTTCTTGTTTTGATTATAGCGTTTATTATTGTGAGCAGTTTTCTCATACAGGCAGTTATTGCTACTTTTTTAG
>DAOUFT010000101.1:0-56288 GCA_034429855.1 Dehalococcoidia bacterium
AATCAGTCGTTTGCAAAAAGCGGCGGTTCTTGAGAACCGCCGCTTTTTTTCTGGTTATTCGGATATACTACTGCTTCATGCTGGATTGACACTCCAAGTCAAAAACCTATAATATGTGAAACACTTTTAAGCAAGGAGGTCCCTACCTTATGGCAAGCAAGCACTTCGCGATGAGCACTGTAGCCAAGGCAGTGCTGGCGATTATCGCCGGTATTTTATGTATATTCTGGTTCGATATGGCGCGCTGGATCATCGGCATTTTCCTTATCGTATGGGGTATACTGGCGCTGGTCGATCGCTAATATATTAAGAATAGTGTTCGGGATAATATCCATAGCCCGGTTTCCGTATGAATTCAAATTCGGGAGGCGAGCAGTGATCTACTGCGGCACCTGCGGTTTCAGCTATAAAGACTGGGTAGGCGTTTATTATCCCGAAGGCCTGCCCCCCCGGAACTGGCTGAGCTATTACGCCAGCGAGTTCAACTCTCTGGAATTGAACTCTACATATTACGCACTGCCCGGGATTGCTTCCATGGAATCTCTGGCCGCTAAAACCGGCCAGGGGTTCATGTTCGCCGTTAAGGCAAGCCGGGAGATGACCCACGTTCGTAGTAACGGCGAGGAATCCAGCCGCGCTTTTGTGCGCATCCTCCAACCGCTGGTGTCATGCGGTAAATTGGGATGTGTGCTGGCTCAGTTTCCCTACAGCTTCAGCTGCAATGCCCTTAATCGGAACTATCTGCAGAGGTTGAGCGACTGGTTGCAGGGATATCCGCTGGTGATAGAGTTCCGCAATTTAGGGTGGCTTAACGAAGAGACGCGCAGATGGCTGACGGCGAATGATATCGGATTTTGCTGTGTAGATGAGCCGGATCTGCCCCGGCTGATGCCACCCGTGGCCGAGGTGACCGGCAAGATCGGATATGTGCGCTTCCATGGCCGGAACGCTGCTAAATGGTGGCGCCATGACCAGGCATGGGAACGCTACGACTATTCATATAGCACCGACGAACTCGAACAATGGCTGCCTAAAATACAGGTGATCAGCAGCAAAGCTGAAAACACCTTTATTTTCGCTAATAATCACTGGCGCGCACAGGCTGTGGACACTATCAGGCAGGTACGCTCGATGCTTGACCGTCTTGTCATCTGAATCTTCGTAATATAGAATTAGCGTCTACATGTATTCGGTGCTCGGTTTTCACCGCATTAAAGTTCGCGGCACTGGAGAAAAATTGCAGCAAAATACGGCACCTCGTAAACGCATCAGATGGTGGTATGCCCTCGTCTTCGTGGCTGTTGTCGCCGTGATACTGTTGCTGGATATACTCACCAAGGAGTGGATCCGAGCCAGCCTGCCACCGGGAGGATCCTTGCCAGAGGTCGGGCGGTTGACTATCGTAAATGTTCAAAATACCGGGTCTGCCTTCGGCCTTTTTACCAACCAGGCATTTTTACTCAGCATCGTGGCCATAGCAGGGCTGGTGGTAGTGCTGATATTCTTCCGTTACCTCGCGGATCTCGGCTTCACTGGAGGCCTGGCGCTGAGTCTCATCTTCGCCGGCGCGTTGGGCAACCTCATCGACAGGCTGAGGTTCGGAAGTGTGACAGATTTCATCTACGTCAGGCTCTGGGATAACGTCTTCTGGCCTGCGTTTAACGTCGCTGACTCAGCTATAACGGTCGGGGCTGTACTGCTCGCCCTCGTCGCCATAGTCAATCTGGGGAAGAAACATGAGCCAAAACCGGGAAGCACAAAAAAGGACGTTTGAGGCCGGCCCGGGTGATATACGGCTGGACAAATTTCTTGCTGCTTCTCTGCCCGATCTTACACGTTCATATATACAGAAGTTGATCAGGTCAGGTCACGTGCGGGTAAACGGACGCCCGGCCAGCCCGGCTTACCGCCTTAGACTCAATGACCTCATCGATGTCTCCATTCCGCCGCCTACGGCAACCAGTCTTGAGCCCCAGGATTTTAAGCTCGATGTAGTTTATGAGGATAATCAGCTGGCGGTCATCAATAAGCCTGCCGGACTGGTAGTCTACCCAGCAGCGGGGCATTCCGGACATACAATGGCTAACGCGCTGCTTAGAAGATTTCCTGATCTGGCCTGTTTCGGCGACACATCACGTCCCGGCATTGTGCACCGCCTGGACAAGGACACGTCGGGTCTGATCGTTATTGCCAGAAATGAGACGGCGCGGCTGGATTTGGTCGAGCAGTTCAGGTCGCGCTCCGTGAAGAAAGCGTATCTTGTCCTAGTGCAGGGAAAGCTCGAGCCGGAACGCGGCGCAATAGAGGCGCCAATCGGCAGACACCCTGCGGACCGCAAGAGGATGGCGGTGGTAGACGGCGGCCGGCAGGCCAGGACTGATTATCGCGTACTGCGTTACTATAAGAACTGCACACTGGCCGAAGTGCGCATCCGAACTGGGCGTACGCATCAGATCAGGGTGCATATGTCCGCTATAGGCCATCCCGTTGCGGGGGATAAGAAATACGGGAAGTCTTGGATCCCGGCACCGCGCCAGTTCCTACATGCATACTGTCTTGAGTTCAGTCTGCCCGGCAGCAAACAGGTAGTCTCCTTCACATGCCCTCTGCCGGCCGACCTTGAGCTTGTGCTCAAGTCCCTGGATGAGGGCACGGGCTGAAACCTGTTGCTATTTAGCATTTGGGTGTGATAAATTTAACTCAAAAGCGAGGTTTCAAGATGAGACCACAGGACAAATTCGGGCAGTCGAAGAGGGATCCCTTCAGCAGCCAGGGCGACGTATATAGCCAAATAGCGAACACGCCCGCACCCGGCGCCGAGGATTTCACCACCTTTGAAGTTGATGCGGCCAACAGGCGTAACGAGCTGTTATTCAATATCACCACCCAGATCGAAGAAACCCGCGCCAAGCTCAAGCAGGCCGAACAGCTGGTCGAACGCCTCCGTCAGAACCTGCGCGAATACGAGGAGATGTATAAAACCCTGACCAGAGGCAAGCCGAAAGAGAAGTAATTTCAGCGCTTGAGCAGACCAGGTTCCGTCAACTGGCAAGTGGCAGGGTTTCGGCACTCTGCTGATAAATGTAATCCCCGGTAGGAGTCAGCATTGAAAGAGAACCCTAGAGATTTCGCCCTCGAGTACGCAGGTTTCTGGATCAGGCTGGCGGCTGCGCTGATCGATTTCTTGATATTGATAGCAGGATTATATATTTTGTACTGTGTGATATCTCAATCCTTTTTCTGGATATTTCCCAATGTGCCGGGTGTTATTGAAACCTTCGGCAATATCGCCGCAGGGGCGCCCGTATCCACCGGTGCCATCTGGCTGTCGGCTACTATACTGCTGGCCCTATTGGTGGCGAGCACTGTCTATTTCATTGCTTGCGCCGCTGCCTCTGGTCAGACCGTGGGCAAGCTAAGCTTGGGCATTAGAATAATCCGCACGGACGGCTCTTCGCTGGATCTGCGCTACTCGCTGATCCGTTTTGTGGGAGGCGTACTCTGCATGGCGACAGTGGGCATAGGCTTCTTCGTCATCGCTTTTGACAGCCATAAGCAGGGTATGCATGACAGGATGGCTGATACATACGTTGTTAAGTTGCCGGTCAAACAGGTTGTTTATAATCAGTCGCTGGCGCGCGGAGGTGCCAGGTAAGGTGGAAGCACCGGTAAGGGTGCGTTTCGCTCCCAGTCCCACGGGTTATCCCCACCTGGGCAATGTCAGGACAGCGCTATTCAACTGGCTCTTTGCCCGCCACAGCGGCGGCACCTTTATCCTGCGTATTGAGGATACGGACCAGGCACGTAAGGTTGAGGGCGCAGTCGAGGTTATCCTCGACAGCCTTAAATGGTTGGGTATGGATTGGGATGAAGGGCCGGTTTATCAATCTCGACGCCTGGACATATATCGGGAGTATGGGGAGAAGCTTGTCAGCGAGGGTAAGGCCTATTACTGCTGCTGCTCGTCCCAGAGGCTCGATGCCATGCGACAGGAGCAGGTCAGGCTAAAGCAACCGCCCGGCTATGACAGACACTGCCGCGACCTGGGCCTTGCCAGAACTGACTCTCCGACAACCCCAGTTATTCGCTTCAAGTCGCCATTGGAGGGAAAGACGGTTATAAGTGACCTGATCAGGGGCGAGGTGGTATTTGAAAACAGCACCCTGGACGACTTCGTGCTGCTCAAGTCGGACGGCTACCCCACCTACCATCTGGCCAATATAGTGGACGACCATGACATGAAGATCTCGCATGTAATGCGGGCCGAAGAGTGGCTGTCCAGTACACCCAGGCATGTACTGCTGTATGACGCCTTAGGATGGCAGCCTCCCCTATTTGCGCACCTCCCCATGATACTCGGCCCTGACAAGTCCAAGTTGAGCAAAAGGCACGGCGCCACTTCTATAGATGAGTACAGGGAGAAGGGATATCTGCCCGAGGCCATGATAAATTTCCTGTCGTTGCTGGGCTGGTCGCTGGACGATAAAACGGAGATCATGACCTGCAAGGAGATCATTAAAAACTTTACCATCGAAAGGGTGAGCAAGACCGCTGCGGTGTTCAACCTGGCCAAGCTGGAATGGATGAACGGTGTATATATACGCAACCTCAGTCCGCAGGAGTTCGGAGACAGATGCATACCCTTTGTACGCAATGCGCTGCCCGATGAGGTGATCGATGAAGGTTATATGCAGCGCATAGCCCCGCTGGTACAGGAACGGGCCAGGGTGCTGTCCGAGGTCCCGGCCTTGGTGGATTTCTTCTTCAGTGATAAGCTGAATTACGATAGCGCTCTTCTATGCGGAAAGCTAAGTAAGGGCCAAGCCACGGAGATTCTCGCAAGGACGCTACAAGCACTGGAGGGCATCAGCGAGTGGCGTGCCGGCGATATGGAGGCCGGCGTAAGGCCGCTGGCGGAGGGGCTCGGGCTTAAGGCCGGACCTTTTTTCGGCGTCCTACGTGTGGCTATTACAGGACGCACCGCCTCACCTCCATTGTTTGAGACCATGGAAGTGCTGGGTAGAGACCGCTGCATGGCGCGCCTCAAGGCGGCTGTGCAGAAGCTCTAGCCCAAAGAGTACGGTCTCCGGCCTGACTGCTATGTCTGGTAGCTCTTGGGCATTCCCAGAACCCTTTCACCGATATAGGCCAGCGTCATCTGCTGAGTAACGGGCGCCAGCCTGATCAGGTTGATCTCGCGCCACCATCTCTCCACGTCGTATTCAACGGCGTATCCGTATCCGCCGAAGACCTGCATTGCCCAGTAAACCGCCTTGATACCATGTTCGACTACGATGGCCTTGGCCATATTGGCTGCAGCGCCAACCTCTGCTGATGGACTGCCGGTATCATAGGCTACCGACGCCTTCAAATTGAGTAGCCGCGCCGCTTCTAGGCAGGAGTATGACTCGGCCAGGGGGAATTGCAGCCCCTGGTAACTGCCGATGGGGACATTATTGAAAACCTTTCGTTCGCATGCGTATTCCACAGCTTTACGGATGGCCAGATTGGCTATGCCCACTCCCAGCGCTGAAAAGCTCATGCGCTCGGGATTTAGCGTATCCAGAATATTGTGCCATCCTCCGTCCAGCGGCGGCATCAGTGCATTCTCCGGAAGCCTGAGATCATTGAAGGTAACATTGCAAGAATGAGAGTAGTTGACCGCGTGCTTTGCGATCGGCTCTATCTCTACGGCTTTGTTTGGCAGGTCGGTCAGAAACAGGCTCAGGCCGGCGGTCTTGCTTCCCTTGCTGCCGCAGGGGGAGGTGCGGGCGATGATCAGCATTCCATGGGCGCGGTCTGCTCCGCTGATGAAAGTCTTGTTGCCGTTGATGATCCAGTTTTTCCCCTCTTTTCTGGCGGTCGTGCTGATATTAAGCGTATTGGTGCCGGCGTTGGGCTCGGTGAGCGCCATACAAAATTCGATCTCGCCCTTGGCCAGAGCCGGCAGGTATTTCTTTTTCTGCTCCGGTGTGCCGTGCTTTAAAATGCTCAGTCCGCCGAAGACCTCCGACAGGATCAGGTACCAGGCTCCCGCCATGCCACAACCCCAGCCTGCCAGATTCTCCATAGCGATGAAAAGCTCGGTTGCGCCGTTGCCGGAACCCCCGTATTCCTCCGGTATGACTATGCCGGGAAAACCAGCGTCGCATATAGCCTTCCAGAATTCGCTGCCGAATTCTTGCTTATCTTCTTTTTTGCGCCAGTATTCGGGGCCGAATTCAGCCGCGATCTCTCTGGCAGCGTTGGCGATCATGCGCTGGTTTTCACTAAGCTCGAAGTCCATAGTAATTCAGTCTCCTGCCTGTTATTTGCCGATTAACATGCCTGTAGGATCGATGTCCTTGCGCAGTATCTCGAGATCCCGGTCCGTCGGTTCGGGACTCACCGCGTACTTGTCAGGGATAATTAGGTCGAAGCTCGAGTTATCGCGGACCTCTTCAATAGTGACGCCCGGATGGAGCGAAATCAGCTTCATGCGTGCGGTCTTTTCATCGAAACCGAAGACCGCCAGCTGTGTGATCACCCTGAAAGGTCCCGTTTTGGCGGGCAGTCCTGCCTTTTCCCTGGCACCCGGCCCCGTTAAAAAGCCTGGGGTGGTGAGGAAATCGACCTTGTTGACGAAAGTGCGCTTGGATTGTCCACCCACAATGATAATGGTCTTGTGGGCAAAGGAAGCGATATCGTTGGCGCCGCCGCTCCCCGGCAGTCGTGCCTTGGGCAAGTCGTGGTCGCCGATAACTGTAGTATTGATATTTCCGTACATATCGACCTGTGCTGCACCCAGGAAGCCGTAATCGATAAAGCCGGCCTGACAGCATGACATCACATCATGCATGCTGGTGGCGATGACACCCTTGTAGCAGGTCAGGGCCTGCCCCACCGAAATAGGCAGTTCGGGCAGTATGGGCCCCACACCCCCGGCTTCAAATATGATCAGCAAATTGGGGGCGTGCGTCTTCTGGGCCAGCATGCCGGCTATCATGGGAAGGCCCGTGCCTACAAAGACAGATCTGCCGTCCTCCAGTATACTGGAGCCGGTGTATGCCAGGAATTCGCGCATGTTATATCTGCCGTTTTGATTGTTGGCCATCTGTTATTCATTCTCCCTTATAATCTGGTTCATTGTAACAGCATTTATTTACGCCAGGGTGTAACCAGCGGCACACGCATGGCTTCCCTCTTCTGCAGGAACTCGATTTTCTTTAGACCGCCGCAGGCCTCCAGGTACTCATCGAAATCTTTGACACCGAAAATGTATTTGTCCGAATATTGCTTGACGCCCTCCTCGGTCTTGGAGAGCGCCAGCCATTCGGCGATGTGTTCCTCGTCGAAGAAGTACTTATTGTGCATTTCACAGGGGTGTGATCCGTAGGGTTGCTCCACCACGGCGTCCACAACATAGAAAGGAATGCAGGTGTGCCAGGGCTCCCTGCGGATGATCTCGTTGTCCACGATCTCCTCGGTGGTTATGATGAGCTTGCGTGCGCAGCGTGCCAGCTCGAAGTCCTCCACCATGATGCCGTCGATCTGGCAGTTGCCGTAGATATCGCAGCGGTGCACGTGGATGAAAGCTACGTCCGGATAGGCTGCCGGTATCAGGTTTATAGGCTTGCCGCTGAAGGGATCTTTAACTACCTTGCTGGAGCTATAAGCGCCCGTATCTGTGCCCAGCAGGTTGCGGCTGGGTATGAAGGGCAGGCCCATCATACCCGCCAGGAACCTCCACTGGTAGCCGGAGTTGCTGATCTCTGCGACAACCTTGCATTTGCCGGATTCCACCATGCGTCGACTGGCCGGGGAAAGCCCCCTGACCTCATGGCCGAAGCTGTAGGCTACCTCGACCCTGTCGACGCAGCCGTTGCCCACCAGCACGTCCAGATCATGTACAGCCGTCTTGCCGGCCATGATCAGGTTGCGCCTGCGTTGGCGTATGATCTCGTAGATTATATTCATGGAGACGCGAATGTGTCCGAAACCGCCGCTGGCTATGAAGTCGCCGTCCTTGACGAATTTGCTCACCGCCTCGCTCGCGGTCATGGTCTTGTCCTTGAGAGCGCGCGATTTGTTGTGCAGAACGTACTCCCGGTTCTCGTCCGGGTCGTGCCATCCAACCAGTTGACCTTTGCCTTCCTGAATAACTTCCATCTGCTGCTCCTTAAGTCTAATTAATATACAATCAACTTGCCGGGAGGCTGAGCTGACCTCAGCCTACCGGCAAGTTTAAGTTAACTATATATTATACGGGAAAAACGGATATTATTTTTTTGTAATACCGAGGATCTTGCGGGCCTCGGCCGGAGTAGCCGGCTCCCTTCCCAGCATGGCGGCTATTTTAACGGCCAACTCTACCTGTTCATAGCTGCCTTTGGCTAGTTCTCCGTCGGGCATCCTGGTGTTGTCCTCCAACCCCACTCTCATATGCCCTCCCATCAGACATGATTGCATAATGGCGGGCACCTGCTCGGTGCCCACCGCGCAGGTGGTGAAGTTGGAGTCGGGTGGCAGGGCATTTACCATTGCGACAAACACCTCCGGCCTGAATTTCTGTCCGCCGTTGACGCCCCATACGAAATTGAAATTATAGGGCTTGCGGAAGAAACCTTGCTTGGAGATCAAAATCCAGTTGTCCAGGCCACCGATGTCATAGAGCTCGGCCTCCGGCCTGCACCCCATCTCCTCCATCTCCTTGCCGAAGTCCTGCAGCATGCCGAAGGAATTGACGAAGACGTTGTCGATCAGTATCTGGCCGGTCTTGCGGTCCAGTACGCTGAAGTTCATAGTGTTGGTATTGAGCGAAGCGCTCTCCGGTTTGATGGCCCTGATGGAGCGGATCCTCGACTCCATATTGAGCTTGATCAGGTTATTGATCAGGTTCACGCAGTCCGACTCGGGAAAGGGTCCTACCTGGCAGGGGAAACCCACCGAGGAAGTGACCTGGATGATCAGGTCTGGGCAGCGCTGTTTGATGGCGTCGTAAGTGGCTTTTACCATTTCAACATCGGAGGTATGATACCCACCCATTTTTTCATCGCGTCCATGGATGTGTACCATACTGGCGCCGGCTTTGAAAGCCTTCTCCGCCTCATCAGCGTACTCCTTGGGTGTGTAGGGCGTGGCCGGATTATTGTTTTTGAACGTGGCCGATCCTGCTAATGCCGCTGTAATAATGACCTTGTTTTCCATACATGCCTCCTCTCAATAATCTTTATTGGTATTTAAACTATTTTGCGGGACGGAAATACTCGATATCAAAGATAGTTGCTTCGCGCTTGTCCTTGAACACCGGCTCCAGCTTCATACCGGACTTGATCGATTTTGCGTCGACGTCGCCAATGAAGTGCGTCATGCCCGTGTCTGCGCCATCCAGCTTGATCACACCTATGGCGTAGGGTGGTTTGATGGCCTGCACAGCCGATTCGTAGTGTACGATGGTGAAGGTTTCCAGTGTGCCCTTGCCGCTCAGGTCTATTAATTCCTCCACCTTGCTGAAGCACTTGGGGCAGACGGACCGGGGCGGTACGTTTACGAAGCCGCATTTCGGGCATTTGGCGCCACTGATCACCTTGCTGTCCCTGATTTTGATGAAAAACTTGCTGGCCATGGAGCCCACGGAGTACTTGTAGGGCATAATGACATAGCCTTCAAAGATGACCGGCTCTTTCTTTACTGCTGCCATATCTCTTTCCTTCCTATCTCTTCTTTCGTTACTCGGTAATGGTCCTGAAGTGGACGATGTCGAAGATGTTGCCTTTGCGCTCCTCCTTGGGCTTGATAACCGCTTCGACACGCATAAAAATTTTAATCTTCGACTCGTCCGTCTCCTCGAGCTGATGCTGTATTATGGCGGTTGCACCGTCCAGCAATATGATGCCCACTGCAAAGGGGATTTTCAGCATCTCGCCCGTGGTCGGCAGCAGGAACGATTGCTCTGCCATGAAATATGACACGACGGTTCCCTTCGGCCCGACCGGTATCCATTTGGACCTGTCCGTGCATTTAGTATGGTCTCTGGGGCAGACGGTCTTGGGCAGGCAGAACTTACGCCCGCAGGTGGGACACTCGTTGGCATAGATTATGCCGTTTTCCTTCAGTTCCCTGAAGAACTCGCCCCACATCTCGCCCGTCCTCCATTTATACGGGATTTTCATGGTCGGATTGATATAAATTAACTCTTCCTGTTGTCTCTGTTTCATATCTATCATTCCCTCCAGTTAATCCATGGTCTTGCTCAGCAACAGCAGATCCGACCAGTATGAGCCGCCGAAGCCGCTGGCCAGTGCCTGCTTGACCTCTCTGGTAACCTGGTGCTCGCCGGCGTCTCCCCTGACCTGCAGGGCTGCTTCGGCCACTCTCAGAATGGCGGAGTCTCCGATCGAGTTGGTGCAGAGCACGCCGCCGGACGGGCTTACCGGGTATGAACCTTCAAGTTTGAGATCACCTTTCTCCACATGCTTCCAGCCCTCGTTCGGCTCGCAGACCAGGAAGTCCTCCAGCCACATGGGTATAGCGAAGGCGAAGGGATCGTACATCTCGAAGACCTGTGTTTCCACCATAGGCTTGGTGATATGGTTGCGTTTAAACAGCTTGGCGCCGGCTTCCATATGGGAGGTCCAGCGCTTCTCTCCGATTCCGAACTGCGCGCCCCCGTACTCCACGTGCACCGTCACGTGGTCCTTTATCCAGACCGGCTTCTTGCATATCTTCTTGGCTTTGCTCTCGCTGGCCAGCACCATTGCGGTAGCGCCCAGACTGGTGGGGCAGCACATCAGAAGATTGAGCGGGTACATCACCATTCTGGCGTTCATGACATCTTCTACGGAGTATATCTCACGCATGTGTGCGTTGGGATTCCTGTGCGCGGCGCGTGATGCATCGGCGCGTACCATGGCCGCGTGCTCCAGTTTGCAGCCACTCCTCTGCATGTAGGCTACAGATACCGTCGCCAGACCGCCGATGGCCCCCACCAGGAAATGACGGTCTACCGCCGGGTCGGTGATGGTTGATATGGCCGGCGTTACCAGCCCCTCATCGTGTTTTTCCCAGCCGATTACCAGCACCAGGTCGTAAAGGCCGGAGGCTACATGGTACCAGCCCTGTATCACGGTCATGGTCCCTACCGTGCCGCCCGTGTTCATTTTAAAGCCCGGCCTGCCGGCCGCTCCGCTGTAGAGATTGAGCATGGCGTCATTGAGGTGGTGGCCTTCGAAAAAGTCCATATTTCCCGCCATCACTGCTTCCATGTCGTTTATGCTGAGGTCGGCGTCCGCCAGGGCTTTGGTCACGGCGTCGTAAATCAGCTCGCCGTCATTAACATATGGCCTGCGGCCACTGTGGGTCGTCTGGCCTATTCCGACAATTGCAACCCTGTTTGACATCTTATTTACCTCCCTTTTCGAGAACGAGTACACAGTGCATCTGGCCGGCCAGTCCGTCGCAGCCGTGGGCGACCGCTCGCTTGGCGCCTGCTATCTGGTGCTCTCCTGCCTTGCCCTGCAGCTGCCAGACCGCTTCAGCCACTCTGGCCATGCCTGCTACATTGACAGGCACGCCCGAGAGCAATCCACCCGACGGGTTGACCGGTATCTCGCCCTTGAGCTGAGTTTTGCCGCTGTCGATCAGCTTGCCTCCTTCACCCCGTCCACACAAGCCCAGCCCCTCGGTCCACAGCAACTCCTGCGGTGCGTAGTACTCGGAGAGCTCGACCAGGTCCAGGTCCTTGGCCGGGTTGTTGATTCCCGCCATTTTATAGGCCCTTTTGGCGGATTTTATCAACGCATCGCATTCCGCCAGGTCGCGATCGCCCAGGTTGTGATGCTCGTAAAAGTTACCAACGCCGGTTATCCACACCGGATTGGGTGTCAGTTTTTTAGCCACCTCTTCGCTGGCCATTATCATGGCACAGGCGCCGTCGGATACAGGCTTCTTCTGCAGTGCGGTTATGGGATCGGCCAGCATTTTCGATTTGAGCACCTGGTCGACGGTAAGCTCCATCGCCTCCTGAGCCAGTTTGTTTTTAAGCGCGTTGCCCTTGTTTTTCACCACGACCCTGGCGAACTGCTCGGGGGTTACCTTGTATTTGTCCATATAGCGCCTGGCCTGCATGGCTGCGCCCATAGTGTAGTCGAGACCCAGCCAGCGGTGATAGATGTGGTCGATGGACCAGTTCTCTATCATGGTGCCGTCGGTGATCGACTCTTCGCAATGGCTTACTACCAGGATCAGTTTATTATCGCCCGAAAGTATGTGCATGGCGCCGTAGAGCACCGCGTAGGCGCCGTCCCCCGCCACCTTGGACTCGTCCTTGAGATGCGAACAGGTCGCATCAGGTATGGGCATGGATGAGATCGTCCTGCCGTCCCAGAAGTCCTGTGAACAGCTGATGACGGCTTCGACATCGTCTTTGAGATTGATGCCCGCGGCCTCGACGACCTTGTCCGTGACCTCCACTACGAGGTCCATCAGGTGATCGTAGGGTTTGGCGGCTTCGAACTTTGTCGATGCGGCCGCCACTATTCCAACTCTGCCAGCCATGATTATATGCCTCCTTTAATATTTAGATTCGATGGAATTTCATACTGCGGCTGTTTCCGACCTGGTATCGGATGCCGGATATAGGCACGGATGTGAGCCATCTCTGCTGAGCGTGGAAGTTGATATTGGCCTCTGCATCACTACCCTGTACCTGCTTTATCTTTATACTGATCGTTCTAAACTTTCGGCTTTTTGGAAACGGCCACCTTGACCAGACAGATGGCCACGTCTTCGTTGCGCTGGTTCTTGACATGCCATTGGCTGGATATCACACCAAGGTCCCCCTTGTCCTTGAGTTCAACTACCTCGGTCTCCAGATGTATTGTGTCTCCCAGTTTGGTGGCCCCGGTAAACCTCACCTTGTCCATGCCGTAAAAGGCTATTAATGCAGTCTCGTATGGTGTAACAAACCCGGATGCTACGGAGAGCACCAGGAATCCGTGTGCGATGCGCCCGCCGAAGATGGTCTTTTTGGCAACTTCTTCGTTGACGTGGAGGGGGTACCAATCGCCGCTAAGAGCAGCGAACATCGTTATATCAGCCTCCGTGATCGTGCGTCCCCTGGTAACCTCTTTTTCTCCCAGCTTAAAGTCCTCGAAATATCTCATGATGCTGCTACCCCCTGGAGATTTCGGCTTATTTTATAACAATTAAGAAATCATGTAAACCTGTTATCAGTCTCAATTCTTGTGAAATTATTGAACGTAAAATACGTTTAACAAAATTTATTGATTAACCGATTAGTTAATATTGATTAAAGGTTAATCATTTTGATAAAATGGCGGGCAGCCCGGCGGTTGATGAACCGGCCGATGACAGGGCATGGTAAGCCGGACATGTGAAGACAGGAGGATAAGCCATGGACTTCAAATTCAGTGCTGAAGAGGAAGCGTTCCGCGAAGAAGTAAAGGCCTGGTTGAAAACCGCCATACCGCAGCGCTGGCGTGAGCTGCCCACCGGTTTCTGGCAGGAGACGGAGGAGTCGTGGAAAATATCTCGCGAGTTTCAGAAGAAACTCGGGGCGAAGGGGTGGTTGGCGCCGGCCTATCCCGTTGAAATGGGTGGTGCGGGACTGGGGCATATCAAGCGCCTTATACTTGCCGAGGAACTCACCTATAGCGATGCGCCGGTCAGTATCGAGACCGAGATCACGGTCAACTGGGTGGGCATGGCGCTGCAGCATTTCGGCAGCGACGAGCAGAAGAAGGATTACATCCCGCGCATCGCAAAGGGCGATATAATATTCTGCCTGGGTTACAGCGAGCCCAACGCGGGCTCCGATCTTGCATCCCTGCAGACGCGTGCCACGGAGCAGGGGGACAACTACATCATCAACGGTCAGAAGATCTGGTGTAGCTATGCCCACTATGCCGACTACTGTTGGCTGGGCGCCGTCACCGATCCCGAGGCGCCCAAGCACCGCAACATGAGCATGTTTGTGATCGATATGAAAAGCCCGGGCATTACCATTCGTCCCCTCATCAATATCATCGGCTGTCATTCCTTCAACGAAGTCTTTTTCGATGATGTGCGCGTCCCTAAAAACGGCCTGGTCGGCCAGAAGAATAACGGCTGGTTCCAGCTTGCCATGGCGCTGGACTTCGAACGATCCGGAGTCCAGACTGCAGCATGGAATAAGCTGATCTTGGACCATATGATCAAGTATGCTAAAACCAATAAGAGAAACGGTCGGCTGATATCCGAGGATCCTCACATGCGCAGCCTGATGGCCGAGATGGCCATTGAAATCGAGGTGGCGCGCATGCTTTGCTACCGCATAGCATGGATTTACAGCAAGGGCGGGCATTCCAACTATGAATCGTCCCAGGCCATGATCTTCGGCAGCGAGCTGCTGCGCAGGATATCGGACGCCGGCATGCGTGTAATGGGGCAGTACGGCCAGCTTGCCTTCGGCTCACCGCGGGCGGTGGGAAATGCTGAGCTGTTCAGGAGCTACCTGGCGTCTCTGTCCATCGGCGTAGGCGGCGGCACCAACGAGATCCAGCGCAATATTATCGCCATGCGCGGTCTGGGATTGCCGCGGAAATAGCTGTATCTGAATAAATGAGGTTTACTCAGGGTCATGGATTTTCGCTTAAGCGAAGCTGAAAACAAATTCAGGCAGGAAGTCGAGGAGTTCATACTTGCCGAGATGCCGCAGAGCTATGCAGAAAGGGATTTGTATTGGCCGGGTGGTTATGGTGCAATTGGTGAATTCGAGATCAGGGATCCGGAAGTTGAGAAATTCAGACGAAAAATGGGTGAGCGCGGGTGGCTTACCATGGCCTGGCCGAAGGAATACGGAGGTGGCGGACGATCGTTTGTAGAACAGGCCATATTTTTTGATATCCTCAGTTACTACGGCGCGCCGGGAATGGACGTTTCGACACTTATCTCCGGACCCACCATCCTCCGATTCGGCAATGAGCGGATGAAGCAAGAGTGGATACCTAAAATAGTAAAAGGCGACCTCAAGTTCTGGCTGGCCTACAGCGAGCCCAATGCAGGCTCAGACCTGGCCGCCATTCAGACCAGAGCGGTGGAGGACGGCGATTTTCTTGTAGTCAATGGGCAGAAGATCTGGGGCAGTGGGGCGCACGTGTCGGACTGCGGATGGATGGTGGCACGAACCGATATGAATGCCCAGCCCTATAAAGGAACCACGCTATTTATCGTGGACAACAAGACGCCCGGCATTACGATCAGACCCATCATCAATATCGACGGCTTCCACTCGTTTAATGAAGTGTTTTTCGATAACGTCCGCGTGCCTAAAGCGAACGTGGTGGGCGAGATGAACATGGGATTCTACTACCTCATGGTGGCCCTGGACTTCGAGCGTCTGGTCATATCCATGGGAGGTTTCCGCCGGCGCTTCGAGGATTTAATTAAATATGCTAAGGAAACGAGGCGCAACGGCAAATTGCTAAGCCGGGATGCCGGGATCAGGGCCAGGCTGGCGGAGCTTGCCATCGAGATCGAGATCGCCTATGTGCTGTACTATCGCACGGCATGGATGATGGACAACAACCTCTTCCCTAATATAGAGGCCTCGGAGATCAAGCTGGTGACCACCATACTCAGCAGAAAGCTGGCCGATACCGGCCTGGAGATAATGGGCCCATACGGGCAGCTCTGGCCCGGCTCGAAGTATGCACCGCTCAAAGGCAGGTTCGCGCTGGGATACCTGGACTCACTGTCGGCCGTCATCGGCGCGGGCACTTCCGAGATACAGAGGAATATCCTGGCCCAGCGTGGGCTGGGGCTCAAGCGTAAATAAAGCAGAAGACTATTAATAAAAACCGGGAGGGACAAACATGGATCTGGGATTGAACGAAGAACAGGAGATGTTAAAGAAATCGGCGCGTGAATTTCTGAGCAAGGAATGTCCCAAGAAGCTCGTGCGCGAACTGGATGAAAGCGAAACCGGCCTCTCGCGGGACCTCTGGAAAAAGATGGCCGAGCTGGGCTGGATGGGTTTGCCCTTCCCCGAGAAGTACGGCGGCAACGGTGGCAACTTGCTGGATCTTACCGTCCTGCTGGACGAGATGGGCTATAACATAGTGCCCGGGCCGTTCTTCTCTACGGTGGTGCTGGCCGGCTTCACATTGCTGGCGGCAGGGAGCGAAAAACAAAAAGAAGACTATCTGAGCAAGATATGTTCCGGCGATATGATCATGACGCTGGCGCTGACCGGCGAGGAGGGCACCTATTCACCGGCCTCGCTTGATGTAGAAGCTAAGTCGGCAGGCGGCAACTATGTTTTAAATGGGACCAAGATGTTCGTGCCGGATGCCAATACCGCCGATAACATGCTGGTCGTGGCGCGCACTGAAAAGAGCTCCAATCCCGAGGACGGCGTGAGCATTTTCCTGGTGGACGCTAAAAGTGCAGGTCTGAAGGTCACGCTGCTCAAGACACTGGCGCGTGACAAACTGTGCGAGGTGACCTTCAAGGACGTAAAGGTGCCTGCGGATAACCTTGTGGGCAAGCTGAACGGCGGTTGGCCTGTCGTCAAGTCCATACTCAGGAAGGCCGCCGTCTGCAAGTCGGCCGAAATGGTGGGTGGTGCCCAAGCCTCCCTTGATATGGCGGTCAGCTACGCCAAGGAGAGGGTCCAGTTCAACCGTCCCATAGGCTCCTTCCAGGCCATACAGCACTACTGTGCCAACATGGTTACCGACGTTGATGGCTCACGCTTTATAACTTACAAGGCGGCCTGGACCGAGAGCGAGGGTCTGCCCTCCGATATGGAGGTCTCCATGGCCAAAGCCTGGACCAGCGACGCCTTCAAGCGCGTGGCCGTGCTGGCACACCAGATATTCGGCGCCATCGGCTTTACCATGGACCATGATATGCACCTCTACTTCCGCCGGGCTAAGGCAGGAGAGATAGCATACGGCGACGCGGATTTTCATCGAGAGAACGTGGCCGCACAGCTCGGGCTTTAGGGCCATATTTCAATGCAATAATCGGCGGGCGGTCCGATGGCCGCCCGCTGTCATTTTGTCGCCGGCAGGCTGCACTCCGCCCGGATCTTTGCAGTCACCGGAACGGCGTATATGAAGCTGGATTTTTTACTTCCTTTTAGATTAGAATATAGCGTTTTGAAAAGGACTGATGAGTTATCTCCCAATATAGATCGCCCTGCGCTCGACTATATCTTTCATCCGCGATCCACTGCGGTAGTCGGTACCGTTCCCGATTCGCTCAACAAGTTCAAGCTGGGCAACCAGTTCGTCAGGATGCTGCTCGATTACGGTTACAAGGCTCCGCTCTACGCGGTGGGAGAGGTTGAAGGGGAGGTCTGCGGCATCAGGATATATCAAAGCATTAGCGCTATCCCCGGCCCGGTCGACTACGTGATCACCGCTGTTCAGAGTAAGTACGTCCTTCAGCTTATGGAGGAATGCGGCAGGAAAGGTGTCAAAGTGATGCACTTCTTCACCTCCGGTTTCAGCGAGATCGAGGACAGCTCGGGTCGGGAATTGCAGGATCGAATGGTGGACATCGCCCGCCGCTACGGGATTCGCATTATCGGTCCGAACTGCATGGGCATATACTGCCCGGAGTCCGGCCTGGCATTCGGTACGCATTTCTCAAAAAAGCCCGGCAGTGTGGGATACCTGGCTCAGAGTGGCGGACAGTGCATCATCGGCATCAGGGAGGCCAACCGACGCAACATCGATTTCAGCAAGGTCGTCAGCTACGGCAATGCCAGCGACGTCAACGAATGCGACCTGCTGGAGTATTTAACAGATGACCCCTCTACCCGGATCATCACCGCTTACATCGAGGGCACCAACCAGGGGCCGCGTCTGCTCAAGGCTTTGCGCAGGGCGGCCGAGGCCAAACCTGTAATCGTATTTAAATGCGCGGACACGGGCGGGGGCTCGCAGGCGGCAGTGTCCCACACCAGCGCCATCGCCGGATCGAGCCTGACCTGGGACGCGCTGCTGCGCCAGACCGGCGCCATCAGGGTGTACAACGTCCAGGAGATGTTCGATGTAGTCACAGTGCTGCAGCGCTGCCCTGAAATCACCGGGCTGCGTACACTGGTGGTCGGACACGGAGGCGGCTCCTGCGTGCAGGCCTCTGATGACAGCTGCCGCGCCGGCCTAACCATGCCCCTATTGCCACAGAAATTTAAACAGGCGCTCTGGAATATATATAAGTTCGAAGCTGGCAACATCTTCAAGAATCCGCTTGACATAAACCCATACTGGGGAGTCGACAAGGCCAAAGAGGCCCTGGCTGCTGTGGGTGTATGGGAAGGGGTGGACTTGATATTGCTGCACTCGACGCCCGAGCAAGATCCCTTCGTGCCGCGCGAATTCCAGTTCAAACTGCATACAGATGCCCTTATAGGTTGGGGTGAGGTCGCGCCTAAACCATTTGTGATGGCCATGAATGTCAATACCGCTCCCGGCGACGACGGCCTGCCCGAGAAGTCATTTCAGAGGCTGCTCGATGCGGGATTCGCCGTATTTCCCTCGGTCGCACGGGCCTCCACCGCCGTTGTCCGAGCTTACGAATACTACCGGCGCAGGGTCAGGCGCAGCTCCGTTTAATCGCAATTGTTAACCTTCATCCAAACCTCCCCGGTCTTTCATCATAAATTCACAATCGGCCTGTACAATTTCCTTATAAAGAAAAGCGCAATGGAGGTGCACTATTATGAATAACTGGATTAAATTTGGAATTCCTGTGCTCATGGCAATATTGCTGGTGTTCGCTTCAGTGGGTATTACTCTGGCTTTGACCGGAGGTGGTGTTGCCCAGGCGGCATCGCAATCCTACCAGGCAGGACAGGTTTCAGATGCGCAATATGCGCGCGGCCCCTGGTGCTCGGGCCCTTGCTTCGGTCAGGGATCGGGAAACGCCGACCCGGATGATGTGTATATACCGGGTGGGGCCAGATGTCCCGCCTGCCCGGGGTATAACCAGGGCAGCTCCGGCGGCACGACCGGTTTCAGGGGAGGTTGTTGCTTCCGATAGTGATATGACAATTTCCTCCGGTGTATAATCATCCTCCTGCAAAGGGACGAAGCCTCGACCTCTTCGTCCCTTTATTTTATGTATGCTAAAATCAGCTAAAGGGAGTATCTGAAAATGTCGCGCAGAAAGATACTGGTAGTGGATGACGAGACCAAAGTTTGCGAGCTGGTCAGGGTCTATCTCGAAAAGGACGGCTTTGAGGTAATACTGTCGGGAAACGGCAAAGACGCGGTGGAGAAGGCACGCACGCTGAAACCGGATCTGATGGTGCTCGATCTCAATCTCCCCGGTATGGACGGTATAGATGTCTTCCGCGCGGTACGTGCCTTCTCGGACATGCCGGTCATCATGCTCACGGCCAGGGATGACGAGTTGGACAGGATAGTGGGGTTGCAGATCGGTGCCGACGATTACGTCACCAAGCCCTTCAGCCCTCGCGAGCTGTCGGCCAGGGTTGCAGCAGTACTGCGCAGATATTCGGATGGCGCCAGGACGGCGGAAAGGCTTGTCAACGGTGACCTGCTGGTCGACTTCGACAGGCATGAGGTTAAATATAAGGATAATGTGGTCGGTTTAACGGCGGCCGAGTTCAAACTATTGGCGGTGATGGCCCGCAATCCCGGGCGGGTTTTTACACGCCTGCAGCTCATGGACTCCGCCTTTGGCGAGGCCTATGAGGGCTATGACCGGACTATTGATGCGCATATCAAGAATATCAGGCAGAAGCTTGCCAGGATAGGGGGCGACGCCGATAACCCCGTGATAACGGTGCGGGGAGTGGGATATAAACTGGAGCCGCAACATGAATAGCCTGTCGGTCAAGCTCAGCCTGCTTTTTGCCGGACTGGCGCTGTTAAGCATCGGCGCCCTGGCGATATGGGTCAACCAGGCCGTAAATGCCAATTTCAATACCTATTGCGAGCAGCACAGCACTATCTGCATGTGCGTACATCCGGAGACGGGCGTAATGGGGTTGGGTCAGGCCGAGCAGACCTTTCTGCAGGATTCGCAGCGCTCGCTGGGCATTGCAGCGGTTGTGGCGCTGGCCGTCGCCGTGGCGCTGGGAATATTCGTCAGCGTGCTGGTTACCAAGCCCATGCGGGAGCTGGCATCCTCGGCGCGCAAGGTGGCTTCCGGCGACCTGTCCCAGCGTGTTACGCACAGAAGTGACGACGAGGTCGGTGATGTATCTGCCGCCTTCAATACCATGGCAGAGCAGCTTGAGATGAAAGAGAGGAGCCGCAAGCAGCTGCTGGCTGATGTTGCCCATGAGCTGCGCAATCCGCTCAGCGTGGTGCAGGGCAACCTCGAGGCCTGGCTGGACGGCGTCATCGCGCCCACACCCGAGCAGATCGCCCCCGTTTACGACGAAACGGTCCTGCTCAACCGCCTCATCACCGACCTGCGGGAGCTCACGCTGGCCGAGGCGGGGCAGTTGAAGCTTGAAATAGAGGAGACGGATATTGCGGACCTCATCAATGCTGAAGCGGCTGTCTTTCAGGCACGCTGCCAGGAGAAGGGAGTTGCCATGTCCGCCGACCTGACCCCGGACCTGCCGCGTGTCAGGATAGATGGTCTGCGTATCAGGCAGGTGCTGCACAACCTGCTGGAGAACGCGCTGCATTTCAGCGCGCAGGGAGGCAGCATCAGTATCGCCGCTGTTAAAGAGAAGAACGGCTTGATGGTTTCAGTCTCCGATACCGGCAGCGGCATCGACCCCGCCGATCTACCTTACATCTTCGACCACTTCTACAAAGCCGACAGGTCGCGGCAGCGCAACTACGGGGGCGCCGGAATAGGGCTGGCGCTGGTGCGCAAATACGTGGAGCTGCACGGCGGAAAGGTCTGGGCGGAGAGCGAGCCGGGTGGGGGCAGCACCTTCAGGTTTACATTACCTGCTGCGGCTTAACCGCGGGAAGAACCGGGGCACCCTCCGTCTATATTCAAGGTAGGCCCGGCCGAACTTCATCTCCATCTCCTTTTCCTCAACCAGGGTGATCTGGAAGTAGAAGAAGAGCACCAGCAGGGGAGAGAAGATGAAGGTCAGCGCTATGGAGCCGGTCAGCACTCCCACGCCGAAGAATACCAGGAATATGCCCATCAACATGGGATTGCGGCTGTACGCATAGAGCCCGGTGATGATGAGCTCCTGGGGTGGGTTGATGGGCACGGGTGTGCCCCTGGCCCTGAAGAACTGTGCGTAGGTCCAGAGCACTGCGGTCGTGCCGGGCAATAGCAGTACCAGTCCGAGTACAAGGTTCCAGGGCATGTACATTATTTGGGGCAGGCGCAGCCACCTGTCGGTGAAGTATGCGCCGATGAAGAACAGGGCCAGGAAGCAGCTGAACAGGAATACCGCCAGTGCAGTATAGATCCACCTCTTTTTACTTTCTCCGGCGCTGGCCATGCGAAAGATGGCGTCCGCGATTCGTTCGAAAATGCCCATTTTCAGGCGATTATACAACGGTAGCTGTATAAATGGAACAGGGGGCCTTGCGGCCCCCCGGTCCTATTTAAGGAGGTTTGGATTGTGGGTACCGGCCTGTTAAGAATAGGGATGCCTGCCGTGCAGCGCGCTTATGGCCCATTTATGCCACTGCTCGCGCAGCTCGGTCGGCTCCATCATAGAGGTGTGGTGTCCTGTTGAGATCATGACCTGCTTGGGCTCGCTGGCCATGGCGTATGAGTAGAGGAACCTGTTGTAGGGGGCGGTCTGGTCGCCCAGGCAGAAAACGAAAAGTTTGGCGCATCCCTCAAGTTCCGCCAGCGCCTCAGAAGGCCTGGTCTTGATCCAGAATTCCAGGAACCTCCTCCAGTTCACGCGTATTTTCACTTTGTTAATCCAGTTGAAATACTGGAACATCGTCCTGGCGATCAGCCGCAGCAGTGGCTGGGCGAAGTGTCTGGGATTCCGCACGATTCTGTTCCGGATCTCGCCGGGGCAGGCCAGAGCCACCAGCACTTTGGCCTTTTTTAGCCTGCCTGCCGCCAGTATGGCGGAGAATGCGCCCATGCTGTGACCTATCAGTCCCATGCTCTTACGGTCGACCTCCGGACGGCTGCGCAGGAACTCCCACGCGTCCAGAACGTCGCTCACGATATTGTCGTCCAATATTCCGTCGCTGCATCCGTGGCCGCGGAAATCGAAGGTCAGTGCGATTATCCCGCTGGAAGCCAGTGCCCTGGCGCTGTTCTCAAAAGCTATATGGTCGCCGCTGTAGCCGTGACACATGACCGCGCCCGGAAGGCGGCGGTACCCGGATGCGCCGGACGGCATGAAAAGCGTACCGTAAAGCTTCACCCCGTTGCTGCCGAAGGTCACGGGGTATTCCGACACGGTGTGTTTGCGGGGTTCGAAAATGTTTTTAACAGGCATCACGTAATAATCTCCTCTCTGAAGAGAAGTATAGCTGTTGCAGGGGCACACGCCATCGGAGGTTGGAATGGTTTTAAAGGGATGTAATAATTCCGGCGCATAGTACTTATTTACCATAAGCCGGTCATACTTTTGGAGGACTGGCCTGCTTATTTGGAAAAACAGAGGCCGCTTTTCCAAAAGCGGCCTCTGTGATCGGTTAGGTTCCGGGCATTAAATCCACTTGAGAATGCACATAAAGAGTATCAGCGAGATGATATCGACGGCGGCAATCACGCCGACCGTTATCAGCTTGCTCTTCATGGTCTTCATGTCCAGCACCCAGTAGCTTACCAGGAAGAAGGGCAGGTAGCCGATCAGCCAGATCAGCCACGGTGCGCCCAGGTTCCACCAGCTGTACTCCCAGGTCAGTGCGCCCACCCAGTTGAGCAGGCATTCGATGCACACCGCCAGTATCGCGCCCACCACGGCGAAGACCAGGCGGTTGTTTATGCCAAGTATCTTCAGGTTCTTGTCGGAGGGCAGCATCTTGCACATCACGATGCCCATGATGGAGAACATGAACGTGATCTCTATATTGAGGCCTATCAGCAGCACAAGCGCGCTGCCGTTGCCCGGCGTGCCCCACACAGGTGCGAAGCCCGTGAAATGGAAGACCAGTCCGTTCCAGATCTCGTTGAACCAGTCCATCAGCCAGAAGGCCAGGCCGGCCAGCACCAGGCTCCAGTTCTTCTTTTCGACCTCGTTGGCATAGACGTACATGACGAGAAGAAGCAGTGGTATGATGTACCACTGGAAGTGGCTGCCGTCACGCAGCAGCGCCAGGGCTTGTTGCGCCGATTCTGCCATAGTTGACCTCCTTGCTGTATTATTTTAATATCGACGATCTATTTTCGGGATTCGCCCAATCCGATCCGGTCGAATACATACTTTGTCAGCAGCATGTCGATTGCCACCAGCAGCCATAATAAAACGAAGTTGTGAACAAAGCCCCAGTAAGGGTTCCAGCCAAACCTGTGGGCCCATTTACCGGACAGTATGGACATGGCGATGAAAAATGCCTGCGTGCCGGCCGTTGCTATGATGAAAAACAGCAGCACAAGCTTCTTGTTGTAAAGGGTGCGGTAAAGGTAAAGCAGGCCGATACCCAGCACAAATGACCATACCAGGAAATCCCAGGGGACTTCGGGTGCCACCGTTGTCGTCGGATTGTACCAGATGCCCAGGATGCAGATGCCGTACCATTCGATCAGGAAGGTCGGCCAGCACCAGATGAATGCAGTCAGGGCCGCGCTGTAAAAATATCGCCTGTTTTTCGTCCTCCACCACAGGATAACTGCCACGATTATCCCGACGATCATTGCGTAAAGGTATATCTGTGTCAGTGCCATCAAAAACCTCCCGTATCGACTTGTAGCGGAGTACTAGGCCGTAAAGCCCAGACGTTTTCTCATGTCGACGATCAGTTTCTCCAGATCCACGGCTGCGGGCGGCTCACTCCTGGCTGCCATGACCTTGGCCGTAGTCTTCTGCACCGCCAGCGCTCTGGGATTGATATTCTGCTGTTTGGCCTCACTGAGTATGCTGGATGAAAGCGGTCCGATGGTATCTCGCAGAACCCTGAACAGGTCATCCGCGCTGCCGCCCAGCACGTCCACCACGCCCAGTATCACGCCGCCGGCGTTGGAGATGAAATCGGGTACGGCCAGTATGCCCTTCTTGAAGAGGATGGCCTCGGCCTCGTCCGTCATGGGTATGTTGGCGATGCTGGCTATGACCTTTGCCTTGACGTTGCCCGCATTCTTTTTGGTTATCACATACGGCCTTGCGCCCGGAATCAGTATATCCACGGGCAGGCCGTAGATCTCCTGGCTTTTAATGCGCTTGGCCTTTTTATACTCCGTCACGGCCTTGTCGCCCGCCGTCTTGCGCGCTTCCAGCAGGGCTTTAACATCCAGACCATCCTTGTTGTAGATGCCGCCGTCGATGGTTGAGATCGCTACCACGCTGGCGCCGGACTCGCTGATGTAGCGTGCCACGCCGCCTCCCACCTTGCCGAACCCCTCTATGGCCACCCTGGCGTTCTTGACATTGATGCCTGCGAACTGGCATGCCGCTAGGGCCGCCACGGCCACGCCATAGCCTGTGGCGTGGTCCTCTAACGGCTCGCCTTCAATCATCTGGGCGGACAGGCCGGTGAATTTCTTGGGCACGCCCGCGCCTTCGAAGAAGGTGGCAACATCATCGTTATCGGTGCCCATGTCTGCGGCCAGCGTGACGCCCGCGCCCAGCAGCACCTTGACGGCCTTGCCGAAGGATAACATAAGCTCCCTGCGCTGCGGGCCGCGTATACCGGGCTCGGCCCAGATGCCCGCCTTGGCGCCGCCGATGGGAAAATCGAGGATGGCGAACTTGTGCGTCATGGCGCGTGCGAGCAGGAAGATCTCCTCGGTCGTAATATCGGGCAGCATGCGCGTGCCCCCCGCTGCGCCCCCGATAGATACGGTATCTACAACCACAACACCCCTCAATTCGGTCGCAGGGTCGTAAACGTGCAGTACTTTCTCAGGTCCGAGCTGGTCGATCGTTGTAACCCAGGCTGGCATAGTGGCCACCTCCTTTTCAAAGTCTGGCCTGTTTTACCACAAATCATATAGTAATGCAATAGGCCGGCCTGTTTCAGGCAGAGCAGGTTCAACGCATGGCTTTAAGGGCTTTTTTAGCTACGATGGGCACGTCCAGCGTGAAAGTGATGTCCTCCATCGATGCGATGACGGGCTTGAGTATATCCCTGTACCTGCTGGCGGGAAGGTCGTGAAAAACGTGGTGCGCGCCTTCCCTGACCTCTTCCGACTCAGGATTGTCAACGACGGCCTGCAGTATGGGCGCAATCGACTTGTCGCCGATGGCTATCAGCGCCTCTGCCGCCAGCCAGCGCACGTCGAACAGCCTGTCCCGCAGCGCCGCCACCAACGCATCGATGGACTTGGGGTCTTTGATTTGTCCCAGCGCCTTGGCGGACTCCCACCTCACGGTTTGGTTATGGTCCTTCAGCGCCCCCACCAGCGCCGCCACCGCAGGCCTGCCTATATCGACCAGGGCTTCCCTGGCCTTGGTCCTGGTGATGCCGTCCTTGCTGCCCAGCAGGCCCACCAGGGTTTTTAGGTCACCGATAGCGGCGGGATCTATAGATCCCGCACACTTATCTTTGGTCATACTGACCTCCTGACTTTTTTACTTGCCTCATAGACACCGGCTGGCAACTCGGACAGAAGTAGGTGCCCCTCTGTCCCACCACGATGCGGCTGATGGGTGTGGAGCAGCGAGGGCAGCTGCAGCCGCCGCGGTGAGCTACAGCGAACTCCTCGTGCGCACGTCCCGCTTCCCCGTCCGGCCGGCGGTAGTTTCTAATGCTCGCGCCCTGGTTCTTGACGGCTTTCCTGAGCACCGCACTGATGGACCGGTGCAGTGCGGCTACCTCTGTCGGTTTGAGCGACGCGGACGGCCTGAGCGGGTGGATGCCGGCAGCGAACAGCGCCTCGTCGGCATACATGTTGCCGATGCCCGCGATACGCTCCTGGTTGAGCAGCGCCGTCTTCACCGGCGTCTGCCTTGTCTTGAGATATTCAGCCAGCGCGGCCTCTGTGAACCGGTCGCTCAATGGCTCCATACCCAGGCCGCCCACAACCTCATCCGGATTCCTTGTCAGATTGAAGGTGCCAAACCTTCTCACGTCTGTGTAAACCAGTTTGGAGCGGTCGTCCAGTATGAACTCCAGCCGCGTGAAAGGCTCATTACCGCAGGGGTTCCACAGCAGGGCGCCGGTCATGCGCAGATGGACGATCATATACAGTCCACGCGACAGGCTGAACACAAGATATTTTCCCCGCCGCTCCAATCCCTTGATGCTCAGCCCTGTCAGCCGTTCACAGAATTTGTCCACCGCTATCTTCTGTATCGGCCGGGTGTCCCTGATGATTATGCCGATGATCTTGCGCCCCACCACGTGAGGCCTCAGGCTGTTGACGATGGTCTCGACTTCGGGCAGCTCGGGCATCAGGACATCTCACCCCAGTTCCGTCCCACCTTGATGTCGATCTTGAGCGGCACTGCCAGCTTCATGGCTGCGGGCATGATCTCCTGCACGAGCTGCTTCATCGTCTCCAGCTCGTCCGACGGCGCCTCGAACACCAGCTCGTCGTGCACCTGAAGCGTCATCATTGTCTTGAGGCCGCGTTTGACCATCTCGCGTCGCAGGTTGACCATGGCGATCTTGATGATGTCGGCCGAGGTGCCCTGCACGGGCATGTTGATGGCCATGCGCTCAGCCGCCTCCCGCGCCAGCCGGTTGGTGGAATTTATCTCTGGTATAAAGCGCCGACGTCCCAGCACGGTCTGCACATAGCCCAGGGCCGCCGCCTGCCGTTTGGTGGCATCCAGGTAATTCCTCACGCCTGGGTAACGTTCGAAATAGGTTTTTATGAAGAGCTCGGCCTCCTCCCTGCTCAGGTCGGTGGCCTGCTGCAGTCCATAGCCGCTCATGCCGTAGATCACACCGAAGTTGATCGTTTTGGCGGCGCGGCGCATGCGCGGCGTAACCTCGCTGTCCGGCACGCCGAACACCTCCGAGGCCGTGTGCGTGTGTATATCCTCGTCGCGCAGGAAGGTGTCGATCAGTTCCTTGTCCTTCGAGAGATGCGCCAGCGCGCGCAGGTCGATCTGCGAGTAGTCAGCCGATAGCAGCATCCAGCCCGGCTGGGCTATGATGGCCTGGCGGATCCTGGCCCCGATCTCCCCCCGCACCGGCAGGTTCTGCAGATTGGGCTCGCTGGACGACAGTCGTCCCGTGGTGGTGCCCGTCTGGTTGAAGCTGGTGTGCACCCTGCCGGTCTTTGGATTGATCAGCGCCGGCAGCGCGTCCGTATAGGTGGACTTCAGCTTGGAAAGCTGGCGGTATTCCAGTATGAATTTAATCACCGGGTGGGCGTCCTTCAATTCCTCCAGTGTGGCCGCGTCGGTGGAATATCCGCTCTGCGTTTTGCGTTTGGCCTGCAGCGGCTGCAGCTTGAGCTCGTTGAAGAGCACGCCCGACAGTTGCTGGGGCGAGTTTAGGTTGAACTGGTGCCCCACCGCCTCGTAGATATCCTTCTCCAGCCGCTGCATGTCCGCGCCCAGCGTGGCGGACATCTCCATCAGCAGCGCCCTGTCCAACAGAACGCCGTTCATCTCCATCTCGGCCAGCAGGGGCACCAGTGGCATCTCGACGTCGTTGAATAGGTTCCACAGTTCTTCGCTGCGTAGCTCCTGCTCCAGCGATTCCTTGAGCCTGAGCGTGATGTCCGAGTCGCTGCAGCCCAGCTCGCCCACCTGCTCGATGGGCAGGCGCGCCGGCGAAACCAGCCTGGCGCCGCTGCCCGTCAGGTCGGCCAGTTCGCGGGCCTCGATGCCCAGCCGGTTGAAGGCCAGCGACTTGAGCTTGAGCGACTTCTCGCCCAGCAGGTAGGCGGCGATCAGCACGTCGAAGGTGACCCCGCCCATCTTGAGACCGTTCTGGGCCAGCAGTATGATATCGAACTTCCCGTCGTAAACTATTTTGGCGTAGCGCTCCTGGGTTATATAGGCGCCCAGCGCCTTGACGATCGTTTTCAGCGGCAGTTGATTTACACGGTCCAGTGTAGCGTGTCCGATCGGTATATAGTAGGACTCGCCCCGGGCGGGCGAAACCGATATGCCCACCAGTCCCGACTGCATGGGATTGTCCCCAGCGGGCGTCACCGAGGCCGCGAAAGTGCCCGCGTACGAAAGACGCAACGCCAGCTCATCCAGCTTCTGCGCGGAATCCACGATGATAAAGCCCGCGCCGGACGGCTCCTGCGTGGGTGCGGCTGCTGCCGGTATCGGCGCCAAAGCCTGGCCTATCTCCTCCGGCAGGCGGGACAGCATGGCCGAGAATCCCAGCTCGCGGAACAGCTCCACCACGCTGTTGCGGTCGTAAGAGCTGACCCTGCATTGGTCGAGATCGAATGTCACTGGCACGTCGGTGACTATGGCGGCGAGTTTTTCGTTCTGCAGCGCCATCTCGTGGCTGTCGCGCAGCAGGTTGCGTATCCGCTCGGGCTCGACCTGGTCGAGGTGACTGTAGACGCCCTCCAGATCGTTGAACTGCTGCAGCAGCTTGACGGCCGTCTTGTCGCCGATGCCCTTCACGCCCGGTATGTTGTCCGAGGAGTCGCCCACCAGCGCCTTGTAGCTGATGAGCTGCTCCGGCTCCAGGCCGTATTTCTCCTTCACTGCGGGAGTATCGTAGACCACGGTGTCGGCGAAGCCGCGCCGCGGCGCCATCACGCGTATGCCGGGGCGCACCACCTGCAGCATATCGTTGTCGCCCGTCACGATCAGCGTATCCACGCCCTTTTGTTGGGCCTGGGTGCTGATGGTGCCGATCAGGTCGTCGGCCTCGAAGCCGTCCATCTCGAATACGGGCAGGTTGAATGCCTTGGCCAGCTGATGCACCCGCTCGATCTGTGTGACCAGCTCGGGCGGCGTCTTGGGCCGCTGTGCCTTGTAGTCCTCGAACATCTCGTGGCGGAAGGTGGGCGCCGCCCGGTCGAAGGCGATGGCCCAGTAGTCGGGCTTGTTCTCTTTGAGCAGCTTGAGCAGCGTGCTGGCGAAGCCCTGCACGGCGTTGACCATCTCCCCCGTCCTGGTGATGGATAGGGGCGGCAGCGCGTGGAATGCGCGGTGTACCAGCGCATTTCCATCGAAAAGAATCAAGAGGGGCTTTTCTTTAGGCATCACCCATACCCGCCTGCATTACCGCAATCTTACGGCACATTATAGCAATTAAAGCGTTCTGCGGCACGGGACAGCCGTGTCGGTCGGCCCGTATCGTTGACGCGGCGTAGATATAAATATAGACTATAAATCGAAGGTTCATATCGGACTGAACCTATGAGGTGAATAACAATGCAGGAGGAATCTGTCGTGTCGAAGAGATCAGTTCTTAGTATGCTTTCAGCAGGCATGATACTGGCGATGGTGATGATTCTGCCGGCGACTGCGTGTATAGTGGTACAGTCGCCCAGTACTGCGGGCCAGCCCGCGGGGCAGCAGGCAGTTCCTCAAACCCCGGCCCCATCCCCGTCGGCTCCCGCCGCAACACCCGCCGTTGCCCCGACCAACTATCCAACTGACTCATATAAGCCGCCAACCGGTAAGGTGAATACAGGCGGACGCCTGCTGGTCTGGTCGGAACATCCCTATATAGGTCCCTGGGGAGAGCTTGATATCGATGCGCGCGGCGTTACCCCCAACGGCGTCGTGACCCTGACTATCTATGCTCCTGACGGAAAAGTTGCAGTGCAGTTGCAGAGGTTTGGGGAATGGGACGCCGATGCGGACTGGGACCTGCATGCTTCGGGCTGGGCGCCGGGGCAGTACCGCGCCGTGGTAAAGGATATCGCCTCAGGCCTGGAGGGTGAGACCATCGTAACTATCGGCGCAGGCTCTCAGTACTACTACGACGACGATTAGACGGGGCAGCCTGCAAAATCCGCATAGGTCTGCCCTTCTGCGGCGATGGTCGTATGTTTGAGAGAATAGGTGATTTCATCATCAGGGACTGGGCGCCCTCGGACGAGGCCGCCCTGGTTAAATACGCCGACAACCGCAAGATCTGGCTCAACCTGGACGACCGCTTCCCGCACCCCTATACCGCGGCGGACGCGCGGGAATGGATCGCCCTCTCCACCAGGGAGCCCGTCACCAACTTCGCCATCGCTACCGAAAAAGAGGCCATCGGCGGCATCGGTCTCAGGCTGCTGGAAGGCATCTTCCTCCGGTCGGCCGAGCTGGGTTACTGGCTGGGTGAGCCCTACTGGAGAAAGGGTATCGTCTCGGCCGCAGTGCCCGTGATAGTCGACTTCGGCTTCAAGGAGCTGGATCTGGTGCGGCTGCAAGCGCTGGTCTTCGCCCGCAACACCGCCTCCGCGCACATCCTTGAGAAGTGCGGCTTCAGGTTGGAGGGGCGTCTGGTCAAAGGCGTATATAAAAACGGCGAGAACATCGACGCGCTGCTCTACGCCCGCCTGCACGACGACCTTTGAGCGCATTCACTGACCGGCCCTGACTGTTATGGTATACTGATACCTTAATAAGGAGCTATCGCAAATTGGCCAAAAGGGATATACTCTCCGTTTCAGACCTCACGCCGGATGAGGTGTTGCAGCTCGTCGAGAAAGCGGCCAAGGGCAAGAAGGGGCCCTGGCCCCAGAACCTGGCGGGAAAGTATATAGCGCTGCTCTTCGAGAAGCCGTCGCTGCGCACCAGAATGAGCTTCGAGTTGGCCGTCCATCAGCTGGGTGGATATGCTATCTACATGTCCCCCGAAGAGGTGGGGTTGGGCAAGCGCGAGGCGGTGCCCGATGTGGCACATGTTCTCAGCCGCTACGTTCACGGCGTGGTGGCCCGCACCTTTTTGCACCGCTCGCTCGAGACGCTGGCCGAGTATGCTGCCGTGCCTGTGATCAATGCTCTCTCCGACTACGAGCATCCCTGCCAGGCACTGGCCGATCTGACCACCATCTACGAGCGCAAGGGCAAATTCAAAGGCCTCAACCTGGCCTTCATCGGCGACGGCAATAACGTGGCCAACTCGCTGCTGCTGGCTTGCTCCATGGTGGGTATCAATTTCCTCATCGCCTCTCCTCCGGAGTACAGCCTCAAAGACAGTATCCTGATGATAGCCAATAAATATGCCGAGAGAAGCGATAGCCACATCATGCTGCTGGAGGAGCCGGCCATGGCGGCCAAGGATGCCGACATACTTTACACGGACGTCTGGACCAGCATGGGTCAGGAGGAGGAGTACGAGCAGCGCTGCATCGCCTTCCACGACTACCAGATCAACGAGAAGCTGCTGTCCTACGCTAAAAAGGACGTCATCGTCATGCATCCCCTGCCCGCCCACCACGGCGACGAGGTGGAGGTGGGCATTATCGATAAATACCGCTCCGTTATATTCGACCAGGCCGAGAACCGCCTGCACTTTCAAAGGACGCTGCTGGCCGAGCTGTACAAGTAAGCCCGCGGCGGCGCTCATCTCCGTAGTAATACGTATTAAGTAATATCGCCTTATGAATTAGAATGGTTGCACGCAGATGAACCCCATAGTCAGCATTGTGGGACGGCCCAACGTGGGCAAGTCCACGCTCTTCAATCGCCTGGCCGGCGCCCCCATCGCCATCGTGGAGGACCTGCCGGGCACCACCCGCGACCGCATCTTCGCCGACATCGACCTGCTCGACCACGAGGTCACGCTGATCGACACCGGCGGGCTGGAGCCCGCGCCCGGCTCCGAGATGGGGCGCAAGGTCAAGAAGCAGGTGGAGGCCGCCATCGCGGAGTCCGATCTGGTCATCTTCGTGGTGGATGCCAGGGACGGCCTGATCGCCGCCGATTCTGAGATAGCCGACAAGCTGCGCAGCCTGGGCAAGCAGGTGGTGTTGGTCGCCAACAAGGCCGAGACTGAGAAGCAGCGCAGCTCCGCTGCGGAGTTTTACCGGCTCGGCCTGGGCGCGCCCCTACCCATCAGCGCCCATCATGGACGCGGCATACACGAGCTGCTGGAGGCGGTGGTCGCGAAACTGCCGCCGCAGGACGCGGTCGAAAAGGACGAGGGCAAGCCCCGCCTGGCCATCGTGGGACGGCCCAACGTGGGCAAGTCCCTGCTGGTCAACGTCCTGGCCGGCGCCGAGCGGGTCATCGTCGATCCCACCGCCGGCACCACGCGGGATGCCACGGACACCGTGGTCAGGCACGATGGACGCGAGGTGGTTTTGATCGACACGGCCGGCATACGCAAGCGCGGCAAGGCCGGCCTGGGACTGGAGTATTACGGACTGGTGCGAACGCTGCGCGCCATCAACCGCTGCGACGTTGCCCTACTGGTCATGGACGCCACCGAGTTCATCACGGCGCAGGATACGCACGTCGCGGGCTATATCAAGGAGGCCTGCAAGGGAATCGTGCTGGTGGTCAACAAATGGGACCTGGCGGACCAGGATGCCAGGGACGATTACGTGGCCCTGGTGGACCGCCGCATGAAGTTCATCGCGCACGCCCCCATCTTATTCGTCTCGGCCCTCACCGGGCTGGGCGTTAAAAACATCATACCCGTCGCGCTGGAGGCCTGGGACGAGAGGCAGAAGAAGCTGCCGGATGATGTGATCGACGGATTGATCAGGGAGGCGGTGGCCTCGCACGCGCCGCCGCCGCGCGGTACCAGAAGGCTGGAGGTATACCGCGCCTACCAGGGCGGGACCAATCCTCCCTCCTTCACCTTCCTGGTGAACGACCCGCTGCTGGTGCATTTCTCATATGAGCGCTACCTGGAGAACAGGCTGCGTCAGACGTTCGGATTTTACGGCACATCGCTCAAACTTCTCTTCAAAAAGGCCTCGCGCAGGCCGATTAAAACCGGAGGAGCAAAATCGTGATCTTAGCATTTAAATACATTGCCATTGCGGTCCTGGCCTACCTGCTGGGCGCCATACCCTTCGGACTGATTATCAGCCGGAGCATGGCCCACGTCGATATACGGCAGCACGGCAGCGGCAATATCGGCGCCACCAACGTCTTCCGCACGCTAGGCACAAAACTCGGCCTGCTGACCGCCCTCCTGGACATGGGCAAGGCCGCCCTGGCCGTCTGGCTGGGCATGTTCATCATCGGCGGCGACCCCTTGGTGGTAGCCGGACATGATATACATATGCAGTTCGCCCAGTGCCTGGCCGCCATCATGGTCATGGTGGGACATAACTGGTCGATCTATATTGGCTTCAAAGGCGGCAAGGGTGTGGCCTGCTTTATCGGCGGGCTGCTGGTCATCAATTGGATGGTGGCTCTGGTCGGGCTGGCAGCGGGTGTCTCCGTCGCCCTGACCACACGCTATGTCTCGCTGGGCTCAATGCTGGCCTCCCTCTGCGTTTTCCTGGCAATGCTGGTGCTGGCTTTGCTGGCGCTGGTCAACCCGCTCTTCGCCCTCTATGGGCTGGTGGCCGCTGGCATGATCATCTTCCAGCATCGCACCAATATCGCGCGGCTTCAGGCCGGCAAGGAGAACAGGCTGGGCGACAAGGCCGATCAGAAGAAGTAGGCCGAGTTCAGTCGAGGTGCTGCAGCAGGTCCTCGCTAGGGCGGGCATATTCCTCTGTTTTAGGCAGGATGGCCGCCAGCTCCTCCAGCAGCTGCCTTTGCCTTCCGTCAAGCTTGTCCGGCGTGATTAGCTTGGTTATCACTACCTGGTCGCCGCGTCCCCGCGAGTTGACGCGTGGGAAGCCGCGTTCCCTGATGCGGAAGACCTTGCCGTGGTGCGTGCCGGGCGGCACTTTGAGGCTGTATACGCCATCCATGGTGGGCACGTTGACCGTGCAGCCCAGCGCGACCTGTGCGAAGTTGAGAGGAAGCGCCAGCACCACGTCGCTGTTCCTGCGCACGAAGAACTTATGCGGCTTGATGTCGAAGCGCAGGTAGAGGTCGCCGGGCTGGCCTCCGTAGTAGCCGGCCTCGCCCTCGTGGGACATCCTCATCTGGCTCTCCTCGTCAACACCAGCCGGTATATTCACGTGCAGCTTGCGCTTGACCCGCTCGCGGCCCTGTCCGCGGCACTGTGTGCAGGGCGACTTGATAACAGAGCCCTGCCCGTTGCAGTTGGGGCAGGGGGAGGTCTGCACGAAACGGCCGAAGATGCTCTGGGCAGTGCGTCGCACCTGTCCCGCACCATTACAGTCCGGGCATTTCTCGGGGTTGGTGCCGGGTTTGCAGCCGATGCCCTTGCATACCGAGCACAGCTCAACGCGGCTGATCTCGATCTCTCTGGTTGTGCCGTTGTAGGCCTCCTCGAAGGTCAGGGATACCCTGAAGCCGATGTCCTGTCCCTTGTGCGGCGAGCGCCTCTGCGCGGTGCTTGCGGCGCCGCCGAAGAAGGCCTCAAATATATCTCCCAGGCCGCCGAACTCGAAGGAGTCGAATCCCATACTGTCCCCGCCGTTGCCGGGTGAGCGGCCCGTGCGGTCGTAGTAGGCGCGCTTGTTGGCGTCCGAGAGCACCTCGTAGGCCTCGTTTATCTCCTTGAACCGCTCATCTGCGCCCGGGCTGCTGTTGCGGTCCGGATGGTACTCCATAGCCATCCTGCGGTAGGCCTTCTTGAGCTGCTCATCTGTGGCGTTGCGCGGCACGCCCAGTATCGAATAATAGTCCTTGGTTGGGGTCATAATTTAAAAAACCTCAATTTATCAGTATAAACAAACCGCGATTAGCTTATCAAATTTTAGCTACGGCTATAACGAAAGGGCGGGTATTATTTGTCGCGCTTACACCGCCCGATGTATGATTTAAAAACGCATGAAAGAGAAGATAAGGCGGGCGCTGGCTGCGCGTGAGAAAAAGACCATCAGCACAGAGGGGCTCCACCGCTCGGCCGTGTTGATACCGCTGTTTGAGAAGGACGGCCGCTGCCATATTCTCTTCACCAAGCGCACTGACCGTCTTCACCACCACAAGGGACAGATATCCTTCCCCGGGGGCGGGCGCCATGATGAGGACCGCTCCATGCTCGAGACCGCGCTGCGCGAGAGCCGCGAGGAGATCGGGCTCAAAGAGGCGGACGTCGAGATACTGGGCGAGATGGACGACGCAGCCACGCTCACCTCCTTCTATCACATCGTCCCCTTCGTGGGCTTTATCCCCTATCCCTATGATTTCACTATCGACACCTTCGAGGTGGAGGAGGTCTTCTCGCTGCCGCTGGATGAACTTATGCATAAGGCGGTAAAAAAATCTGAGCATTATACCTTCGGCGATCTGAAGGTGGAGATGTTCTCCTACGAGCTGGACGGCCGTTTTATCTGGGGCGCCACGGCTTGGATGCTGGGCCAGCTGATCGAGATCATCGGTCCCGTGTGCGGGCGTTGAACGCAGCCGTCCATCTCGATTGTCCTGAATAAAGAATAAAGATTAAATGGGTTGTGAGCGGGGTCCGCGATTTTTTTAGCCTTTAACCTCTTTGGATTCAAGTTTCTTGGCCTCGGCTTTGGCCTTAATTTTAATGGATTTAGGCTTGACCTCTTCCGCCTTGGGTATCTCGAGGGTGAGCACACCGTTCTCCATGCTGGCCTCGGCCTTGTCTATTTTCAAGCCCCTCGGGAGGGCAATGGTGCGGGCGAACGCGCCGTAGCGGAATTCCCGGCGGACGTAGTGTTCGTCTTTGACCTCGTTCTCGGACTTGCTCTCGCCCTTGATGGTGACACCGTCGGGTGTAACGTTGATTTCGATGTCGTCCGCTTTGACGCCGGGCAAGGCCGCCTTGAGCCCGATCTTGTCCTCGGTCTCATAGATATCAACCGCGGGTATGGCTGCGCCGTCGCCGCCCACAACCGCATGAGGCATCTTGACGAAGCTGTCCTCGAATAGCCTGTCCATGGCCTGCCTCAACGTGACCAGGTCGTTTAACGGTTCCCATCTTACTAAGTTCATACTGTACCTCCTTGTTTCCTTATTGCGGACCCCGCTCATAATGAATTGTATAAAACCTAAAATATTTTGTCAAGTATTATAATAAAAAATGTTAGTAAGGTTTAGAAAATTTTGACAGAGTTCCACAGATACATTTATAATTAGGGCCGGGGTGAAAAATGGCAGGAAAAGATTATTACGGCATATTAGGCATACCCAGGAATGCCCCCGACAAGGACGTGAAGTCGGCCTATCGCAGGATGGCGCGCAAGTACCATCCGGACGTCAATCCGGGTGACAAGGCGGCGGAGGCCCGTTTCAAGGAGATAAACGAGGCTTACGAGGTATTATCCGACCCGCAGAAGCGCCGCAAGTACGACCAGTACGGCTCCGACTTCGAGAACCAGGAGGCTTTCGCCCGAGCGCGGCAGCAGGCACAGCAGCAGTACCAGAGCTACGGCCGCAGAGGGGGCGGCACACCCTTCACCACCTTTGAGGCGTCGGATATGGGAGACCTCAACGAGGTCTTCGAGAGTCTGTTTAAGGGCTTCGGGGTCGGTGCTGCAAGGGGTGCGAAGCGCGCGCCCAGGCGGGGGCAGAATATCGAGCACCCCGTCGAGATCACGCTGGAAGAGGCCTTTAACGGCACCCGACGTGTGATGGAGCTGCAGTCCGAGCAGCCCTGCCCCACCTGCCAGGGCATGGGCAGCACCAAAAGCGGCGTTTGTCCAACCTGTCGGGGCGCAGGGCGGGTAATCAAGCCACGTCGCCTGGAGGTCAAGATACCGGCCGGCGTTAAGGAAGGCTCCAAGGTACGGATCGCCGGCGAGGGCGAGCCAGGCATGGGCGGACAACCCGGCGATCTATATCTGATCATACACGTCGCACCCCATACCGTCTTCAAGCGGGAAGGGGACGATTTGATGGTGGACGTTCCGGTCTCGCTGGTCTCGGCTGTGCTGGGTGGTGAGGTGCAGGTGCCAACGCTGCGCGGCAGCAAGCTGGCCCTGCGCATACCGCCCGAGACGCAGAACGGCAAGGTCTTCAAGCTCTCGCGCCAGGGCATGCCGCGCCTGGGTGGCGACGGCAGCCGCGGGGATATGCTGGCAAAGGTGAACGTCGTACTGCCTACGAACCTGAACGACAAAGAGCGGGTCCTCTTTGAACAGCTAAGGTCGATGAGGCCCAACTGAGATTGATGTTGAATCTATGAGGTGATAAGATAAAATGCCTCGCGGAATTAATGAACCCAAGTACGTGATCAGCATCGCGGCCCGCATACTGGGTTGCGAGGTCCATACATTGCGCTATTATGAGAAGCTGGGTGCGGTCAAGCCCTACCGCTCGGAGGGCAACATCCGCTATTACTCAGAGGCTGAGATCGAACGCCTGCGCCATATCAAGGTGCTGATGGAGGATATGGGCATCAACATGGCCGGCGTCGAGGTCATTATGAAGCTCAGCCGGCGCGTGGCCGAGCTGCAGAATCATATAGACAGCCTGGAATCAGAGCTGCGCAAATACAGGAAATCCGCGTCGGCGGTAAAGAAATCTAAACAGGAGGTTAAGGATGGCTGAGGCCGGTATGGGGCTCAGGCCGGCAGACTGGCAGGTTACCGCCACCACCATCGACTGCGATCGGGTGGGCGACTACGTAACTGTTATGATAAAGGGTGACTGGACCTATTCGTGCACCTGGTGCAGCCGCTACAAAATGGTGGAGCCGGGCGCCGCGAAGAAGCAGTCGCGCGAGATCAAATCGAAGGTCGCCCGCTGCCAGGGTCCCGAATGCGACCTTGTGCTGGCCTATCGCGACAGGCTGGTCGCAGAGGAAACAGCCGTCAATAAATAAACTATGCGACAGGAACGTTTTACCGAACAGGCCCAGGAGGTGCTGGGCGCTTCGCAGCAGCTCGTCAGCCGTTTCCGCAACTCCATGTGGGATGTGGAGCATATCTTCCTGGCGCTGCTGGAGCAGCAGAAGGGACTGGCGGCCGAGATACTAAAGAAGCTGAACGTCAATGTGACCGCCATGAAGAAGCGCGTCAGCGATGTTCTGGACAACTATCCCAAAATCGCCGACCAGCCCAAGTCTGCCATCGGCGGCATACAGATCTACCCTACGCCGCGTGTGGCTCAGGTGCTGCAGGCGGCCGTGGGCGAGTCCGACCGCCTCAACGACGAGTACGTCAGCGTGGAGCACCTGCTGATCGCCATCGCCAGCGAGGGCGGCGGCGACTCCGTGGCCATACTCAAGGAGTTCGGCATAGATCAGGAGAAGATCTACCAGGCCCTGCTCAACGTGCGCGGCAGCCACCGCGTGGACGATCCCAGGGCCGAGAATAAATACAGGTCGCTGGAGAAGTACGGCCGTGACCTGACGGAGCTGGCGCGCCAAGGCAAGCTCGACCCGGTGATTGAGCGCGACGACGAGATCAAGCGCGTCATGCAGGTTTTGATTCGCCGCACCAAGAACACTCCCGTCCTCATCGGCGAGGCCGGCGTTGGCAAGACGGCCGTGGCCGAGGGCCTGGCACTCAAGATCGTGGCGGGCGACGTGCCCGACTCGCTCAAGGGCCGTAGGGTCGTGGCGCTGGACATGGGCGCATTGGTGGCCGGCAGCAAGTTCCGCGGCGAGTTCGAGGAACGGCTCAAGGCCGTCATGGACGAGGTCAGGCAGTCCCGCGGCGACGTGATACTTTTCATCGACGAGATGCACACCGTGGTGGGCGCTGGTGCGGCTGAGGGCGCCATCGATGCCAGCAACATGCTCAAGCCGGCTCTGGCGCGCGGCGAGCTGCAGTGTGTGGGCGCCACCACGCTTGATGAGTACCGCAAGCACATTGAGCCCGACAAGGCGCTGGAGCGCCGCCTGCAGCCGGTTTTCGTGGGCGAGCCAAGCGTTGAAGCAACCATACAGATGCTCAAGGGCCTGCGCGCGCGCTACGAGGCGCACCACAAGGTCAAGATATCCGACGGCGCCATAGAGGCGGCCGCCCGGCTGAGTAAGCGCTATATCACCGACCGCTTCCTGCCGGACAAGGCCATCGACCTCATCGACGAAGCTTGCAGCAAGCTGCGCATCGACATGGAGAGCCTGCCGCCTGAGGTCAAGCAGCAGGAACAGAAGATACAGCAGCTGACCGACGAGGAGGCTGCAGCCTCACAACGCGCCGAGTACGAGAAGGCTGCGGAGATCAAGGCAGAGCGGCTGCGCATGGAGGAGGAGATCAAAAAGGCCAAGGAAAAATGGATGGCCGAGAAAAAGATCGACAACGAGGTGGACGAGGAGACGATTGCCGAGCTGGTGGCCAAGCAGACCGGCATACCCGTTTCCGCTATGAAGGAGAGCGAAGCCGAGAAGCTGATACATATGGAGGACCGCCTGCACGAGCGCATCGTGGACCAGCAGGAGGCTATAGCGGCCGTCTCCGAAGCGGTCCGTCGCGGGCGCGCCGGGCTCAAGGACCCGCGTCGTCCCATCGGCAGCTTCATCTTCCTGGGTCCCACCGGCGTGGGCAAGACCGAGCTGGCCAAGGCGCTGGCGCAGTTCCTTTTCGACGACGAGGACGCCATGATACGCGTCGATATGTCCGAGTACATGGAGAAGCATACCGTCTCGCGCCTGATCGGCGCGCCGCCTGGCTATGTCGGCTTCGACGAGGCCGGGCAGCTGACCGAGGCGGTGCGCAGGCGTCCCTTCCGCGTCATACTCTTCGACGAGATCGAGAAGGCGCATCCCGACGTTTTCAACATACTTTTACAGATACTGGAGGACGGCCGTCTGACCGACAGCCACGGGCGCACGGTCAGCTTCAAGGAGACCGTCGTCATCATGACCTCCAACCTGGGCATGCAGGAGTTTCGCAAGCAGGCCAGCCGCGCCATCGGCTTCAATATGCCGGCGGAGAAGCAGGCCAAAGAGGACAAGGACGAGTGGAACAGGCTCAAGGCCGTGCTTGAAGGCGACCTTAAGAAGACCTTCCGGCCCGAGTTCCTCAACAGGATAGACGAGATCATCGTCTTCCATCCGCTCAATGAGGCCAACCTCAAGCAGATCATCGACCTGCTGGTGAAGGATGTCGATAAGCTGCTGGCCGACCGCGGCATCGTGCTGGAGCTGACGGACGAGGCCAAGGAGTGGGTCTTCCGCAAGGAGTATGATCCCGAGTACGGCGCGCGCCCGCTCAGGAGGGCCATACAGCGCTACATCGAGAACCCGCTCTCCAGCAAGATCATCTCGGGCGAGGTCAGGGACGGCGACCGTGTGAGGGTCTCGGTCGAAAACGACGCGCTGTCTTTCACCGTGGTGGCCGGCGCCGGCGATTCCGGTGAGGAAGCCGGGTCCCGCAAGAAAAAGAAGGGCAAGACCGCTAAGTAGTTGGGCAACACCTCCGTCATATTCAGTCATGTGCAGCGACGCCGCTCGGCCTGGAACTGGGTACTGCTGGCGGCCTCGGTCGTGCTGACATTGGCCTTCTGCTTATTTGTAGTAGTTTATTGGGAGGAGGTCATCAGGTTCGCCCGTTACGGTTACATCGGTGTTTTGGTAGTGAGTTTCCTGGGCGACGTGGCTCCCTTTGTGCCGTTGCCCAACCTTCTCATCGTGTTCACACTGGGGGGTGTGCTCAACCCTCTGCTGGTCGGCCTGGTGGCAGGGTTCGGGGAGGCCATCGGAAGCGTAGTGGTCTATATGACCGGTTTGAGCAGCGCCGGGGCCTTTCACACCCTGGACAGCCATGTGATGGAGAGGTTTAGGGCCTGGCTCAAGACCCGTGGCGCCATCTCGGTCTTTATTATGTCGGCCGTGTTCAATCCGTTCTTCTACCCCTTCACGGCCATCGCCGGTATGATGCACTTCGGTTGGTGGCGCTTTTTACTGCTCTGTCTGGCCGGCAAATGTCTTAAAAATGTGCTGCTGGCCATAGCGGGCTACTACGGTGTGCATACACTGATCGAGATGCTGGGAGGACATTTTGCACTGTGAGTAAACCACCCGCACCGAGGAGCTGGTACATCGCGCTGCTGCTGGCAATCTTTCTGGGCTGGTTCGGCCTGGACCGGTTTTACATCGGACGCTACAAGGCCGGCTGGCTCAAGCTGGCCATGCTGGGAGGGCTGGGTGTATGGTGGCTGCTGGACATAATATTAATCGGTTCCGAGTACCGCAAGGACCGCTGGTACCGTCCTTTGGTACATGAGTGGTTTCCCAAACAGCAGAGCGGTGCGACATGACGGCGCGGACGCTGATGGTGCAGGGCACCGCCTCCTCCGCGGGCAAGAGCGTCCTGGTGGCCGCCCTCTGCCGCATTTTGAAGCAGGACGGCTATAAGGTCGCGCCCTTCAAGTCCCAGAACATGGCCCTCAACTCCTTCGTGACAAAGGGCGGCGGCGAGATAGGCAGGGCGCAGGCCGTTCAGGCCGAGGCCGCCGGAATCGAGCCTACCGTGGACATGAATCCCGTGCTGCTCAAGCCGCAGGCCGAAGCCACCTCGCAGGTGATAGTGCTGGGGAGGGCGCAGAGCGTGACCGACGCCGCTGAGTATTACAGAGATAACCATAAGCTGCTGCCGGTGATCAAGGCGTCGCTGGCTAAGTTGAAAAGAGACTACGACGTGGTGGTGATCGAGGGCGCGGGCAGCCCGGCCGAGGTCAACCTGATGAAGCGCGAGATCGCCAACATGCGCATCGCTGCGCTGGCGCGGGCGCCGGTCATACTGGTCGCCGATATCGACAAGGGGGGCGTCTTCGCCTCCATCGTGGGCACGCTGCATCTCCTGCCGCCGCGGCAGCGCAGCAGGATCAAGGGCATCGTCATCAACAAGTTCCGCGGCGACATCTCGCTGCTGCGGACCGGCCTGGATTTCATCGAGAAGAAATGCGGGTGTCCCGTGCTGGGCGTCATCCCTTATATGCGCAACCTGGCGGTGGCGCAGGAGGACTCGGTTTTCCTGGACGAGCGCCGCGCGCACTTCCGGGAGGGGTGTCCGGACGTCTGCATCATACGTCTGCCCCACATCTCCAACTTCGACGACTTCGATCCCTTGGAGCCATACTGCAACGTGCGCTACGCCGCCTCGCTGGAGAAGCTGGGGGATCCCGACCTGATCATACTGCCCGGCACCAAGGGCACTATCTCCGATCTGCAGTTTCTGCATCTGACGGGGCTGGCGAAGAAGATAGTCGAGAAGGCCAGGTCCGGCACGCCGGTCTTCGGCATGTGCGGCGGCTACCAGATGCTGGGTCGCAGGGTCACCGATCCTGCCGGGGCCGAGTCCGATGTCGCGGAGGCGGAGGGGCTGGGTCTGCTGGATTTCGAGACCGTCTTCCAGACCGACAAGATCACCTCGCAGGTGAAGGGGAGGGTGGAGGCCGACAGGGGTCTGCTGTCCGGCATGCGGGGAGTCGAGGTGACCGGCTACGAGATACACATGGGCAGGAGCCGCGGTCAGAAGTCCGGTTTTGTGTTCAGAGTGACAGAGTCCGTCAGCGCGCCCGCCGGCTACGATGAGGGCGGCATGGACCGCACAGGCCTGGTGTTCGGCACGTATATGCACGGAGTGTTCAACAATGCGGAGTTCACGCGCAGATTAGTAAATAACCTGTGTTCGTTGCGCAACCTGCCTGCGCCTGCCTGCGCCGTGTTGGACCGCGAGAAAGCCTATGACGACCTGGCTGCAACCGTGCGGCGTTCATTAAATATGGACATGTTATATGAGATCATCTTCGGCCAGGGAAGCTAAGGTCGACTACGGCAACTGGGTCTCGAAGTCGCTCATCTGGTATCTCGTTGAACATTAACAATGCCGATTTCATACCCGGGCCGCTCAAGCTGCCCTTCATGGTGGGCTCCATCGGCATCATTTATGGCAGGAAGTGAGCGGGCGGGATTTGCCTTTATCGCTGCTTTTTGATAGATTAATCATCTGTCGTGGGGCTGTAGCTCAATTGGGAGAGCGTCTGACTGGCAGTCAGAAGGTAAGGGGTTCGAATCCCCTCAGCTCCACCATTCAAGACAGATACCGAACCCTCTGCCCGGCTGGCTATCAGCGCGAAGGGTGAGTTAAGTTCCATGTTAACGATCTTTCCGTCCTCAATATTCAGTCGTTTTATCACCGTTTCACAGAGCAAACGCCTCTCATCAAAGTTAGCTTTGGCATAGATAAAATCAAGCTCAGTAGCAAGCTGCAGGGCTACCTCAAAGTCGGCCTTGATCAGTTGCTGGTGCTGACTGATTGCATCAACCGAATTCTTTAACCTTGACCTTTCTGCTGCTATACGAATCCGGTGTTCCTTGAAGTCGCTATGCGAAATCTGTTCCTCCAGCACCAATTGCTGCAGGTTCTTCTCCATCGTTTCGAGCTTCAACAACCGCGCTTCAGTTTTCTTGAGATCGCCATTGGAGTTCATCTCATTGCTGAACCAATTATTGAGGTCTTTGCGCAGCTGCTTGGCAGCCTCGTTAGTAATGGTTATCTTTCTAAAGACCTCGGGCAGCTGCTGCTCGATTATTTCGGTGTTATAGAAGACATGCTGGCCGTTCTTTTTGTTCTTGCTTCTGTAATAGCTTTTCTTTTTGTGAAGGTGCGTCTCGGCCCAGCAGGAGCTATTGGCATCGTTGGAGAAGAGCAGACCTCTTAAAAGGTATTTATGGTGCTGTGTGCGCTTCTTTTGCTTGTCATGGTCTTTGAGGACATCCTGAACCTTGTAGAAGGTGTACTCATCTACCAGCGGCGGATGCTTGCCCTTGATCGGGGTGTCGCCCTTCCTGAGCCAGGTCTCGCCCACATAAAAACGGTTGTGGAAGATCTCATGCCAGGCAGTATAGCGGATTTGATAGCCTCGCCTGCTCCGGATCCCCAGGGAATAAGCATGCTCAGCCCAGGCCGAAAGGGTCCAGTTGCCGGTAGCCATTTCCTTAAAAGCTTCAGTGACAAACGGTCCCCTTTCAGGATCAACCTCTATCCAGGATGAGGTCTTATCTGAAACGTTCTTATAGCCAAAGGTGACTGGTTTGGGCCAGCCGCCGTTCTCCACCTTCTTCAGCATGCCCTTTTTCACTTCAATGGCCAGGTTCTTGGAATACCAGGTGCTGATGATCTGCATCATCCTGCGACTGATGTAGCCTGCAGGAGTCGAAGCGTCTCCCGGCTCGCTCAAGCTCTCGACTACTATCTTAAGGTCTTCCAGCTCTTTCTCATAGACCACGAAGTCGTAGTCGTTGCGGGCAAAGCGGTCGAACTTGTGGACAAGGATGATGTCGAACTGTTTGTTTCTGGCGGCAGAGATCATCCGCTGGAAATCAGGGCGCTTGTCCGTCCTGGCGCTCTCACCAGCGTCGATAAATTCCTTGACCACCTGCCAGCCCTTGCCCTGGGCGTGATAACGGCACCTTTCTAATTGGAAGGGGATGGAGAGATCACGCTCTGCCTGCTCCTCCGTGGACACACGAGCGTAGATGCAGCAGCGTTTGTTCTCCATCTCATTGGACATGTTAGCTTCTTTGCGCAGATAAGGCTACGATCGGCGCCAACGTGTTATTTCAGCCATGGTAGCGTACACGGCGATTCTTTTGAAGCCCAGCTCCTCGGGCACTCCGAAGTGTTCGACAATCTCCCATAACGAAAGCTTTTCGAGATTGATGATCTGTTCCTCTGGCATGAGGATGTGAGCAGCACAGCAGTCGGCATCATTCTCCTGCTGGCGGCGCAGCGTTGATTGACAGGCATAGAAAGTAAGCTGATTGCCGCAGTGCATCAAATGATGCGCCAGGGCATGGGCGATCAAGAAGCGGCGTTCCGCCACAGTAAGCCCCATGGCCAGGCCAATCCAGCGGCCGCACTTGACCTCTTTTATGGGAGGGATGAACGGCCAGTTCACACATTCGCAGCCCTCAAGGTTGGCCAGGCTTTCCATATCCAATGGGAAATTCACACCTGGGTGCTTCAAATGCAGCTGCTTGGCCTTCTGTATGGCTAGAACGCTCAAACGACCCTCCGGGGAAATTTGGACTATTCGGACTGCTTCTTCTCGGCTTTCTCGCGTCTTATGCGGCGCCGTTCTTCTTCTATGGTAAACCTGATGAAGGCCTTGACCCTTTCCTTGGCTTCCTCATCGTTCAGCAGGTCCACCTGGCGGAACATCAGCTCCAGCTCTGGGTCCTTCAAATCTAATTCGCCTACCCTGTCCCAGGGGAAGCTGTTCAGGATGCCACCGATGGACGAGTAGATGTCAGAAACCTCTAAATCAAGGTGCTTGGACATGGCGATCACGATGTCAGGCGAAGGCGTTTTGTTGCGCCCGTTCTCGATGGAGGTGATGTTCTCCATGCTGGTGCCCACCAGCTGGGACAGCTCCCGCTGCGTCATACCTGTGCGCAGCCGCGCCTCCCTGATCAGCTGAGCTAATGTTATCGGCATGTAAGTCTCTCCGTGAACATGATTGACATATTACGGTAATGATATCACCTATTAATTTTACTGTCAAGCGGTTGATGTCGTCAGGGACTTCAGACGCATTTACATAGCTAAAACGTCTGTATATTATCTTTTATAGTGCGACATATTTAACTTGACAGTCTTATTATGATACGGTAATATAATTACTATTCCAGCATAAACACAGCTTCAAAATAACCCCCTGGCAGGTTTTCAAGAAGAATCATCATGGAAAGCGTTGAGTTAGTAAACCCATCTGAAGTTAATCAGGAAGTCATTGATCCGGCTGTGCAGCGCAGGCTGCGGACTTTAATCGAGCTGGCTGTTGCCATTGGGCGGCGCGAAGGAATGATCGGCAGGGGAGAGAGCAATTGAGGCCGACTACCAGGTGCCGCGAGTATACCGAAGGCCGCATCGGCCGTTACCGCTGGTATCGCTGTCGTGCTTGCGGCATCAAGTTCAGGGTCTTCACGCGGCAGCCGGTGCCGGAAAAAGAGAGACAGTGCAATAACTGTGAAGGAGGACAAATATGTCCAAGATCTTAAGCATACTGGAAAACACATCCAAAAGCGGTAACAAATACTGGGAGATTGTTTGCGAAGGCGTCGAGAAGAAGATCATCTCCTTCAAGCCCTTTCGGCTGGGAGACGATCTGGAAACTCAGGGCATGGAACTCAACGACCGTGGAGACTGCTACATGATCAAGTCAGATAACAAAGGGACAAAGAGCTATCAAAAGAACGACGAGCTCATTGTCGCCCAGGTGGCCTACAAAGCGCTGGTGGACCTGGCCATTGCTGGCAAGGTGGACCTGTTCGAGAAGAACGCTTATAGGCAGGAGGCGCTGACCGCCCTGGGCACGCAGGTAGCCTTCACCATCCGGGGCATCGCCGGCGCCCTCAAGGGCAACCTGACTTTACCTGAGATCAAGCCTGCTACAAAGGAAAGCACCAAGAAGCTGACCACTGTCGGGCAGCTGTTCACGCGGGCTAATGCTAAATGGGACCTCTACCGAGCCGACATATTGAAGATACTCGGTGTTTCTGATGCCAACGAGATAACTGACCTGGATGCTGCCTGGAACAAGATAGCCGAGGCCATGGAGCCCAGAGAGGAATAGGAGGAATACGATGCAAATGACAAAGGAACTGACGGTTTTCAAATTCAACGAACACACCATAAGGCGGATTACGGGACCTGATGGCAAGATTCTCAATTGTATCGCTGATATTTGCGCTGGATTGGGCATTAAGAGGATAGATGATGTTATCGCACGGCTGACAAAGGAGGCGGATAATAACCGCCCCCTCAGTAATACCGACACCGGTAATAACGGTGTCGCAAGCGGTGGTGTTACATGGATCAACATCCGAACTGCTGGTGGTGTACAGCGCATGGCATTCACCGATGAGGTCGGGTTGTATGACATCATCAGCAAATCCCGCAAGCCACTGTCAAAGGTGTTCTATCGCAGATTTATAGAAGCTGTTCCGCCCATGCGGCAAAGGATGGAAGCAATCGAGATCGCGCCGGCCGCCAGCCGCGAGCTGGCATCCATCCGGGCATTGGCACAGAGCATAGTCGGCATAGTAGGCCATATTGAAGTTCTACAAACAGACATGAGTGCGGTGAAAAATGACATAGCCTTTTTGAAAACCGCACAGGAAGTCAAAGCCCTGCTGCCGTATGTGCCTCCGCTGACTCGGCGCAATGAGATCATCCTGTTCATAAACAAGTACATGGCCAATCATCCTGGCAAGTTCGCTGAATTCGAGCATATCTGGAACCATCTCTACGATGCCTTTAGGCTGAGGACAGGTCGCAATATAAAGCGGGAAGCACGCCCCAGATTCAAGAGCACACTGGCCTACGTACAGTATGTTGGCGAGATCGACAGGCTGTGGGCAGTGGCTAAAGATTTATTCGATAAGTAAATAGGCCTGGTGTCCGGGATTAAATAACCATCGGTAATTACCCGGCGCAGCCAACCGAGCCAGGCTGCCTCCTTTTTCAAATAGCCCGGCCTCTGTGCTCCCAGGGGCCGGGCACATGGAAAGATGAAAGAAAAGATAGCTGCAGTCTACCAATACCGTGACCTGGCCGGCGCCGTGGTTCATGAGACCGTGCGCTTTACGCCCAAGCGCTTCACACAGCGGCGGCCAAATGGGCACGGCGGCTATATCTACAACCTAAACGGCATTGAGCCTGTGCTCTACCGACTGTCGGAGATAACTCAGGCCATCAAAGAGGGCATACCAATCTTTATCGTGGAGGGCGAGAAGGATGCCGACAGTATGGTCAAAATCGGCTTTGATGCCACGACCTGCCCGATGGGTGCTGGCAGATGGCGAGATAGCTATACCGAGAGCTTGACCGGCGCCCTGGCGCTTATCTGCCCTGATAAAGATGAAACCGGCTGGAAACATGGCATCGCTGTTGCCGATGCCATTAATTTCAAAACTGAGGCTGCGAAAATTGTGCGGCTGCCGGGACCAGGCAAGGATGTCACAGACTGGATCGAGGCTGGCGGGACCGCAGGGCAGCTGATGGAGATAGCCGATGATGCGCCGATACACATGCCGCTTGAATACCGGCGCGAGTATGACGCCTGGCTGAAGGCCATGGGACCCAGGCAGCTGCTTGATGAATTGGAGTGGTTGAAGACGGCGCCGATCAGGCATCAACCCAAACTGCCGCTCATAGAACATCGTCTGAAGTTCTGGATTGCCGTTTTGGAATACGAGATACCCAAGAAAGGTGGAGTGGATTTGACCTATGCCACAGCCCGTACTTAGCGATAAAGGCTCAAATTATGAGTTTACCTGGGCTGATTACCAGCTCACGGCCCATGTCTCGCGCATCCATGAGCATAAGGACGGGCGAACCAGCTGTGAGATCAGGTTCACCACTTCCAACCCGGAATATAAACCTCATTTATTACAGCAGACATTCAACCTGTTGGGAACATCCCAGGGCAAGACCTTGCTCAAGAACGCACTGAGCAAGGTTTACAAGGCCAAGGTCGACTGGGATGAAGTCATCGAGCAGATATGCGGTATTACCCTCAATAAGCTACGCGAAGGAGAGCCATTAGAGGAACTCTGGACAGACGCAGACATCACACCTGTTGAGTACAAGTTATATCCCATCTTACTTGATCGTGAGCCGACCCTCCTCTTTGCGGATGGCGGAAGCGGGAAGTCGTCCATTGGATTATATATTGCCAGCTGTATAACCCTGGCACCCTGGGACTCCAATCCACTGGGCTTTAAACCGAAGTTCGGCAAGGTGCTGATACTGGACTGGGAGACCTCTAATCAAACGTACAAGCGCAACATCCAATATCTGCGGCGTGGCCATGACCTGCCTGAGTACATGATCTTATACCGGCGCTGCTGGTCGCCCCTGGCTGATGATATCAATGCCATACATGAGATGGTGCGAGAACACGGGGTCGACACCGTGATCATCGATTCCATCATCGGGGCGGTTAAAGGCGATGTCAACGACAGCACAGCGGCTCAAGAATTTTTTAGAGCGTTAAGGCGGCTTAATGTGACATCCCTTTTAATCCACCATACTGCCAAGAAGACCGACCTGCGTAATAAATCACCTTTCGGATCGGCCTACTTCAATAACCTGCCCAGGTCAGTATGGGAGCTTACTTCACACCAGGAGCCGGGCATAGACAGGCTCAACGTCATGATGTCCCACTACAAATGCAACGTGGATACCAAACATCCACCCATCGGCATTGAGATCATCTTCAATAAGGCAGAAGGCATGACCACCTTCCGCCGGCTGAACGTGGAGAGCGTAGTTGAGTTCGATGGCAAATTACCCTTATCCAGGCGCATCACCAATTTGCTCAAGCGGGGCAAGCTCACCATTAAGGAGATCTCCGAGGAACTGGGAGCACCTTATAACCAGGTAAAGGCCCGCCTGAATGAAATGGAAGGCAAGAAGGTGCTCAAGTTATCCAATGAAACTTGGGGGTTAGCCCGAATTGAAATCTAAGGTACAGGTGTACGGTACACCCCTGGTACACCCTGTACCAAAGTCGGTACACCCCCTGTACCAAAAGGGCACTACCTTTGAGAGTAAGCCAGCTTCAGGTACAGGTGTACCGTACAGGTGGTACAGGTATGGTACAGCGAGGTTATTTAAGAAATATATTTATATATTTCTTAATACCGAGTACCGGGAGTACCAAGGAAATGTAGTGATTACCAAGAAACTAAGACGTCAAGTTATAGAGCGTTCTGGTGGTCTCTGCGAGGTCTGCAGTGGTCCTGGCGACTTTCGTGGCCTGGCCATACATCACAAGGTCATGAAGTCGCACGGTGGCAAAGACGAACTGAGTAACCTGATCCTGCTATGCGGCCGGCACCATTCTGAAGCGCATGGAATACGGGAGGTTATAAATGCCTGAATTCATAAATTGCTGCAACGCGACCAGCCGGACTATTTGGCTGATGTTGATGGCCAGGGTCAAACGGAAGTTGAAGGGCAAATCACAAGAAATATCGCGGTCAAAGCCAAGCAGGAAAGCCCTGGGGAGATCGCAAAACTAATGGCTATGAAGCCGAAATGGAGTAGGAACGATGGGATATAGCAACGAGCAGATCAAGTTTATCCTGGAGCATTATCTTGAAATAGCTTCAGGAAACATGCCCATCGATAAGGCCAAGGAATTTATGAAATCAACAGGCAGAAAGAACCCTGAAGAGACATTCATCATCTGGAAGGCTGATATAGATCGGGCGATTAGCAGCCTGTGCCCCAAGAATGATATCTGGCACAAAGTGGCAACTGAAATATCACCGTCGATGCTACTACATATATCGAGGTCAAAGGATTTGAGCAGGATGCAGAGAGATATTGTGAACCTTTGCATAATTCGAGACTGCCAGACCAAGGATTGCAATAGGGCCATCTATTGTGCAAATCAGGGCATTGTTACGAGGATGAGGAAGTTCCTAAATGGTAAGTTTAAAAATAATTCAAATTGTGTACTCGTTCAGCTTAAATAAATTATACCCAGGTAGTAAAATAAACTTAATAGTAGTATTATCGACACTAAAATGTATTACCGCAGAAAGATATTATTATCTCTTATAGAAACCTTTGGCGGCAAGCTGCAACGCACAGATTGCCAGAAGTTATTACTCTTGTTTTGCCAGCATACTGGACAGAACCACTATGACTTCTTCCCTTACAAATTCGGTGCTTTTAGTTTTTTAGCCTACCAGGATAAAGACCGCCTTGAACAAATGGGATTATTGGATCGCAGTGAGGATTTCCAAATTAAGGATGGCTCATCGTTCATTAACGAAATAAATCTGGAAGACAGATTGGCAATGGGCCTTCTGGCTGCCAAATATGGGGGTCTGCGAGGTAACTCGTTGATACGTCAAACGTACATTGAATTTCCGCAATACACATGCAATAGTGAAATATTGCCTCAGGTACTTAGTCGGCGCGAGATTGAAAATACAAGGCAGGTTTGGAAGCGGGAAACGGCGCCATTTTTATTTACGATAGGTTATGAAGGATTAACTATCGATGCGTATTTAAACAAACTGATTGTAAACAATATTAAAGTGGTGATCGATGTTCGCAGAATTCCAAACTCAATGAAATATGGGTTCTCAAAAACAAAGCTGCAAAGTTACGTTAACAAAGCTGGAATGAATTACATGCACATACCAGAACTCGGTATACCCACAAATATGCGACAGAATTTAAATGGTGAAGAGGCATACGATAAACTATTTCGCTATTACGAAAATGAAATATTGCCAAAGCAAGCGACTGCACTTGGAATTATTGTAAATGCAATAGAAAAGCATAGTAGAGTTGCATTAACCTGCCTTGAAGCTAAATATCGCATGTGTCATCGTCATAAGATTGTTGAATACCTTATGAATAATCCCGGATTCACGGTAGGTATCGAACACCTGTGAACTTAAAAAATAGGGAATTAACCTACCTTCCGCATGAAATTCCCAACGCACGCATACTGATCACGGTCAAAACATACCCAAAACCATCGGGAAAATACGGTGAGCTCGTTTGCACTGCCGGGCTAATAGATGGTGAGAAGTGGATCCGCATTTATCCTGTGAATTATAAATTCCTGAGCGATAACAGTAAATATGCTAAATATAGTTGGATTGAACTTGATGTGACCAGAAATAGCAGCGATTTCCGCCCAGAAAGCTATCGACCACGACATGGTATTGATGAGGATATAGCAGTTGTTGGCAAACTAAGCACAGAGTCAAAGTGGGCAGCACGTAAAAACTATATCCTAAAAGATGTTTTCACTTCTATGAAAGATTTGATTAAGCTGTCCAAGAGCCAGCAAAAAAAATCGCTGGCCGTTTATCAACCTACCGAAATAATTGATTTCATCGTCGAAGAAGATGACAGAGAGTGGAAAGACAAGTGGCTAGCTCAAGCAAAGCAAGGCAATTTCTTTGAAGCTGATCCTAAGAAATCAGGAAAAGAACGCCCTTTAATTCAGAAACTGCCCTATAAATACTCATATAAGTTTATTGGTCAAGGGGATATAAAGCCGCGTAAATTGAGCATAGAAGATTGGGAAATTGGAGCTTTATTTTGGAATTGCCTGAAGAAAACTGGGGGAGACGAGAAAGCAGCCAATAGGTTAGTTCGCGATCAATATTTTAAGGTCTTCAAGGAAAAGAAAGACTTATTTTTGTTTCTGGGAACCACAAAGGAACATCACAACGTATCACGGAATCCTTTTATAATCATAGGTGTTTTTTATCCGCCCAAATCAGCGCAGATACCTTTATTTTAATAGGTTCGACTGCACTATATAGTAGCTGTGATATATTCCATGCCGCGACGTTTGCACCATATTTCAGCAGCTTTGCGTTTACGTTTAACTTCATCGCTATCGATCTGGTGAAATCCTTTGACCTCCAATAATACCCTTTTCCCATCAATATACTCTACTATAAAATCCGGACAATAACGGCGCATATGCTTTTGCGCATCGACCCACGGTATTGTAATTCCATGGCGCTTCATCCATTTTGCCACCATTGGATCCTCATCAAGTTTTTGCATCATGAAGAGCTCCATTTGGCTATCATATTTCTCGAAATTGTAGGGGCTCTTTTTGGGTAGCTCGTAAATACCATGTTTACTTATTTGCATACTCTATTATCCCTGCAACAAGACCTGGTGTTCGCGATACTTTAGTTCGCACCTGGTCAAGCATTTTCCAAGCATAATCCAGGTTTTGTTTCTCAGTTAAGCCCAACGTATTACCAGCTAAAAACTTCGTACGTATATGTTGCATCAATGCACTGTAAACCTCACCTCTGAAGCCTGCAGCATAACCAGCCATTACGCACAAATCCTCAGACATATCCAGGACATACTCCTTGATTGCATCACGTAATAGGTCGTCTGTTACTTCGATGGTAATGCCCTCAGTATCCGGTGGCATATCTGGTAGAGTCGTTAACGTCTTCCATTTCTTACCCGACAATTCTTTCCCAATCACGGAACGAATTTTAACGTCCGTGATCTCTACAGTCTCAGAAGGATATTCAATGGCATCGAGAACTTCTGCCCAGTTTTCGAGAGGTTCAGTGGCCGTATCTGTCTGCACCTCAAATAAACCGTCATCCTTGAAATCCTCAAGTTCTTTTGGTATATCTATAACTTTTTCGGGATGAGCAATTTCCTGTTTGGGCGGAGGAGGTGGCAAATCAATATCGATATCAAATTCCTGATCAAGAGTGACATTCTTATGGGGAACAGTATTAAAGATGGACCAGAGCCAATCATGGTCAAGTTTAGGATGATCAACGACAGCACATATTTGAGGTTCATCGGTAGGCACACTTTTTATGCGTACTTTGCGGAGACCTCGGCCGATTACTTGTTGGCCATAGACCTTACTACTAAATTTGCGTAATAATAAAATCACACCGACTTCCGGCACATCCCAGCCTTCACGCAACATCAAAACACTGACTACTGCTTTATAGGGATCCCTTGTCTTTTGTTGCCGCCCAAGTTCACGGGCTTTCTTGCGGTCAGCTTCATCGCTGTCCTCGGTCACAAGCAAGGTCTTGATTTTGAATATTTTCTCTAGTGTCTTATGTGCTTTCTCAGCATCTTTTTTACATACAGCAACAATAAATAATATTGGCTGATAACGGCCTTTAGCTCTTGTCTCTTGTTCTTGAAGACGCTTTAAAGCGATAGACATTTGCTGACGCATTGGTTTATCATCTGTAACCCACTGTGTAGCGCTGAGACCTTTACGTTCTACTTCCTCCCAATCGATTTCTTCCACGCGCCTGGTTTGTCCACTAATAGCGTCCGTATAGGTAAGTTCAACTGTCTTAATGTCAGGTTGATATACAACTGGTGTCGCTATCAGTTGATCCGATAAAGCGTCAGTAACTGTGTACTCGTATATCATGTCGCTATCGGGCGATCTGCCGTCTGCGCGATCCGGTGTGGCAGTTGTATCGATGCGTAACAGGATTTTACTTTCCATGTGTTGTAAAGTGGCTGTATATTCTTCTGCAGGAGAATTGTGAGCCTCGTCATTAAACAGGACGAAATCTGGTCCGTTCATTAACGCAGATAAATTACTTCGTCCTGATACGTTGCTTTGATAGAACTGGTGTATATTGCCGAGAATAACACTTGCACCCAACATAGAAGCCCAACCGCCATCCTTGTCAGATCCGAGAGTTGTTAAATCAAAATCTTGAGGGCGCACAGATGACCATGAGGGGAGCAAATCACGATCTTTGAATACCTTGCCTTTGTCAAAATCTTCTTCAAGCCGGTCACGTACAATGAGATTTGGACATAGTAAAACAAATTTCTGCACTCCATATGCAATTTTAAGCCAGGCGATGATTGCTGCAATGACTGCCGTTTTACCACCACCGGTTACTATATTTAGTAGAAGCCCGTGTGTACCAATCGTTGGCTTCTGTAAAACTTCGTAGCAATACACCACACGCAGAAATGATTCCCACTGATGAGGCCATAAAGTACCTGAACGAGGCGACTGATCATCGACAGGGTCAGATAAGAAATCTATAAAACGATAGGTTTCAGGATTATTTGTTTTATAACCATCCTGACACCATTGTTTAAATGCATCCTCGTAACGGGAAAACTCGTTAAACACAGTTTACGTTGCACCTACGAAACATCAATATTGCCAGACCAAAGACCTTCACCACCTATATCGTCCTGTACTTTGCAGGCAATATGAAATCGACCATGGCCCGGAAATGTATAATCGACCTGAAGAGCCGGCTCATCATTGGTCGTTCGAATAAAAGAATATTTTTCCGTCGTAGTAAAACGGCCATCATAGTTGAAATCCCATTGAACATTGATGATTTTACCGCCTGCATTGAGTACCACGGTCTCACTTACGTCAAACCGATAATTCAGTGAACTCAAACGTTTCCAACCAACTTCGACACGAGGAGGTTGAACAAAGGTTAGGAAAGCGCTGTAATCAGCTTTATCAGTAGACAAGGAACTGATATGCTGACGGAAATCAGGCGAATCTATTCGTACCATATCAAGCCGTACAAAGTTCAGATCAATAGATTCCTGTTCACGGAGTTGCTGGGCAGCTTGAATGGCTTCCGTGCGAAAAGCCCATGCCAATATAATGCCATCGCGAAGATTATCCTGCTGATAACGAATAGTTTTGCGTATGGCATTAGCAAAATTAACTACATCCTGTGAAGATATCTGAGATTTCATGGCAGGCTCACCGACCAATATAGGAATTGCTCCTTTGTGCCCATGTATACCTGGTTCATTTTCGTCTGGTACAGCTCCAAAAGCACGTAAAACAAACTGGCGAAAATCACTTGGTGGAGTTTCAGATAAACGTTTAGCTTCATATATACCCCAATGTTCAACTGTGAAGTCCGGCACTATGAATGCTTTTGAAACTTCATCGAGGGACATCTGCTCTACTAGACGTGAAATACGGTCTGCAGTAACTGCAATGGCCACGCGTGATTGATCACAGGCAATCCAACGACGACCAAGCCGATGAGCTACAGAAGGTGTAGTGCCGCCGCCACAAAAGAAATCGGCAACGACGGCTGTAGGTTCACTATTTTTTGATGCCGGTGTTAATGAACGGATCAATTTTTCTAAAAGCTCCTCTGGCTTCTGTGTTGGATACCCTATTCTTTCTTTCGCTTGTGAATTAATGAGTGAAATAAATAGTGAGTCACTATCATAGCTTTTCTAAGCTTTTAAAATATTCTGTATTTCTTTAGCAGTTTTTAACGGCAAACTAGAATTGGGATGCTTCAAGAAATAGTCAAGATAACTAATGACTATTTCAGTTAAATATCTTTCTCTAGAACCATATGTATCTGCCAAATGACTTATAGTTTCTAAACTCGGCATCTCCCAAAAATCATTTTCTTTAACGCCACGCTCATCCACGGACGTAACAAAAACGTCATCACCCTTGATCCTAGTATGATAATTTTGTTTTCTGAAAGTAGATTCCAAGGTGTAATCAGTATATAAGGGTTCAAAATAATAGGAATCAGATTTCGAATAAAACAGTAGGGTATCGTGCATTTTTAAAAACTCTCGGCTACTACCAGTCCACCGCCGATAATGCCAAATAATTTCGTTATGGAAATTTTCATATCCAAATATTTTATCTAGTTCAATTTTCACATAATGAGCAGAATGCCAGTCTAAATGGATAACAAGATTACCCGTCTTTTTCAGGAGTCTTTTCATCTCATAGAGACGCGCATTTAGCCAAACAAGATAGCCAGGCAAGCCCCCTTCCCATATATCACTGAAAGAGCGTAATTCATTTTGATCGCCAAATATTACGTTATACTGCTTGCCGGAAAAGAAGGGAG
>DAOUFT010000102.1:0-5090 GCA_034429855.1 Dehalococcoidia bacterium
CGTAGATATGCCCAGCGGTATACTGGGACACGGTATCGCCATCGGATTGGGTCTGTCGCTTGCAGCTCGTCTGAATCAAAAGGACTATCACACCTACGTTCTGCTGGGTGACGGCGAGTGCCAGGGAGGGATTGTCTGGGAGAGCGCAAACGCCTGTGCCAAGTTCAATCCGGGCAACCTGACCGCCATCGTGGACTATAACGATGTTCAGCTTGATGGTGCTGTTCACGATATCATGCCCTTGGAGCCTTTTATAGACAAGTGGCGTTCCTTCCGCTGGGAGGTAATTACGATCAACGGGCACGTTATAAAACAGATATTGATCGCCCTTGAGGAGGCGAGAAGTATAAAGCGTAGTCCTGTGGTTATCATTGCCCGCACGATCAAGGGTAAGGGAGTATCATTCATGGAGAATAAGTCGCAATGGCACGGGATACCGCCCGATAAAGACCAGTACGAGGCGGCTATGGCTGAGCTTTCCGGGGAGCGCGGTTAGTTATGGCAAATCTGGCGATGCGTGAAGCCTATGGACGCGCGCTGGCTAACTATGGCGCAGTAAATCCAAGAGTAGTGGCGCTGGATGCTGACACGGCATCCTCTACGCTGTCCAGTTTCTTTGAGAAGCGTTTCCCTGATCGCTTCTTTAATTTCGGTATCGCCGAGCCCTGCATGATGGATGCCGCAGTTGGACTGGCCCTGGGCGGTATGATCCCCTTCGCCAACGCATTTGCGGCTCTGGCGGCCCTGCGGGCGCTTGAGCAGGTGCGCACCTGCGTCTGTTACGCCAGAACCAATGTAAAGATCGCCTCCAGCTATGCGGGCGTATCAGACTTCAAGGACGGTCCGACGCATCATGCTATCAGTGATATAGCTATTATGCGGTCTTTGCCTGAAATTACGGTGATCGTGCCTGCAGACGGCAACGAGGCAGCCGCTTTTGTGCCGCTGATCGCCGAGTTCGATGGTCCTGTTTACTTCAGGCTCAGCCGTTCTTCCGCACTGCCTGTATCCCATCTGGGTGAGTCCTTGTCCATCGGAAAAGGTATAGTGCGCAGGCAGGGTACGGACTTGACGATCGTAGCATGCGGCTCCATGGCAGGCCGCAGCTTACAGGCGGCCGATGTGCTGGCCTCCAAAGGAATCAAAGCCCGTGTTATAGAGATACATACGATCAAGCCGCTGGATACAGGATTGCTGCTGCAGGCGGCGGCCGATACGGGCGCTATTGTGACTGCCGAGGAGCACACTGTTATTGGTGGACTTGGATCGGCTGTCGCGGAGGCTTTGGCTGCTGAACAACCCGTTCCTCTGGAAATGGTGGGGATAGCTGATGCGTTTTCACGCACAGGCCCGGATCCTGAGTCTATCATGGACGCCTGCGGCATGGGCGTGTCCGATATTGTTGCGGCAGCCTTATCGGTGATAGACAGGAAAAAGGTGTGAGGTAAAGATTAAATGCGCATAGCCGTGATAAATGAGACCAGTGCGGCCGATCGGAACGCTGACATACTGGCGGCACTGGACGGTCTGCCACATGAAGTGATCAATGCCGGCATGAAAAAGAGTGCGGAGAAGCCCGAGCTTTCCTATATACACACCGGGCTGATGGCTGCCGTGCTGCTCAATGCCGGGACAGTGGATTTTGTGATAGGTGGGTGTGGCACAGGGCAGGGATTTCTCAACTCCGTAATGCAGTATCCCGGTGTCACCTGCGGACATGTTCTGACGCCTCTCGATGCATGGCTATTCACACAGATTAATGGAGGCAACTGCGTTTCACTCATGCTCAATCAGGGTTATGGTTGGGCGGGAGAAGCCAATTTGAAGTTTATCTTTGAGAAGCTGTTCAGCGTTGAGCAGGGCTGCGGGTATCCATCTCATCGGAGGGAACCTCAGCGCAGATCACGAGAACTGCTGGGCAAGTTGAGCCGCATAACTCATCTAAACATGACGGATATACTCGAGAAATTGCCCGACGAAATCGTTTTACCGGTCGCAACCTATCCGGACCTCATAAAGACGATGGAATCCTGGAAAGGGACAGATATGCGAATATTGAGTGCGCTGAAAGACAGATTAAAGGGCTGAAAGTCCTTGGGGAGGAAAAGATGAAACCGATCGGCGTTGCTATCGTAGGGTGCGGGCGTATCTCGGATCTGCATCAGCTTGGTTACCGGGGCACTTCTGACGCCCGCATTGTGGCTGTTTGCGACCTGAATTGCGAGATAGCTGAGAAACGGGCAAAACAATGGGGAGTGAAGAAATTCTGCACCGACTACGCTCAGATACTTTCCGACCCTGAAGTAGACCTGGTTGAGCTACTTCTACCGCACCATCTGCATGCGGATATGACGGTTGCAGCCTGCCGGGCAGGCAAGCACGTAAGCGTGCAGAAGCCCATTGCCACTACTGTATCCGAGGCCGATCGCATGATCGAGGCGGCTAAAAAAGCCGATGTGGTGCTGCGCATATACGAGACGTTCGTTTTCTATCCGCCTGCTGCAATGGCAAAAAAACTGCTGATGGATGGTGAGATCGGTGAACCGCAAATGCTGCGTATGCATGTGAGCACGGGGATCATGGATTGTGGGTGGGAGATTCCGATGGATGCCTGGATATGGCGCTTCAACGAGCAACAGTGCGGGGGTGGTCCCATGGTGTTCGACCACGGCTATCATCTTTTCTCTCTTGCGTACTATTTGATGGGCCCCGTCGAAAGGGTTAAAGCCTGGATCGATCATACGGAGATACTGCCCGGAGTAAATCTGGACGCGCCTGCTACCATGATGTTCCAGTTTAAGTCACCGCGTCGCTATGGTGTGTTCGATATAGAGCACACTCCCAACACGAGGTTTTCGTCCGATTACTATGTTGACGATGACAGGATCGAGATAATCGGGGATAAAGGCATAATTTTCATCAATCGGTACACAGCTAAAACCGTTGATTTACCTGAGCTGATGATTTTTAAGGATGGGAAGACCCAACCGGTGCCTGTTGATAGAGTGGATTGGTCTCACGGCTTTATCGACTGCACAAGGCATTTGATCGATGTGTTGAGGAAAGGCGGTGATCCTGTGCTGGATGGTCCGACAGGCAAGTCTGTGCTGCAAATTGCCCTTGCCGCGCTTCAGTCTGCAAAATCCGGCAGGGAGGTCAGACCGGACGATATAACTGCGTGACCTTTATCACGGACTGCCCTGGCCGAGAATGCGATATTATTCCTAAGTTTGCAGGTTCAAATCAAGGAAAAGAACTATGAAAAAACAGTACGGACTAGTTTTAATAGCCTTGATACTTGTTGTAGTATCGATCAGCCTGTACTGGGCGCATTACCTTATTTTTCATGACGAGCACCACATATTCATTTTCTTGATGCACGACCTGGCATTTCTGCCATTGGAAGTGCTGCTGGTGGGTATCGTGGTGGAGCGCATACTTAGCCGGCGTGAAAAAGAGGAGAAAATGGGAAAACTCAACATGGTAATCAGCGCATTCTTCTCAGAGGTTGGCAACCCTCTGGCAGGTATGCTTCTGAATGCCACTCCTCAGAAGGATTTAATTATGGCGAACCTAAATATAAAGCCCGACTGGAAAGACATTGATTTTAAGAAAGCCCGTCAATTCGTGGAAAAAGACACATCTATCGGTTTCGAGAGTATGGATATACCGGCCTTGTCCGAATTTTTACTCAAGAAACGAGCATTCATGCTGTTGCTGATTGAGAACCCCAATGTGCTCGAGCACGAAAGTTTTTCGGATCTTCTGTTATCAGAGTTCCATCTTACTGAAGAGCTTGAATCCAGACCTTCTCTTGTTAATCTAACGCAGAAAGATGCTGAGCATCTTAACACTGATATCAAACGTGTCTACATGCATCTGGTGATACACTGGTTGAAATATATGCAGCACTTGAAGTCCGACTATCCTTATCTGTACTCCCATTACCTTCGCATACACCCCTTCCAGCCTCACCCGTCCGCTGTGGTTGTGTAAACTGAAGATACCAGGTCTTAAATATCATAGCCGGCATCTTCTTATCAGAGCATAAAAGGGATCCGGTACGTGAGGCAGCTTGATCTCCTGCACGACCCTGAATCCGAAGTGTTGATATAGAGACACGTTTTTTAAAGAATGTGTCTCAACGTAACATGGCAAGCCCTGTTCATCGATATAGCTAAGCATCGGCCTGAGCAAAGCACCTCCATAGCCCTTTCCCTGGTACACGGGATCCACAGCCAGAAGACCCAAATACATGTGAGGTTCCGGCAGAAGCTTTTTCCTGATCTCACTGCAGTGATTGCTTGAATTGATCTCCCAAATAACATAGCGAAGCCCACATTTGAGGGCAGTGAAGGGATTGCCTCCCCGAAAGATGGCCCCGCACGGTTCTTTTCTATCAGAGGAGAGCCATACCGCAATGCCTTCGCATTTTTCCGACGTCGTGTAAATCTCATATCCTCCTGATAGGCACATGCGCAAGAAGTATTGATAAATGAAGTGCAGGTTTTTACGCTGATTATACCCGGGGATAAGGTAATGCATGAACGATTCATTTATAAACGCCCGGCTGCAGACCTTTGATAGAGGTTCAACCTGCGTGGGAGTTGTGACGCGAGTCAAATTTGAAAATGTCGGCATTGTCTTACATGAATGATGGGAAAAATGATACCCGTGGGCCAATCGTGTGTCAAAGGAACGACTACAGCAAAATGCAGATGTGATAGATTACCTGCAGATCCAATCAAGCCTTTGACCGTCGTACTAGAATACAATTTCGACTGCCGGTCAAGATTTTCATCTTATCAGGGGTCACACTGCCTAAACTAACACATTGCAGAGATGATCTGGAACAATGCGGGTTGCATCGCTTCATCCTGATATGATCAGCTGTGTTGAAGATGGTTTATCCCTTTGCGTATTATAGTATAGGTCCGTGGATGAATAGGAGGTTTGATACTGTTATCTCAGAGTTCACTTAAGCATTATTAATGGCAGGCTTACGCGGGATCAAAGCCGTTTCTATCATAAGGCGGCGGCAGTAATTCAGCCGGCAGTGAAAAGCCTAAAAGGAGGTATATATTTTGAAA
>DAOUFT010000103.1:0-1965 GCA_034429855.1 Dehalococcoidia bacterium
GGGGTCTGGGCGTATTTCTATTACAAATAGCCCTCATCATAGCCGTGCCCATTCTAATCATATCACTTATTATGATCGCCGCTACCGCAGGCCTCGATAGCAATTTCGACTGGCAAAGCATCTTCCCCACGATATAAGAATTCGGTTTTGTGCATGAATTATGAGCGATCTTCTGATTTATGGGCTTTTCTTCGCAGTCGGGCTTGCCCTCGGTGTGGTAGTGACTATAATCGTTACCCGCATCTATAAGCCCTACTATAAGCAGGATATCCTGACCATTGGCGGCGAGATACAGAAGAACTTGGCCGCCATTAATGAGAGTACCACGCAGACAGCCATAGACCGCTTACTGCAGATGTCCGAGCAGCTTGTAACCTCGCAATCTAAACTCAGTGAGCAGAATCTAGAAGGCAAGAAGGCACTTATAGAGAAGTCCGTCAAAGAGGTGAACGACAATCTTCAGAAAGTAGAAAGACTTATTAACGACCTGGAAAAAGACCGCGCCAAAGCTTATGGAGAGCTTCTCACACAACTTAAAAACACGTCAGAACAGACTGGTAAGCTGTCGGCGACCACCGATAGGCTCCAGGCCGCCCTCGGCAACACCAGGATCAGGGGTCAGTGGGGCGAGCGCATGGCAGATGACATTTTAGCCGGCATCGGTTTTGTGGAAGGTATTAACTTCACCAAGCAGCAGGTGGACCCGTCAGGGGGCTCTAGGCCGGATTACACCTTCCTGCTGCCCAACCGGCTGGTACTCAATATGGATGTCAAGTTTCCGTGGGAAAACTATAAAAAATATATCGATGCCGATTCAGAAGCCGACCGAGAGGGATTCAAGGCCGCCTTTCTTAAAGACGCGCGACAGCGCATAAAGGAAGTCACGACCCGCGATTACATCAATCCAGAGCAAAATACGGTCGACTACGTGCTTGTCCTGATACCCAATGAGCAGGTCTACCGCTTCATTAACGAAAACGATCCGGCCTTGCTCGATTATGCCCTTCAATCCAAGGTGGTGCTCTGTTCGCCTGTCACACTGTATGCAGTGCTGGCATTGATAAACCAGGCCGTTAAAAACTTCAAAATGGAGAGGGGCCTATCCGAGATTATCGCACAGATCAAAGTATTTACTGCGCAGTGGCAGAAATTCCTGGAAAGCATGGAGAAAATGGGCCGCAGGCTGCAGGAGGCCCAAAAAGAATATGAGGCTCTTACCACCACTCGGAAAAACATGCTTGAAAAGCCTCTGTATAAGATCGACCAGATCAGGCACGACAGTGATATTAAGGAATTACCGGTAATTGAAGCGGAGCCTGCACCATCCGAAACGCAATTGCTGGAGTAATTGAAGGAGCTGTTTAGAGCGCCTGCCCCATCTCTTTGAGCGCCTGATCTGCTTTATGAATGATGGCCGGATCGGAGGTCATGCCCTTGGCCCTGCGATAATCTTCAGCCGCTTTAAGCACCTGCCCTGTTTGCATATATGCGCTGCCACGGCTGCAATATACCCTGGGGTCCCGCGGGTCAAGCATAATCGACCGACTGATGTCCTCGATAGCCTGATAGTACTGGCCTTTCATCATGAAAGCACAGCCCCGGTTATGAAATGCGCCGGGATCCGTGTCGTCAATCGCAATGGAGCGCGAGAAGTCCTCAATGGCACGATCGAAATCTTTCTGGTAATAGTACACACTGCCACGGTTGTAAAAGGCCGCTGCCAAATTGGGATCGAGCTCTATAGCGCGGTTGAGGTCTGACAGCGCAAGATCGAGGTCTCCCTTCTTATAGAAAGCTCCACCCCTCAGCAGATAAACAATTGCCGTGGTCGGGTCGAACTGAATAGCCTTGGTTAGCTCGTCGATTGCCAGCGAGTAGTCGCCATCCTTGAGAAGTTCGAACCTCTTTTCCTGATGGGCTTCGGCCTTGGCCCTGTGTTCAGCCGATATCTGAGGGGGCGGCTCG
>DAOUFT010000104.1:0-3645 GCA_034429855.1 Dehalococcoidia bacterium
CTCTTTTCTCAGTTTTGACTTGTTTTTAATCCAGTGCTACAGTATATAGTAAATTAGCAGTCTAAAGTGGAGAGTGCTAAAAATGAGCAAGGCTGCTTATAAAAGACGAGATGCTGTATTAAAAATAATAGTCAGTGAATATATAGCAACGGCCACGCCGGTAGCGTCGGAAGCTATTTTACGCCATCACAGCCTTGGTGTGAGCCCGGCCACAATCAGGAATGATATGGCCTCGCTTGAGGATGATGGGTATATAACGCGGCCCTATACCAGCGCAGGCAGTGTCCCGCTGGATAAAGGCTATAGATTCTATGTGGAAAACATATCGGGGCACATGGACCTGCCTGTTGAAGAGCAGAACCGCATACGTCGTCTGCTGGATGCGGCCGTGGACGAATATGATAGGTTGCTTAAGGTCGCCGCCGGAATAATGGCGCGGCTGGCAGGCAATGCCGCCATTGTAACCTTCCCCAAATCGACCGAATGCCGGTTTAAGCATATTGAGCTTATCTTTATGCAGCAGTATATAGCCATGATGGTATTGATACTGGGCAATGCCGTCCTCAGGCGGCAGACTATTAAGTTTGCGGAACCTGTCGAACAGACTCAACTTAGTGAAGCGTCAGCCAAGTTCAACAGGGAATATGCAGGCCGGACGCGCAACCAGATCGCCGCCGGAAAGCTCGAGATGACTCCTCTGGAGAAGAAGATATCCGATACCATAGCAGAAGTTATGGCCGGCGAAGATTCCATAGAGTATGAGACATCATACTTTGAAGGGTTGCGATTGATGCTGGAACAGCCGGAGTTTGTCCAGCGTGAGCGTATGCTGGGTGTGCTTGAATTGATGGAAGCCAAGGGCTGGCTGCGGAACGTGATCGATTGGCAGGTTACGGATGAAGGAGTCAAGGTGATTATAGGCGAGGAAAACCGCGAGTCCGCACTCCGCGACCTCAGCCTTGTTTTCCATAATTACGGTGTGCCCGATCAGATGCGGGGGGCGGTGGGCATTATCGGACCCAAGAGGATGGACTACTCCAAGGCCATCACCACCGTGAACTATATTTCAGGTTTGCTGAGTGAGCTGGTTGCCAGAGTATGCCGCGACGAAAATCATTAATTGATCTAGGAGGTTATTTTGGCAGAGGAATCCGTTTCACAGGAGCAGGAAACTATCGAAGAACTTAAAAAGGCACTTGCGCAGGCAGAGGAAAAAGCCGATACATACCTTGCCGATGCCCAGCGGGAGAGGGCTGACTACCAGAACCTTAAGAAAAGGACGGAACAGGAGAGGCTGGAGTATCAATCGTGGGCCAATGCCGAGTTGATGAGACAGCTCTTGCCTGTTATTGACGATATGGAGCGTGCTTTTAATATGGTTGATCCGCAATTTAAGGACTCGACCTGGGTCGAAGGCTTCAGGATCATTCAGCGAAACCTGCAGGAAATCCTGCGTTCGCACGGCTGCACCGAAATAGAGTGCTTGGGCAAGGCGTTCGATCCTAATCTTCATGAGGCCGTCGCCTATGAGGACGGCGATGAGGGAATGGTCGTCTCTGAACACCGAAAAGGCTATACTATCAAAGATAAGGTGCTCAGAGCCGCACAGGTAACGGTTGGTAAAGGGAATAACAGCGGGGCGTGCCCGGATGAGCAGGGCCCCGATAAAAAATAAATTGAACTAAAGGAGTATCAGTAAAAATACTGGAAATTAGGAGGATAAAATGGGTAGAACAGTAGGCATAGATCTGGGAACAACCTTCAGCCTGGTGGCAACGATGGAGGGTGGCGAGCCCGTCATCATTGCCAACCGTGAAGGCGAGCGTTTAACACCGTCGGTGGTAGCGGTGGATAAAAAAGGAGAACGGCTGGTAGGTTTGCTTGCCAAGCGGCAGGCCATTACCAATCCGGAGAATACCATCTTCAGCATCAAACGTTTGATGGGCCGCAAGTACCGTGACCCGGAGGTACAGAACGATATCAAGCGCCTGCCTTACAAAATCATCGAGGCCGGCAACGGCGATGCTAAAGTAATCATGGGCGGCAAGGAGTACAGCCCTGCGGAGATATCGGCTATGATCCTGCAGAAGCTGAAACTTGACGCCGAAGCTTTCCTGGGCGATAAAGTGACCGATGCCGTCATTACGGTGCCGGCTTACTTCAACGACAGCCAGCGACAGGCCACTAAAGATGCCGGCACTATTGCCGGCCTCAACGTAATCCGCATAGTCAATGAGCCGACAGCCTCGGCACTGGCCTACGGGCTCGATAAAAAGAAAGAGGAAATGATCGCGGTTTACGACCTGGGCGGCGGCACCTTCGACATCTCCATACTCGAGCTGGGCGACGGCACCTTCCAGGTTAAATCTACCAATGGAGATACCCACCTCGGCGGAGACGATATCGACCTGAAGGTCATGGATTGGCTGACCGATGAGTTTAAAAAAGAGCAAGGTATCGATCTGCGCCAGGACAGGATGGCCCTACAACGTCTGAAAGACGCCGCGGAGAAGGCCAAGCGGGAGCTCTCAACAACCGGGCAAACCGAGATCAACCTCCCCTTTATCACGGCGGATGCTTCCGGACCCAAGCACCTCAATATCACGCTGACCCGCGCCAAGCTGGAACAGCTGTCAGCCGACCTGCTGGAAAAAAGTATTGAGCCCTGCAAGAAAGCCCTGTCAGATGCAGGTCTCACTGCTGCGCAGGTTACCGATGTCATACTCGTCGGTGGCCAGACCAGAATGCCCAGAGTGCAGGAGATCGTGCGCCAATTCTTCGGCAAGGAGCCGATCAAGGGCATCAATCCTGACGAAGCCGTAGCGCTGGGCGCGGCCATACAGGGCGGAGTTCTCAAAGGAGACGTGAAGGATATTCTGCTGCTCGATGTAACCCCGCTTACACTGGGTATCGAGACGCTGGGCGGCGTTATGACTCCGCTTATCCCCAGAAACACCACCATTCCCACTTCCAAGAGCCAGGTTTTCAGCACGGCTGCCGACAATCAGCCGAGTGTGGAGATTCACGTACTTCAGGGCGAACGCCCTATGGCGGGCGACAATAAAACCTTAGGCAGGTTCATTCTTGATGGTATCCTTCCTGCACCGCGCGGCGTGCCCCAGATCGAGGTCACGTTCGATCTCGATGCCAACGGTATACTGAACGTCCGCGCTCAGGACAAGGGCACCGGCAAGGAGCAGAAAATCACCATTACCGCCTCCAGCGGTCTAAGCAAGGAGGAGGTGGAAAAAATGCGCCGCGAGGCCGAGGCCCATGCCGCCGAAGATACACGCAAAAAGGAGGAGGTCGAGACCAAGAATGTGGCTGAGGCCACCGTTTACTCGGCCGAGAAAACCATACGCGAATACGGAGACAAAATACCCGCCGATCTCAAGAGCGAGGTCGAGGGCAAGATTGCGGCCACCAGGTCGGCTCTGCAAGGCAATGATACCAGCTATATCAAAAGCTCGCTGCAGGCGCTCAATGACTCAATGCAGAAGATCGGCGCGGCTGTATATCAAAAGACCTCGCCGCCTCCCGGAGGAGGTCCAGGGGAGCAGTCAGGCCCCCAGGATACAGGTACTCCACCTCCGCCCAAAGATGATGGCACTGTAGAAGGCGAGTTCAGGGAAGTGTAAACGAAAT
>DAOUFT010000105.1:0-8278 GCA_034429855.1 Dehalococcoidia bacterium
CCTCCTTTCACCGTGCGCTTCAGTATCCCAATCATACTCTATCGTACCCTTGACGGGCATACAATTGATTTTTCGTGTATAAAAGAAACGCCGGTTTTGGTAGGGAAACACATTGACCACCGACTCATGTCCCTGGGGAAGTCGAAGCTCGACATCAGCCTTCAAACCCGACCCACCGAAGCCCGGCCAATTGACTTCGAGCCTGCGCCGGTTATCATCTGGAACATGAAAGCGCAGGTACATGCCACCTTTTTCATAGCGGCAGTCGCCCGAAGTGCTGTTGCGCGGCAGCACGATCCCACTGCCGAGGGGAATGTTCAAAGTTTGCTCCTGGTAACGCCCCGTGTTGAAATCCAGCACATAGGCGAATACAGGGCCCAGGTAGCCGACGTGGCTTAGAGTGAACGAGAAAAAATGCGTTGGAGTTGTAATGCCGAAATACTGCCAGCGCTTGATTCGCAACGGTTGCAAGAACTTCAGAGCATAAATATTTACATTTTCCAGGTTGGCGTCCAGCAGCGGCTGGCGCGCCCATCCGTAATCGGCCAGGTTTCCCTTAGCATCAAGCAGAGGTCCGCTTTTGGTTATCTCTTTCATTTCTCGCCCTCCATTGACATCTTCAGCAAGCAATTACCGCCGCATCAAATACTCCACCCTGCGCACCATGGCGCCGATGCATCTTACTGCATTGTCTGGCATGACGTAGGTCGGCAGACCGTCCACGGCCGCCAGTATCAGGCCGTCCAGCTGATCGGGCGGATTGGCAGGTATCAACACTATGGGCTTTTTCAGACGGTCGCGCAGCTCCACCAGCTTCCGGCGAAACCATTCATCGTTCAAGAATGCATAGGTAATTACCAGACAAACGTCCACATGCGGCATAATCATCTCCAGACAGTCCACATACACCTGCGCGGCGCCCCCGATGGGAGCCCAAACCAGATCCACCGGGTTCTTTCTATTTCTGGAAGGCGGCACCTTGTCCCTGAGGTACTCCGCCAGCTTATTCTGGACATCCTGGGGAAACTGCCGGATGTTCAGCCCTTCTCCAGCGCACGCGTCCGACGACGCAACCGCCCCCCCTCCTGCTTCGATCAACAAGCCGATGTTCCTACCCGACGGCAGAACCGGGCAACTGAAAGCAACAGCCAGATCGATGAGGTTCTCCATGCCGTAAGCTGGGACAATCCCCGTCTGGGCGCACATCGCCTGAAATATCCGGTAGCTGCCAGCCATCGAGCCCGTGTGAGAAGCTGCGGATCTGGCGCCGGCTTCAGAACTACCTCCCTTCCACACGATAACAGGCTTATGGGGGCAGATCTCCTTTGCCAGTCTTAAAAATCCCTGCGGATTTTTCAGACCCTCGATATATGCGGTGATGACCTTTGTGTTGGGGTCATTTCCCCAGTAGGCAATTAAATCCTCCAGCGTGAGGTCGCTCTGATTGCCGATACTGATAATGCCGCTGAAGCGCAGGCCGCGAGCGCTGCCCAGACGCAGCATAATCTCAGCCACCCATCCACTCTGCCCCACGAAGCCCACACCACCAGGATCAAGAGGCATTCTGGCATAGGGGACAACCGTATTGACTCGTCCACGCGAGGTAAAAACGCCCATACAGTTGGGACCGATAACCCTCACTCCTCCTTCTCGTGCAATGGCTATAATTCTGTTCTCAGCCTCCCTACCCTCATCTCCCATCTCGCTGAAGCCCACCGAGTGCACTACGGCAAACTTCACATGCTTGCGAGCGCAATCCTGCATGGCCTCGGGAATGGAACTGGCTGGAATGGCCAGCACGGCCAGATCGACCTCGCCAGGTATGGAGGAAACGTCCGGGAAACATTTCAGCCCCATGATATCGCTTTCTTTGCGGTTGATAGGATATATGGCGCCGGCATAACTGTCTTTGAGCATGCTGTTGATAAACATGCCGCCGGATTTCCACTCGTCCTTCGAGGCACCCACTATAGCCACCGAACGAGGCTCAAACAGATGCTTAAGGTCTGGTGCAGATAAACGGGCCATCGAATGCCTCCTCAGTTCATCGTTGAAACGGGACCCCTGCATTGATCGCCGGCAACAGGGTTGTGGAGCCTATTATCTTACTGCGCTTCACTCCGTGTCAAAGCCCCGCCTTATATGTTATATTACTACCATTCCACACGGTGGTAGAGGTCATTTTCAACTGAGGAGGAACATCATGGCATATGAGACCATCACATATCATATCAATGCAGGGATAGGCAGGATCACTTTTAACCGTCCGCAGGTTATGAACGCCCTTACCCCTGCCATGCTCAAAGAGATAAAGACAGCAGTGCTCGCCGCCGGCAAAGACTCCGAGGTGAAGGTCATCGTACTTACTGGCGCGGGACGTGCTTTCTGCGCCGGTGTCGATCTAAAAGGGCTGGGCGACGCCAAGCTGGTCAACGGCAAGGTGGGCGACTTTCTCGATGTGCCAGCCAGGGAGCTGATAGATGCCATACGCTCGGTGCCCAAAGTGGTTATCAACCTGGTCAACGGGTTTTGCTTCACAGGCGCGCTGGAGATAATGCTGGCCTGCGATATCGTGATAGCATCGGAGGATGCCAGGATTGGTGATACACATGCCAAGTGGGGCCTGCGGCCAACGTGGGGTATGAGCGCCCGCCTGCCTCGCAGAGTCGGCTACCTCAAGGCCAAAGAACTCTCATTTACATCTGAAGCCATTACAGCAAGAGAGGCCGAGCGCATCGGATTGATCAACCTGGCAGTGCCGGGCGACAAGCTGGAGGAAGCTCTGCAGACAATGGCCAAGAAGATTATCGCCAATAGCCCCCAATCCATCGCGGCATACAAGAATCTCTATAATACCAATGAAAACTTGACGCTGGATAAAAGCCTCGAGCTGGAATTCAACAGCGACTTTGAGATCACCGACAGTCTGGAACGAATCTTGAAATTTATCAAATAGTAATTTCTTGACGGGCAATTGAAACGAATATAAACTTAGCGCAAGCGCAATCAGGGGAGGTGCAGCCATGTCTTCTGCTAAAAGCCATCGCGGCTGGTGGACCGCCATAATCATCTGCGTCGTTATCCTGCTTGTCATCATCACACCCCTCACACTTTATGCCACGGCCGATGTAGAGACCAAGGATCTCGACGATGCGGCCCGCACCCAGGCAGGCGGCTCATACGTAAAGCTCCCTGAAGGGGTAACACACTATGAGTTGACAGGGCCTGAGGACGGCCAGGTGGTGGTGCTGATACACGGCGCCACAATACCCATGTACCTATGGGATGCGCAGGTTGAGGCGCTGACCAAAGCCGGCTACAGGGTGCTACGCTATGACATGTACGGGAGGGGTTATTCGGACAGGCCGGACGGCGACTATAGCCAGGCATTTTTTCGCAAACAGCTGCTGGACCTGCTAGACGCGCTCAAAATTAAGCAGCCTGTCGACCTGTTAGGCGTATCCATGGGAGGAGCATTGGCAGTGGACTTCACAGCCAGCTATCCCGACCGCGTTAAAGACCTGGTGCTGATTTCACCAATGATCAATTCGCTCAAGAACGACACCAACTTCAAGCTGATGCGGATACCGCTGCTGGGAGAGTTCCTCACGCGACTGATAGCGGTCAAGGTCATGTCGGAACGCGCAGCCGAGCTTGTGCGAAAATCACCCAAGGCTGCAGAGTACAACAGGCAATTCATGGATCAGACCCATTTCAAGGGCTTTGAGAAGGCGTCGCTAGCCGCGGCCCGCAGCGACGCCTGGGCCAACTACACGGATGATTACGAAAAGGTCGGCCAGCAGGACCACCGAATTCTGCTCATCAGAGGATCGGAGGACCAGGATATCTCGACCGAAATGGTGCAGTTACAGCAAAAATTGCTACCGAACCTAGTATTCAAACAGCTCGACGGCGTCGGACATGACCCACAGGTGGAAGTCCCCGATCAGGTCAACAACCTGATACTGGACTTTTTAAAGCCGCAATAATATAAGGAGGTCCCAATATGCCTGAGAAGAAATTCAAGTACGTAAGCAAGGAGTGGGCGGACGAGGTTGCCAGAAGATGTAGAAAGACTCTAACTCCGGAAAAGTTGAAGAAACTCACCTCATCACTTTTAACCGTTTACACTAAATGTCCAGGAGGCAAGACCAGGGCTGTTTTTTACAAGCTTACCAACGGCGTAGTGGAAAGTGTCTCGGTTGTGGAGGGCACCCTGCCCAAGGCCGAGTTCACCGTTACAGCCGATTACGATCTTTTCGCTAAAATTTCGAGGTGCGAGATGAAAGCGCGAGCCGCCCTTATGTCGGGCAAAATGACACTTAAAGGGAACCTGGTTAAGGCTTTGACACTTTCTCCCATAATGGACAGGTTGAATGAGATTATCGCAACCATTCCCACAGAGTTTTAAAAGCAGGAGGAATGAAAAATGCCGAAGAAGCAACTGTCCAAGGGTGATCCCTATTTCATAGATAATCTTAAGAGAGTCAAAGCCGTTCAGAAGGAGATGGCCAAACACGGCATCGACGTATATCTTGGCTCACGTCTGCGCACCATGTCCTGGATACTGGACGCATTCTGCCCCTGGCGGACGTATGTGGTTATCCCTCCCGAGGGCCTGCCTACGGCGGTCACATTCGTCATCGATGCCGCCCGTGTGGCCGACGAGTCATGGCTGGACGAAGACCACGTAATCGGCTACGGCCCCATGGGTGGCCAGGATCAGGTATCGGTTTTAAGCATGTTGATCAAGCCTTACCTCAAGGGGGGTAAGGGCGTGATCGGGATGGAGACAGGCATGGGCAACTACCTTCCCGAAGGGCATCTAACTCTCTTCGAGTTCGTTATGCTCAACGCCGCTATGCCCAAGGCCCCCTTCAAGACCGCCCACGATATAATCGACCGTCTTTCCCTGATCAAGGACGAGGGCACGATCAATCGTTTCCGTGAGGCCTCGCGCATCGTCGATGTCGGACATAAGGCAGTATACGAGGCGATTAAGAACGGCGGTTTTCAAAAGATGACCGAGACCGAGATTGCCGGGCTGGCCGCTTATGCCATGCGTAAGGCGGGCAGCGAATGGGAATGGTCATTCACAGGCGGCAACGAGATAGCTTCCGGCTACCGATCGGGACTGGCAGCCGGCGCCTGCACGCCTGCCAGTAGAAGGAAGCTCAGGGCAGGCGATCCCCTGATGGTTGATCTGCACGCCATGTTCAAACTGGGACTGGGAGACCATTCTCATAACTACTTCCTGGGCAAGGCCACCAAGAGACAGCTCTGGCACGCCAAGAATTTCGTGGACCTGATGAAACAGGTTCTCAGCACCTACCGGGCCGGCATAACACCCACCGGGCTGGCCGACGAGATGCTGGCTTTTGCCGAAGAGAGGGGCTTTCAGGATTACCTGGTGCCGGGATTCGAGCACGGCATCGGCATGATGGGAGATGAATGGCGTATCGGCCTCAATGATGGCCCTTTCCAGTACTGGACCAATCCCGAGCATGTCTATAAAAAGGACGAGATGCTGATCTGCGCCGTGCAATATGCCTGTCCCGAGGAGAACATCGGCTTCCGCTATGAGAATCCAATACTTATAAAAGAGAAGAACTGCGAGGCTATGTCCAAATTCCCGCTGAGCGTCAATATCGTGTAGAGGCTGACCGTAGGGGATTTGCCTTAGCGAAATCTGGGCCTAAGATGCACTGCAGGTTGGGTCGTGTAGAGGCCGATTGTAGGGTCTTTGTTTGAGCTACGCCCCTATTCGGGCGGACCTGAAGGTCCGCCCCTACAGCCGGTAACGCCTATTTAAATTCGCTGCGTCCTAATGTGGTAAGTATGATAGCCAGCACACCCAGCACAAAACCCCAGAAGAAGAAGCTGAAGCTACAGAAAAATGCGGCGATGGAGCCGGCCAGGGCAAATCCCCACGACCTCTTAACAATATTGGCTATGCCTCCCGCTACAGCCAGGATTGCCAGTATGATAATGGGAATGGAGATACTGAATAGAACAGTGGATATCCATGCCGGGATATCGGGAATTACACTGGCTATCCCACCTGCGATAAAAAGGGCGATGACGACGCACAGCGCCCACACTCCTGCGATAATATCAAGAATACCGGCGGTTGTTGTCAGCCACTTGCTCTCCATATATTCACCTCCTGTCTGATTTGCCTGTGCTGCAACCGATATTATACTCGTAACAAGCGACAATTATTTATTTTTCCTGAAAGGCGAGTAAAGCTCTTCGTCCTTCCTCAGTTCCACAATCCTGTCCCGCAGCAGGGCTGCTTTCTCAAACTCGAGATTTTTAGCGGCCTTTTTCATCCGGGCCTCCAGGTCCTTAATTAACCTGGCGACCTCGTCCGGTGCCACATGGCCGGCATCGTACTTACCCCGCTCCTCAGCCACAACCTTGACACGCTCCGTTATGTCACGCACCGCTTTTTTAATGCCCTGGGGTGTGATGCCGTGCTCCCTGTTGAAGGCTTCCTGTATCCGGCGCCGGCGGTAAACCTCTTCGATAGCACTGCTCATAGAGCCGGTCAGCTTATCGGCGTATAAAATAACGTGTCCGTCAACGTGTCTGGCCGCCCTGCCCATGGTCTGAATCAATGCATCCCTGGATCTTAGATATCCTTCCTTGTCGGCATCCAGTATCGCTACCAGGCTGACTTCCGGAAGATCGAGCCCCTCTCGAAGCAGGTTAATACCCACCACCACGTCATAAACTCCCAGACGCAGGTCGCGCAATATCTCGACACGTTCAAGCGTATCCACCTCCGAATGCAGGTAATGCGTTTTAACATCCATCTCCTTAAGGTAATCGGCCAGCTCTTCGGACATTTTCTTGGTGAGCGTAGTCACCAGACAGCGCTCTCCCTTACCGACGCGCATCTTTATCTCATGAATCAGATCATCGATCTGGCCTTTAGTTGGCTTTACCTCGATAGTCGGCTCCAGCAACCCCGTCGGTCTGACCAGCTGCTCCACGACCTGTTGGCTATGTTCATATTCATATGGACCCGGCGTGGCCGAAACATAGACAGCCTGCCTGATCAGCTTCTCAAACTCCGCAAAGTTTAGAGGGCGGTTATCCAGAGCCGAGGGAAGCCGGAAACCGTAGTCGATCAGGGTTTTCTTGCGGCTCATATCGCCGCCGTACATTCCTCGCACCTGCGGCAGGGTCATGTGAGACTCGTCAACGAACAGGATGAAGTCCTCGGGGAAATAGTTGATCAGCGTCCAGGGAGGGCTGCCCGCCGGTCGACGCTGCAGGTGGCGGGAGTAATTCTCCACCCCACTGCAATAGCCAAGCTGCTGCAGCATTTCAATATCGTAATTGGTGCGCTGCTCGATCCGTGCCGCTTCCAGCAGCTTGCCCTGGCGGTTGAACTCAGCCACCCTTTCAACCATCTCAGCCCTGATATCGGCTATGGCCTCTTCCAGCTTACCGGGTGAAGTCACGAAGTGCTTGGCCGGGAAGATGTCCACGGACTCTCTCTCGGCCAGCAGCTCGCCGGTCAGGCTGTCCAGCTCCACAATACGTTCAACCGTATCGCCCCAGAATTCAATGCGCAGGGCTATTTCCTCATAGGAAGGGAGTATCTCGACGGTGTCGCCACGTATGCGAAACCTTCCCCGCTGGAAGTCGAAGTCGTTTCTTTCGTACTGCATATCGATGAATTTGCGCAGCAGCTTATTCCGCTCGATCTTCTGTCCCTTCGACACATTGACCACGAAGCTCTGGTATTCCTCCGGCTCGCCTAGTGAATATATGCAGGAAACGGAGGCTACGATCAATACATCGCGCCTGGTCAGCAAGGCCCGTGTGGCAGCGTGGCGCAGCTTGTCGATTTCATCATTGACATCGGTGTCCTTCTCGATATAGGTATCGGTCCTGGGTATGTAAGCTTCAGGCTGATAATAGTCGTAATAGCTGACGAAGTATTCAACAGCATTTTCAGGAAAGAATTCCTTGAACTCGGTGGCAAGCTGTGCGGCCAGCGTTTTGTTGTGGCACATGATGAGCGTCGGCCTCTGCAGCCTGGCGACGACATTTGCCATGGTGTAGGTCTTGCCGCTGCCGGTGACGCCCAGCAGCGTCTGGTGTCTGTATCCCGATTCCACACCTCGCACCAGCGCATCCACAGCCTGGGGCTGGTCGCCCGTCATGCCGAAGTCGGAGACGATTTTAAATGGGGGCATAGCCATCTAATTATAATTTCAGACAATGAAAAACCAATCTCCGATAAAAACACCCCTCCCGCCGG
>DAOUFT010000106.1:0-4606 GCA_034429855.1 Dehalococcoidia bacterium
CTCAGATTTACGACATCCCTGCCCGATTTAGACGCCTCTTCGGCCTGATGCTCAGACTTCTGCATAAGAGTCCGATCCATGTCCGTGAATGCCATGCTGCCTTTTATACGATCTTTAATCGGCTTGAATGAAGTCGAGGCACAGGGTACGTACCACCAACGTCCCGCCCAGTCTGGATCCAGCACAGCCTGCAAGCCAATATTAGCAGCAGCATTGAGATCAGCCTGGATACCTTTGGCAGACGGTGAATTGCTTGCGGCGGATACAAAGATATCACCTCCCGGCCATGGAATCCTCACTGGCAAGGGAGATTCCGCCCTTTTCAAGATCACGCCATTTCTTTCAATCCACTTGCCATCTTTCAGAAGCCAGCGATTACCGCTCTCATCAAGCCATGTGCCTGATAGGGTGCCGTCCATCTTCCAGCGACTCAAATACTTAATCAGCAGTTTCTCTGTGGGTGTACGATCAGAATCCTTTTTCTTTTGCGCTTGGATGATCCTCTTCGCTATACCTAATTTCCCCATTACAAAGTCAGCAACGGCGATATCACGGCAGCGCATACCGGGGGCACCGGTGCGAGAATCCTGCCTGGACGTATAGTTAGGCATAACCTCATAGAAATATAGGCCATTAAGTTTACAAATATCCATCAGATAATCCCTGACCTTCGCCGCCGACCAATTCATAAGCTGACGGTTTTCCCTCCTGGTGCGGAGCTGGTCAGGTTTGTAAGTCCGCAGGTTCTCGATCACAATGACATCGCATGCCGCAAAGCGCCTGCCGAGCTTGGCTTCAAGCTTTTCAGATGGGCGCTTTTTCATACCGCAGCCGATTTTCCTCTTGACCTCAATGCCTACCCCTAGCGCAGCCTCGCTGATACGGCTGGCCAATTGCTTAACCCTGTTCTCCCGAAGCTTCTCTACATCGTTCAGCACCCGGCGCCCGAAAGATTCGAGGCTGGTATCTCCCATTTTGGGAATGTTCGCAACAATGTCCGAGGGCAAGGGCCTATTCCTGAATGACTTCTCGATACGATACAAGGACTGCAAGGTGGATATACGAGTCAAAGAAAGGCCTCCCACATTCCTGATCATCTTGTTTTTCCCCGCTTTACCCCTGGGCATGATCCAGTCACGTATCCAGCGCAAGCGTGCCTTCCACGCCGTATCCTCCTTTCCCCAAATCTGTGCCCACTGCCGCGCTATATCACCTGTATCCCGTGCTGCCAGCTCCTTTGCCAGAGCCTTGCATTTCTCTTCCAGATCCTTGTCCCTCCCCCTCTTTCTGCCATCAGCCTGATTCTCCTCACTATGCTCAGTAATGGCAACTGGGAAAGCGCCCGGCAATGGCAGAATGTATTTTTCCCATAGCTGTCTTGCGTCGGTATCAAGATACGCTGCGTCAGAGGCAAGAAGGTACCAATCCATCACTACTGACGCAAGAAGGGACTCTTTACCGGCCTTCTCCAACTTCTGAATGCTACCACCCATGCCATATTTGTATTCCGCAGTGAGGTTGAAAGCTATCTTCGCCTTTTTGCCATGGCGCATAATACCAATTTTCGCCATCTCCACGGCCGTATGCATTAGTTCATCGACTGTCTGGTACGATGTGTTGAACTGATTACGCCTATAGCCTATATCAGAAGCGAACTGGCTGACCTTTTGTAATTCCGCATCCGTCGCCCTCCTGGCCTGGCTTTCCTCGCCCTGAAGCTTGATTAGAAACTGGCGGTCGAGCCGCGCCCACATGGCCGTATCTTTCGCGGAGCCAGTTGTATCTTCCGGGCCAATCCTCCTGAAGACAATTTTTTTACCACTGTTTTCAAGATGCAGGAACATATCATCTTTACCCGGTATAGGCTTACCTGCCTCTCTGCAGTCATCTATCACTTTCCTAGCGGAAACGAGCTCCCATACAGCGCATGCTGCGGCATACCTGTGTCCAAGGTCCACAGAAAGGATACGAATACCGGGTACTCTTGGCACTATCAATTTGACACTAGTGCCACGTTTTTTGTTACTAGCCCGGTTGCTCTTTATCTCCAGCTCAATCCTCTCTGCTTCAGCATTGTTGCTCCACAGTGGCCACGGGGATAGCTTCGGGGAGAAAGATAATAGCCAGTTGATGCCGTTACGCAAACTGATTGCCTTTTTATCCCATCCTTCTTTATCAACGATACGGGCAATCCTATTCAGCTCATCCCGTGGCGCCTGTAAACGCCCGTTCCAGTATTTCTGCTTAAAGAGTTGGCTTATAGTTCCGCACTTATTTAAACGCAAACCGGCGGCAGCCCTGCCTAGGCGATCGTTGCGCACAACTTCGTCCGCATTGCTATCTTTGTTGTCAATTCCCAGGTCCTTTGCAAGTCTCTTGCTATGCCATGCCAAGGTAGCCTTTTTTACTATTTTGCCATCAAACAATTCCATCTCAAGTGCACGGCTTCCGTCATTAGGTTTGTCTTGGATGGCAAAGGCCAATGACCAGCGGGACTCTCCAAAATCGCAGAAAACCGGGTGCTTCAGCGGGTGTGGGTGGTTGAATGCAGGCACTTTAAACCGTCGTCGGTCGTACTCTGCTTCCCTCGCTGCTGCATATTGAATAAGAAGTTCATCGTTTGCTTTACCGTCTACAATCCAGGTGATCTTGGCTTCGTCTGTAGCCAGCTTCTCGAAAAGCTGTACGTCACCGAACTTTTTTATCTCGGGATCATCCTGAAGTGCATGGACTGCAGAAATTCTGTCTTCCATTGTACGGCACTCCGGCAGTGACCATGCCCTCACAACCTCTTTCCAGCCACTTAAAGCGCGTCGGCGGATAATATAACCTTCGGTGGAATTGGTTTCGCTTATGCGGCGCCGGCAGAAGTCATCCAGCCATTTGATTGCGGGTTTAGGCACTTCATTTAATTTAGTGGAATCAAGCTCAGAATTGATACGCCTCACCTCCGCCTTCTTCACCGCTGTATGAACCTGTGAAACTCGTCTGGCGGCATGATCCAGCATAACAGCGAAGAGATAGTGACCGGCTTTGGAGCGCTCGTCATCGTGGTATTTGAAACCGCAGGATTGCTCGACATTCTGCAAGAGAAGGTCTGAATACGGCCTGCCGCCCTTTTGCCCCACTTTTCCTTTACATTTCACCGCGTCCTTTGCGGCCTTAAGGGACAGTTCTTTAAGGTCTCCCTCAGTGACAAGGCGATTAGCATTCAGCTTTCTTAGTAAGTTCTTGGTAGCGCTATTATAACCCCGCCCGCTTATCAATTTTAAGATACTATCAATACCTGGGGTAGAAAGCTCCAGTTCTTTAGCGAGAGCTTCTGTAAGCGCTGAGCCACTTATATCACCATTCGCTGATTTCGCCCAGGATGAAATCTTCTCATACACGGGCTCCATTTCGCTGAATGATGTACCCTTACCCTTGCCATAGCGGTTGGACAACCAGTTGACCGCTTTCTGCACAAGGTCTTTCTCTCTGCTCATCTCCTCGGCCTGGCCCGCATCCTCTTCTTCATCGGATCGTTTTTCGCGTTTGAAATAACTATTGTCATCAGTAAAAAAACGACCCAGCAGATCCCAGATGTCTTGCTGGTTAATGGCTATTCCTGACAGTTTTACCAGTGAATCAAAAGCTTTGCTCCGGTTGACCCATACAGCATCACTGCGTATTGCGGATGTTAGGGTGGCCTTGCATAGGTCCACCCATTCAGCAGCCTCATTTTCCTTCAGACCACGCTTTAGCAGAATATCCTTCAGAGAGGGAATAAGCTGATCTCTATCAACAATGTATTCAAAAGGGGCGCCTTCAGAAGACTCCACTGACAGCCATGAAAGTGTGAGGATAAGGCGACGCCATTGTATGTCAAAAGTCTGGCAGGCTGGCCCTTTTTTCTCTGCTAACTGGTGGGATAGCCCACCACGTAGAGTGAGCAACCAGTCACCGAAAACTTTGGCTCCGTTGTTTACGGACAGGTGAGTCTGCCAAAGTACATTCCGCCATGACTGATCGTCTCGGTCTGCACCTGACAGCCGCAGAGTATACGCCCTCGGCTCCAATTTAACCGGCATATCAACCTCCCATATTTGGATCTACCAAGAATCTAAAGAGAACAAGGGTAAAGCACCTGTCTTTGCCGACCACTTCTGCTATGACAAACCCATCGGACTAATAAAATCAAGGATATCATACACTGTAAAAAGCAGGATAGCAACAAACATGGATGCTTTGTACTGCACCCTGTTAATCAAGCCGGAACTAAGAGAGTATCCTGGCTGAACCGATATTCCTCCTCGAATTGATTTGGCGATTTATACCCGAGTGACGAGTGCAGGTAGCTCTGGTTGTAGCTGGTTATCCAGCTTGAAAGAGCGTCGGCCAGCTCGAACGGGCTGGTCCATTCACGCAGCCACAGGAGCTCCTCTTTCATGGTCCTGAATACCCTCTCTGTATCGGCATTTCCCTTCGGATTGCCGTAGCTGGTGAAAGCCTGGTCTATATCCAATTGACGTCACGTTTTCATGAACGAAACAGATGTAGGCTGGCTGCCGTTATCCGACATCAGATGCAGGCCCTTTTTACGCACACCATCAGAGAATTGCCGGTT
>DAOUFT010000107.1:0-39868 GCA_034429855.1 Dehalococcoidia bacterium
AAAGCTGCCCAAGGAAGGCTACGTTACCACACCGCGGACAGAGGAAACTCTGTTGCATTTTTATTGCTAACTTCTGTTTACCCGATTATACCCCACCGTAGCAGAAAAAGTATATCCCTGCCTGATGTGGCGGTTGATTATACCGATTTAGGGACGTATAATTTCCCTCGTTCGCTGTATATAGACTATGGCCATGCATACCGACGCTGACTATCTGATCGAGCTGGCTAAAAAGACCGGAGCCATCAAATTCGGCGAGTTCGTCCTGGCGTCCGGCGCTAAAAGCAATCGCTATTTCGAAGGCAAACTGCTGACCCTTCACCCTGAGGGCGCACGCCGTGTCGGAGAGGCAATTTTCAACATACTGGAGGGCAGTGGCGCACAGGCAGTAGGCGGTCTCATCCTCGGCGCCATCCCCATCGCCACCGCTGTTTGCATCATAAGCCAGGAAAAGGGCAAGCCGTTAATGGCTTTCATGGTGCGCGAGTCCACCAAGGAGCACGGCACTAAGAAATTGATCGAGGGCCCTCTGGAGCCAGGCATGAAAGTGGCTATAGTGGATGATGTCGTCACGCGCGGCGGGTCTGTTTTAAAGGCCATAGCGGCCGTAGAAAGCATCGGCTGTAAAGTGGTGAAGGTCGTGGCCATAGTCGACCGTCATGAAGGCGGCGGCGATAAGCTGATATCCGATGGGTATGACTTTGTGCCCCTGATTCACTTCAGTCCCGACGGAAGAGTGCAAGCCCACAAGGTGTCGTAGGTAAATCGGGTATAATTATTACAGGAGGTGGAATTAGAGATGTTGCCGATCAAGAATATACTCTGTCCTACAGATTTCAGCGATCCGTCTTACGAAGCATTAAAGGTTGCCGACGAGCTGGCGGTACATTTCGGGGCCACACTTCACATCGTGAATGTTGTGCCCCTGGTGCCCATTGTAGAGGCGCCGATTGGCGTAGAATCTGCCAGCTTTAATGTGGCATCTTACCAGCAGGAGCTGGAAGGACAGGCTCAGAAGTCGCTCAAGTCCCTTACGGAGCAAAAGATAAGCAAGGGCGTTAAAATTGTGACTGAAGTGCTCATCGGCAATGCCGCTGGCGAGGTAATGCGTTATGCGGGCGAGAAAGCAGTGGATATGATAGTGATTGCTACTCACGGCCTCTCTGGATGGCGCAGGTTTATCTCGGGATCCACCACTGAGCAGATTGTCCGCCAATCTTCATGTCCCGTCCTGACTATTCGCAAACCCGGTACTAAATAGGCTTCACAAGCCATCAACAACCCGCGCTTTACCGCCTGCTGAAGAAGGTCATCGCCTACCCAGCTCATGGTGGACCTGCACATATCTGATAATGTCGGCGCGGTTGAGCATACCCACCAGACGCTCTTCTACCACCACCGGCAGCTGGTTCAACCCATTCTCCGCCATTAGTCGTACGGCGGTTTTCATATTATCGCCCGGGTTCACCGTCTTAAGGGGCTGGGGTGTCATAACCATCGATACGGGTGTGGTACGCCATGCAGCGGGCGCGAGTTTCTTGATATCGGCCAGCGTAACGATGCCGAGCAGCTTGCCGCCTTCTACCACAGCCGCCGACTTGATGCCTTTTTTAACATAGACTTCGTTTACCAGTTCCTCAACGTTCGAACCACCCTCCACCGTCTCGGGGCGGTCATCCATTACGCTGGACACTTTAACGTTTAACCAGATCGCCCGCAGCTCCATCTCCCGCCTGGAAGCTTCGGCAGCGCTGTTGAGGAACCAGCCTATGAAGATCAACCACACTCCGCCCATGATATTATCGGTTAGAGCCCAGAATACTCCCCAAGCGATCAAGGCCCAACCGAATGCTTGACCGATGGCAGTGGCGATATTGGTGGCTTTTCTCAGATCATTTGTTGCTCCCCATATTATGGCACGCAGGACACGTCCTCCGTCGAGGGGGAAGCCTGGCAGTATATTGAACGCGGCCAGCAGTACATTGATCTCAATCATATAGACTATGGTAGCCCTGACAGCCCCTTCAGCCACCAGCCCGACCAAATCCAGCCCCCAGAACAGGCCGGCCAGCGCCACGCTCGTGAGAGGGCCGACAATAGCAATGGCGAATTCCACACCCGGCTTCTCCGGTTCACTCTCCAGATTGCTGAGTCCGCCCAGTAAAAATAGCGTTATGCTCCTGACCGGCACGCCCCGCGATATAGCCGTCAGGGAATGCGCCAGCTCATGTACAAGAACCGAGACGAATAGCAGCAGCGCTGCCATAGCGGACGTCGCCCAGTATATCCATCCCTCCCAGCCCGGGTACTCGGCTGGGAAATAGCCCACAGCCAGCGACCAGCAGATCAGGATAAATATAACAATCCATGTGTAGTGAATACCTATATCTATGCCAGCAATACGGGCTATACGCAGAGACCCTTTCATCATCGATCCGTCAACCTAAGTGGCTATCTGTTTTATAAAACTTTCGATGGCGCGGTTTACTTCCTCCGGCTTCTCAAGGAAAGCCAGATGCGTGCCGCCCTCGATTATGCTCACACGGCAGTCAGGCATTTTGCCGGCCAGATATTGAGAATACTTGGGAGGCGTCATCGTGTCCTGGTCGCCCACGATACAGAGCGCCGGCAATTTTATCTCCCTGACCTTATCCATAATGTCGAATTTATCACAGCACTGAAAATCGTTAAGCTGGGCTGCAGGCCCCACCTCTATCAGTCTGGGCATGAGGATCTGGCGCACCTTCTCATCCACCGTCACATGCAGAGGCTCTATCAGCTCCTTAATCCATCCCTGCGTATCATTTAACTTGCCCCCCACCAGCTCCAGGATCAACGGTAATACCCTCAGGCGTGCGCCGGAGCCGATCAGTATTATACCTTTAAGGTCTCCCGGGTATTTAAGCGCATGCATTAGCGCTATACCTCCACCCAAAGAATGACCGGCCAAAACCACACTGTTGTATTCTTTCTCCCTGAAGTAGGCGTGCAGCCAATCAGAATATTCCTCGACAGAGGTGCAAATCTCACCACAGGGATGTCCGGGCAGGTTAGGTGTATCGGCATCTGTAAAGTGCTGCTTCTGCAGCATCCACACATCACCACATGCGCCGGAACCGTGTATAAAAACCAGCTTCATAGCAACCCTCCAAAATACTGCAGGATCACTGCGATCTCACAAAACGCATAGCCACTGGTGGGGATTTAGGCGGCAAACGGTAGTTCCTGTTGGCCCGCAACAATCGGCTTGGGAGGCGCTGGAGTAATGGCGCGAGTCTCCCTGGCAGCCTGTTCCTCCGGATTGTCTTTCTCTACCAGTGCAATGGAAACCACGCGGTCGCCTTCGTCCAATCTGGACAGCATTACGCCCTGCGTGATTCGTCCCTTGACCGGCACTCCTTCACGCCTCTTCTTTTTTTCACCTTCTACCGATACCTTGGTCTCCTTAGCAACATCCACGTTAATTCTTAGCTGCACGCCATTGGCCGTGGTAATAAACAGCTCGTACCCAGGCGGCACGAACTTGGCCGCGATGACTTTGCCCGTCTTGATATTAACTTTATGGGCCAGCACGCCCTTGCCACCCCGACCATGCAGGGGGAATTTCTCCACCTTAGTCTTTTTGCCATATCCGTTTTCAGTGACCGTGATTAGGTCGGCGTTTGCTTGTACGGTGCCCATGCTGACGACAGTATCACCCTTGTTGAGTTTCATACCGCGCACGCCGCCGCTGGTGCGGGATGCATTGCGCAGCGGCGCCACTGCGAATTTCACGGCCTGGCCGTTGCGGCTGACCAGCATTATCTTGTCTGTGTCGGCTACCACATCCACACCGATCAGCTCTTCATCGTTCTTCAGCTTCATAGCGATCAGGCCGCTGCGGCGGACATCAATAAAATTGCTCAATCCTGTCTTCTTTACAATGCCTTTCGAGGTGGCCAGCAGCATAAAGAGGCCGGGGTCGGTTTTCTCCGGCACGAACATGGCTGTGACCTTTTCTTTGGCCTCAATAGGTATCAAATTGATGATATTGATGCCTTTTGTAGTACGTGCTATGTCCTGGGGTATCTCGTAGCACTTCAACTTGAAAACTCTGCCGCGATTGGTGAAGAAAAGCAGGTTATCATGCGTGTCGGCAGACATGGAGCTCATCACATCGTCACTTTCGCGGGTTACCATACCCTTTACGCCACGCCCTCCTCGCAGTTGCTTGCGAAACACGTCCGCCGGGATGCGCTTGATATAACCCTGTTCACTCAACGTCACGATCACGTCCATATGAGGTATAAGATCCTCCACCTGGAATTGTCCGGCCTCGTCTTTGGTGATAACCGTACGGCGCTTATCACCATACTTGGTCTTAAGCTCCGTGACGTCCTGCTGGATCAGCTTGAGTATCTTATCAGGATTGGCCAGCAGATCCTCCAGATACTGTATGGTTTTGAGGACATCTTTGTATTCATCCAAGATCTTTTTACGTTCCAGATTTGCCAGGCGGCGCAGCTGCATTTCCAGAATTGCCTGCGCCTGGAGCTGGCTGAGCGAGAACTCCGTCATGAGGTTGGCGCGCGCCGTATCCGCTGTCTCAGACTCGCGGATGGTCTTGATCACGGCATCAAGGTGGTCGAGAGCGATCTTGAAACCCTCCAATATATGCGCTCTTTCTTTGGCCTTCTGCAGGTCGAACTTGGTGCGGCGTGTAATTACTTCCGTTCGGAATGCCACGTAGCACTGCAGCGCGTCCTTCAAATTGATAACTCGCGGCTGCCCCTCCACCAGAGCGATCATATTAATAAAGAAGGATGTCTGCATCGATGTGAACTTGAACAGGTTGTTCTGTACCTTGGCCGGATGGGCGTCCTTGCGCAGGCCTATGACCAGACGCATTCCCTGACGGTCAGACTCATCACGCACATCGCTGATTCCTTCGATCTTCTTGTCTCGTGCCAGCTCGGCGATCTTCTTGACCAGCTCGGCCTTATTGGTTTGATAGGGCAGCTCGGTGACGATCAACTGCATCTTGCCGGCTTTAGTGGACTCCTCCACAACCCGGGCCCTCAGAACTACCTTGCCCTGCCCCGCAGCGTAAGCATTTTTAATGCCCTCCACACCGCATATAATTCCTGCAGTGGGGAAATCAGGTCCTTTCACAAACTTCATTAACTCTTCGACCGAGGCTTCGGGATTTTCAATTAAATAATTTATGGCGTCGCAGATCTCTGTAAGATTATGCGGCGGTATGTTGGTGGCCATACCCACTGCTATGCGTGAGGATCCATTGACCAGCAGGTTGGGCAGCCGCGCCGGCAGAACCGACGGCTCTTTTAGGCTGTCATCAAAGTTAGGGATAAAGTCGATAGTCTCTTTGTCTATATCCAGCAGCATTTCATCCGCTATCCGTGCCAGCCTCGCCTCTGTGTAACGCATGGCCGCCGGAGGATCGTCATCAATGCTTCCGAAGTTACCCTGGCCGTCCACCAGACGATAGCGCATGGAAAAGTCCTGGGCCATCCTTACCATGGCGTCATAAACCGATGAATCACCATGCGGATGATATTTTCCCAGCACTTCACCCACGATGCGCGCGCTTTTCTTGTAAGGGGCGTTGTAGCGCATGTTCAGCTCATGCATGGCGAAAAGAATGCGCCGGTGCACCGGCTTTAGCCCATCGCGCACATCTGGCAGGGCACGAGAGACAATGACGCTCATGGCATAATCCAGGTACGAGCGCTTCATCTCGTCTTCTATGCCTATCGGCTTAATCGAGAATCCAAGTTCCATTTTTACTCCTCTTCGCCGAAGCTGTTATCCAATCGCTGAAGATCCTCCGTCGCCGTGTACCCTTCGTAAATCGAGAATCCCTCGGGTACGGCCTCGGTATCTTCCGACTCACCGTACTCTGCCTCCTCCAATCCCTCTTCCTCACCCGTGCTATGCCTCAGCAGGTTATCCTTTACATGCGCGGGGTAGGCTTCCGTGACACGGATTGGGAACGACAGCCTACCGGCCTGGCTGGGATGCTGAAATGTCTCCCTTATTATTACCTTCACTTTGCTGTGATCATGATCAAGACTTACTATGGCTGCAATGTATTTATTCCCTCCATTAAGCAGCTTGGCAAGGCGAAGCCCATGCTCCGGCTCTATCACTCCCAGATACTCACCCCGATCGTTTTTCACAACCGTATCCTGGTTTCTAGCATCCAGAAAAACCTTCTCACCCGGTGTCAGCTTAAGCAGTACAGCTTGAGGAGCAGGATCAAGCAGGTTTACAATACCGTATTTACCCACATCAGCTATGAAATCACTGGGCTTGGCTTTCTCTCTTTTTACACCTGAAATCTTGGTGCCCTTGAGCAAAGCCAGCCGGTCAAGGTTCTTTCTGGCTATTATGTTTCCGGGAGACAGCTCGATCGACTTACTGTAGGCATCCCTAGCTTTCTTATACTCGCCCAGCTCCATATAGGCACGGCCCAAGCGATTGTAAGCATCCACATCAGCGGGGAAAACCTCTATTATGCCCTGATTTGCGGCAACAGCCTCCTGCCAGCGGTTCTCGGTAGCCATCTTTATGGCCTCCTGAATACGACCCCGCCATATTCTGGCTTTCTCTTCTTCACGTTCGGGCATTGGCTATAACCTCTTCCTAAAACGCATGTGCTTTTGGGCTCTGTGCAATCATTTTATTTAATACCAAATCCTGATCAAAGGCAAATCTGTCCGTGTACAACATAATCTGCTCTGCGGCCGTTGTGATTTTAGTCGTTTCACAAATTCAAACTCTTGTATATAGTTAAATACATATAGTAATTTGACACGGCTTTTCAAGCGGTGCTAAATTACCACGGATATTAAATTTAGTCAATAAGAAGGTGCTTTCATGAAAGAACAGGTACAGGAAGTGTTAAATATTATCCGCCCCAGCCTTCAGGCAGACGGCGGCGACGTTGAGCTGGTGGATGTTAAGGACGGTGTGGTGAGTGTAAAGTTAAAGGGCGCCTGCGCCGGCTGCCCGATGTCTACTATGACGCTGAAAAAAGGTATTGAGCGCTTCCTTAAAGAAAAGATACCCGCAGTTAAAGAAGTGGTGGGTGTTTAGACGCCCGGACTAACCTTTATCCAGCTCGAAGGCTTTATGAAGGGCTTTAACGGCTTCCTTGACCTTTTCCTCCGCTATAATGCAGGTGATGCGTATCTCTGAGGTCGTTATCAGTTGTATGTTGATATCTTCCTCGAATAGTGTCTGAAACATCTTGGCAGCATAGCCTGGCGTATTCTGCATGCCTGTGCCGATTATCGATACCTTGCCGAGTTTGGTATCGCTGAGGCATTCTTTGGCGCCTATTTCTCTGGCAACCGGAGTAATGATCTTCATGGCTTTGGGTATATCCTTCTTGACAATTGTGAAGGTAAGGTCCGTGATATTGTTGGCGCTGGCATTCTGAACGATGGTGTCCACGCTTATACCGGCCTTCGCCAGCGGCGTAAATATAGCAGCCGCCACACCTGGCCTGTCGGGCACACCTGTTATAGTAATCTTGGCTACATCCATATCATGGGCAATGCCCCTGACCTTATTTTTCTGCTCCATGTTTTTTCCTCCGTGAATAATCGTGCCGGGCTTGTCTACCATACTGGAGGCCACCAGTATAGGGATATTAAATACCTGTCCAAGCTCTACCGATCTGTGATGCATAACTCTGGCCCCTGAAGTGGCCATCTCAAGCATCTCCTCGTACCCTATCTCGTCAAGCTTTCGAGCTTCCGGTACCACCCGTGGATCCGCCGTGTATACTCCCTCGACGTCGGTGTAAATTTCACACCCCTTTGCCTTGAGGCTGGCGGCTAGGGCTACCGCAGTTGTATCAGAGCCCCCCCTTCCCAGAGTGGCAATATCATTCTCGGGAGTTATGCCCTGAAAACCGGCGACAATCACGATGTTGCCCTTGTCCAGCTCTTTAATGATACGCTCCGGCGACACACCGGTTATACGAGCCCGGCTGAACGACGAGTCCGTGGAAATCCCGGCCTGCTGGCCGCTGAGGGCTATGGCGTTATGCCCGCTAGCATGCAGCGCCATGGCCAGCAACGTGCTGGAGACAATTTCGCCGGTTGAAAGGAGCAGGTCCATTTCACGAGGTTCGGGATTCGGATTGATCTGGTTGGCCAGCTTGATTAAATCGTCTGTGGTATCACCCATTGCGGATACGACCACAACCACTTTGTTACCTTTTTTAAACGACGCCGCAATCCGGCGCGCCACATTGCGTATCTTGTCGGCATCGGCCACCGAGCTGCCACCGTATTTCTGCACTACAATTGCCATCTCCGTTATTGCCTGCCTTTCTTATTTCTTCTTCAAGAATATGTCCATTAGTCTATATCCCGGGTCGACCAGTATACTGGTGCGGGCTGTCTCAGCCTCTGTGAAGCGGGCGGCTCCATTGGATTTTACGCCTGCGCCCCAGATCAGAAAGGGAACCGGCTCCGCGCAATGTGTCTTAAGCTTGATCGGCGTGGGATGGTCAGGCATAACCAGCACTCTGATTTGCCCGCCCTTCCATTCCAACAACCTCCCTATAATCTCTCGGTCGATCAATTCGATGGCCTTTACTTTGTCGTCCGTCGAGCCCCTGTGGCCCATTTCGTCGGGCGCCTCGACATGCATGACTGCCAGGTCAGCGGATTCAAGGGATGCAAGCGCCCCTTCAGCCTGGGCTGCAAAATCATTATCAAGGTTGTCAGTGACGCCATCAATGTGCAGAACCTCAATACCAGCCATTATGGCCAGTCCTCGCAGCAGATCGACACCCGACGTAAGAGTTGCCCTCAGTCCACGCAACTCCCTAAAGGAAGGCATTTCAGGCACACGAACGCTGGGCCAGAAAAGCCATATGGAGGTCGCCGGCAGCTTACCCTGTCTCTTCCTCTCAAGATTGACCGGATGGCCATCCAGTATGGTCTCGGAATTTTTCATTAACTCTCTTAAAAGCTCACTGCCCTTTCCATGTGGAAGATATTCCTTCACCCGGCTGTCGGTTATATCATGTGGGGGTGTGCAGATAGCCGCTGCGGTAGCCTCCTGGCCGCTAATCCTGCAAATGTGTCTGTAGCTGATGCCGGCAAAGAATTTTATCTCGTCCGAGCCAAGTTTTTCATTCAAAGTATCGATGATATCTGTAGCTTCTCTGGTACTGATATGTCCGGCGCTGTGGCTAACCATTTTACCCTGTATTATCGTTACCAGGTTGCAGCGGAATGTTACATCGCGCGGACCTATTGAGACACCGACACTGCGCGCTTCAATGGCACTCCGACCCCTATAATAGACCGAGGGATCATAACCGAGTACGGACATGCACGCCGGCGCGCTGCCAGGTTCCATACCGTGAGGTATGGTCAAAGCCTTGCCGCTATACCCCTGACGTGCCATGCGGTCAAGGTTGGGGGTTTTTGCCAGCTCGAGGCATGATTTGTTGCCCTTCTCCTCGAGGGGCCAGCCCGAGGCACCGTCCGCTATCACAATGCAGAATTTCACAGCGAATAAGTTTACAATTGTTGCTCTAAAAGTTAAAGCCGACTATAATATCTAACCCGTGCGGGGAGTAGCGCAGTTGGTTAGCGCGCAGCGTTCGGGACGCTGAGGTCGGAGGTTCGAGTCCTCTCTCCCCGACCAACCGAGAGCCTACCCAACTTCCCGTTTGGCTTCATCCCAGATGGCATCCAGCTCGCTAAGTCTCATGCCCCTCAATTGAAGTCCTCGGTCATGGCATATCTGCTCAATGTATTGGAATCGTCGAGTAAAGCGGGCATTAGCCTGGCGCAGCGCCGATTCAAGGTCCACATCCATGTGGCGTGCCACGCTGGCCAGCACCAGCAACACGTCACCGAATTCGTGATTTCTCTCTTCCGGCGTCGCGGCCTTCTTCAGCTCCCCTACCTCCTCAACCCGCTTATCCAGAATATCGTCTTCATTCTCCCAATCAAATCCCACTGCAGCCACCCGGCGGCCAGCCGTCTGGCTGTAAGCCAAGGCCGGTAAGCTGGCCGGTATACCGGCCAGCAAAGACTGACAGCTGTTACTCTCTTGCTCTTTTTCTTTGAGCTCCTGCCAGCTGAGTGCCGCTTCCTCCGCATCAGCTATCTTCTCATCGCCAAAGACATGCGGATGCCGCTTGATCATTTTTTTATTTATACTGCGCAAGACGTCCTCGAGAGTGAACTCCCCCGCCTCTCCGGCTATCTGGGAATGAAGCATAATCTGCAGCCAGAGGTCTCCCAGCTCCTCGCTGAGGGCGGCAGGGTCGTTATTATCGATCGCCTCCAGTACCTCGTAACTTTCCTCTATCAAGTACTTTTTAAGAGATTCATGCGTTTGGCGCCGATCCCAGGGACAACCGCCCTCCCCACGTAAACGCCGTACGATAGTCCTGAGGGTCTCGAACTTATCGAGCTCTGCTTCGTTAAACCCCGACATCTGGCTGGACATGTTCCGGCTTAATCCCGCCTGCCGCCGAATACCAGAAATATGAAGTAAAGCAGCTGTGCCACAGCTTGAAGCATGGCCGCTACATAAGTCAGGGCCGCGGCAGAGAGCACCGCGCTGGCCCCTTCGTATTCTTGCCCCACCAGCAGCCCGGTATTCTTGATCATCTGACGCGCCCGGTTGCTGGCATTGAATTCAACGGGCAGGGTAATAAGCGTGAACAACACTGCAGCCGAAAAAAGCAGTATACCTACTACTGCAACCATTTCGCCGAATACCTGCGACAAACCCATCAGCAGCAGCCCGCCGAATACCAGTATCCACCCCAGTGTACTGCCGATGTTGGCGGCTGGCACCAGGGCTGACCTCAAACCCAGCATGGCATACTTCGTCTTATGCTGCATAGCATGGCCGACCTCATGCAGGGCTATTCCAACTGCTGCCACAGAGGGCGTTCCTGCCACTTCGGGGGAAAGCCTCAACACCCGTTTAGATGGATCGTAATGATCGGTCAGTTTTCCTTTGACGGTCTCAACCGGTATATCGGCCATTCCGTTGGCCCTCAGAACCTGCAGCGCAGCCTGGGCTCCGGTCACACCCCGCTGATTATAAACCTTCGAATACTTGGAGTAGGTGGACTTTACCTTGATCTGAGCGTATATCATGAATATTAGGGCGGGTGCCATTAATAAAAGGTAAAGCAACATTTTTACCTGTTCTCCATCGATTTTATTAACACTTTATAAGTTTATTTCGGTATTGCGGTGAAGTCAAAGTATGCTGCCGATAAAATTCCGGTGCCCCACCACAAATTCGGCCGCCGCCATTTCACGTTTACCCTCCGGTTGAATCCTTACCAGACCCAGCAGCCCATCCCCGGTCCGGACGGCTACCCGCGTGGCAGAGCCCCTCGGCAATTCAACGACCTGACCTGGCACGCCTTCTGCATCCGCCGGCAGCGGTATAGTTTCCATAATATTTATCCTCCTGCCCATCCACTTGGTATAGCTTCCGGGCCATGGATTGCAGGCCCTCACTTTGCGCCATAACCAAACCGCTGTCAGGTTCCAGTCCAGTTCACCATCCTCTTTCCTTTCCATGCGCGTATAGGTGGCCTTGCTTTCGTCCTGCCTGATCGGACATATTTTCCCCGATATCCATTCAGGCAGTGTGTCCACCAGCAATTTGGCGCCCACTTCCGCCAGCCTCTCTGTCAGTGATCCTGTATTATCATCGTCATTTATGTACTCGGTCACCTGCGCAATAACAGGTCCGCTGTCAACCTTTTTCTCTATTAACATGATGGTCACACCGGTCTGGGAATCTCCGTTGAGGATTGCCGCCGCCACAGGTGAAGGGCCTCTGTATTTGGGCAGCAAAGAAGGGTGTATATTAATGCATTTATAAGGCGGTATTTGCAGCACCGGGTCGGGTAAAATCTGCCCATACGCCGCTACAACTATTATGTCAGGTTTGAGACCGGCCAGATGCTCCACCTCCGCAGAATCCTTGAACGACTCTGGTTGCATTACAGGCAATTCTTCATCCAGGGCAAACTGCTTGACCGGGCAAGGGGTGAGCCTCTGACCTCGCCCCGTCTTTCTGTCCGGCTGAGTATATACTGCTTCTATATGATATTTATTCAATATCAGTGCCTTCAGCGACGGCAGGGCAAAAACGGGTGACCCCATGAATACGACTTTCATAATCTTCTAAAAATTAAAAGTTTTTTTTCGTTATGTCAAAATAACCATTGACACTGCCGAAGGCCCCTGTGGTACTCTATCTATGGTTTGGGAAGAGGCCGGCGGCATATCCGGCAGACACAGAAGGTTCAGCGGCTTTTACACTAACTAAACAAAAAGTCTGCATTTTTCGTTTTAACGAGGGGATTTTTGTTCCTTTTTACAAAGAATCCGGTTAAAAATATAGTACGGTTATGAGGAGTATGCAAGCTGATAAAATATGGCAGGCGGCCCTGGGTGAGCTTCAGATCCAGGTAAGCAAAGCCAATTATAATACATGGCTCAAAGATTCACGGGGAATAGACTACGATAATGGTGTCTTTACGGTAGCTGTTCCATCGGCCTTTATTGCCGAATGGCTAAAAGGACGGCTATATTCCGTAGTCTGCAGGATTCTCTCTACAATCACGGGCAAAATTACCGAGGTTGTTTTCCAGGTTCAGGCTGTCAATCGTGATACCGCCCCCGTCCCAAACAGGTTACTGTCCGATGGTGGAACCAGCTTCAAGGAACGTCCGGCTTCGGCCAGGACATCCGGATTCAACACGAAATATACCTTCGATACATATGTTTCCGGCGACTGCAATCTGTTACCCTATACCGCTTCGCTGGAGATAGCTGAGAACCCCGGAGGTGTTTTCAATCCCCTTTATATATACGGCGGAACCGGAACCGGCAAAACGCATATTCTGCATGCCATAGGACAGGCCGCCAGATCGAAAGGGATTAACGCTCTCTACTTGAGTGCAGAGCAATTTACCAATGAGTTCATCATCGCTATACGAGGTAAAAAGGCCGAGGAATTCCGGAGTAAATTCAGTAATATCGATATTTTACTATTGGATGATATCCAGTTTCTCAGCGGAAAAACCCAGACACAGGAATGTGCTTTCCATATTATCAACGACTTTTTAGCCGGTAACCGCCAGATTGTGGTTACCTGCGATCGCCCTCCCAAGGAGGTCGAGTCGCTCAATGTTCGGCTGCGCTCCCGCCTGGAAGGGGGTCTGGTGGCGGATATTTATCCGCCGGACCATAAAACACGTCTGGCTATACTCGATCTCAAATCTTCGTTGCTGCAGGTTAAATTCGACGATGACGTCCTCAACTTCCTGGCGGCCAACTTCCACGGAAGTGTAAGAGTCCTTGAAGGTGCTCTCATCCGCCTTTCCACCTATTCCCGCATGAATGACTCGCATCTAGACTTGATCACTGTTAAGACGGTCCTCAACGATATGATAGCTGCTTCGAAACAGAGCGACGGTCTTTATACCGCCGCCGATGTAATAAATACGGTGGCAGACTATTTTGCCATCTCTCCCAATGACATAACGGGTAAAAAGAGAGACCTTAAGACATCCCGTGCACGCCATATAGTTATGTACCTGTTACGCCAACAAAACCATATTAATCTGGCTGAAATCGGCAGAATTCTCGGTAACCGAGATCACTCAACCGTTATACACGGCTACGACAAGATCGCTACTAATATTAGCTCTGATTCCCTGCTCAGCAAGTCCATTGAAGATATCCGATTGATGTTGAAATCCCGCCGTCCCTCATAGTAGTGTTAGCTGAATGTGGATAAATCTATCAATTTTGTGGATACCTTGCACCCCTTTTTAAACACATAATTCACCTGTCAGACCACTCTTTCTCATACCTGATGTTCCCGTCCACATCGTCAACTCCCCTATTATGATTATGACTATATTTATATATAATATACATAGAGAATGGTTTTCAATCATCTATATGTTTGTTGATAAAGCAGAAATACAGGTCCGTGCAGGACATGGGGGAAGTGGGCTGGCAAGCTTCAGGAGGGAGAAATTCCTTCCCTTCGGAGGACCTGATGGTGGTGATGGAGGCAAGGGCGGTGACGTTTATCTGTGTGCCGATAATGATATAGACGACTTATCTTATTTCAAGCAGAAACGTATATTTAAGGCAGACAATGGCGGCAATGGTGGAAAGAACCGCATGCACGGTACAAACGCACATGATCTGGTAATAAGAGTGCCGGTAGGCACTACCGCCTATATTGTTGAAAATGGGCGGGAGAAGTTAGTGGGTGACCTGGAAAGGGACGGACAAAAGTTAATTGTTGCAAGTGGTGGGAAGGGAGGGAAGGGGAATGTTCACTTTGCGACGTCAACCAGGAAGGCGCCGCGGATATTCCAGAAGGGCCAGGAAGGTCAGCATTATGACATAATATTACGCACAAGACTGGTCGTGGATGTATGTATTATCGGTATGACCAACAGCGGGAAGTCGACATTGCTATCGTCGATTACTTCTGCACGTCCGGAGATTGCTGATTACCGTTTTACAACAAAGGTGCCTGTTCTCGGTGTTGTTGATGATGGTGTGGATAAATTCACCTGGGTGGAGCTGCCTGCACTGACGATAGGGTCCAGCCGCGGAAAGGGATTGGGAAATACCTTTCTGCAGCAGGCAGGACGAGCCTCCGTCATAGTGTACCTGCTGGATGCAACCTCCGCTGACATGAGGAGTGAATTCAGGTCGTTAAGGGATGAGATCAAAACTTTCGACAACGGGCTGGAACAGAAAGCATCTATTATAGCTATAAATAAAGTGGATAGTGCCGATATGCGGGCCTTGGAAGATTATGTTTATAAGCAACTGTCCGACAGCGGATTGCCTTGTATACTGATATCGTCGCTGGATGGGAGAAATCTGGATATACTGGTCTCTCAGGTGCACCGGATGGTAAAAGAAACCAGGCACAGAAAATCTGCCGAACAGGGAGAAATGGTCTACAGGCCTAAACCAGCAGGACGGCGTGAGAGAAAATGAAGCTGGGAATAATGGGCGGCACATTCGATCCGCCCCACATTGCGCATCTGGTCATTGCTGAAATGGCAAGATCCGGTCTGGAGCTCGACAGGATTGTGTTCATACCTGCCGGCGATCCCTGGATGAAATCAGGGCAAACTGTGACCCGGGCAGAAAGAAGAATGGATATGGTCGGCCTGGCTATAGAGTCAAATTCATCATTCAGCCTGTCTTCGATTGAGGTAGACAGAAAGGGGCCTTCCTATGCAGTTGATACGGTAGAACAGCTGACAGTCGAGATGGGTCACAATTTGGATATGTTCTTTATTCTGGGGTGGGACAGCATGGCCGACCTGAATTCTTGGAAGGCGCCCTACCGTTTATCCAAGATGGTCAGGTTTGTGGTATTTCCTCGTCCGGGCGTTGCCCGACCTGATGCTGCGAAGCTTGAAAAGGATATACCTGGCATCACTGACAGGATTATTTATATGGATGAACCCCATTTAAGCATAAGCTCCACCTGCATCAGGCAAAGGGTCAAGGAAGGGAAGTCGGTGCGTTATCTGGTATCGAATACCGTTGAACGGTATATCTATGACCACAAACTGTATACGGCTTGATGTATGAAAGTCTATATATCGAGGTTCTTGACGCTGCGGGCATGGGCCTGAATGAAAGATTTGCGGGGCGGGACCTCGCTGCCCATCAGGATATGGAAAATCTCGTCGGCTTTCATGGCATCATCGACGCGCACTTTGAGTAAGGTGCGCGTGGCGGGATTCATGGTTGTCTCCCACAGCTGCTCTGGACTCATCTCACCCAGACCTTTGTAGCGCTGCACGTCCACCTTGCTGCTCTTCATAGAGGCCAACTTGGCATCTTTCTCTGCGTCAGAGTAAACCCAATGCTGCTGCTTGCCGGCTGCTATTCGGTAAAGGGGTGGCTGAGCGATGAAAAGGTGACCCTTATCGATTATGTCAAACATATTGCGGTAAAAGAAGGTTAACAGCAGTGTGCGGATATGGGCACCGTCGACGTCGGCATCCGTCATGATGATGACCTGGTGGTAGCGCAACTTATTATAGTCATAGCCGTCGCTGATCCCGGTGCCCAGGGCTGTGATCAGTGCCCGTATCTCCTCATGATCGAATATCTTGTCCTTGGCCGCTTTTTCCACGTTGAGAATCTTGCCGCGCAGGGGCAGGATGGCCTGGAAATTACGGTCGCGCCCCTGCTTGGCCGAACCGCCGGCGGAGTCGCCCTCAACGAGGTAGAGCTCGCACTCTTTGGGGTTATTGCTAGCACAGTCCGCCAGTTTGCCCGGGAGCGTACCGAATTCGAGTCCGGTCTTCTTGAGTATGAGGTCGCGGGCTTTGCGGGCAGCCTCTCTAGCTTTGGCGGCCAGCAGGCATTTGTCTATAATCGATTTGCCTTCCTCGGGGTGTTTCTCCAGATATTCGGTGAGCTGATCGCTGGCCACCGACTCGACCTGCCCCTTAACCTCCGGATTGCCAAGCTTGGCCTTGGTCTGGCCTTCAAACTGGGGCGCCGCGACTTTAACACTGACGACCGCCGTGAGGCCGTCGCGGATATCCTCGCCAGACAGATTGGGATCATTGTCTTTTAGGAACTTATTCTTGCGGGCATAGTCGTTGAGCACGCGGGTCAGAGCTGCTCGAAAGCCCGTCATATGAGTGCCGCCTTCCTTGGTATTGACGCAGTTTGCAAAAGCGGTCACGTTCTCGGAATATCCGTCATTATACTGAATCGCTATCTCAACAGCGGTGCTGTTCACGCGGCCGGCGATATAAATCGACTTATCCAGCACCTGACGGTTCTTGTTTATACGCCTGACCAAGCTGGCGATGCCGCCCTCGAAGAAATAGGTTGTCTCGCGGTCGCTCCTTTCATCTCTGAGACTGATCTCGGTGCCTTTATTAAGGAATGCCAGCTCGCGCAGGCGCTCAGCCAGTTGGTTGAAATCATAGGTAACATCTCCGAATATCTCGGGATCGGCCATGAACGAAATCGTGGTGCCGGTCTGGTCGGTTTTGCCCACGGCCTTCACATCTCCCTGCCTAATGCCGAGCTTGTATTCCTGGCGCCATATTTTGCCGTTTCTGCGCACCTCGGCCCTCAGCCAGCTGGAAAGCGCGCTGACAACTGATGCTCCGACGCCGTGCAGACCGGAAGATACGCTATAGGCGCCGTCGCCGAACTTGCCTCCGGCATGAAGCGTTGTCATCACAACTTCAAGGGCTGAAATGCCCTTTTCGGGATGTATGTCGACTGGTATACCTCTACCGTTGTCGTAGACGGTTATGGAGTTATCGGAGTTTATCGTAACCTTTATCCTGTCACAGAAGCCGGCCATCGCCTCGTCGATGCTGTTATAAACGATTTCGTATACCAGGTGATGGAGGCCGTCCTTGCCGGTATCACCGATATACATGCCCGGACGCATGCGCACCGCTTCCAGTCCGTCAAGTACACGGATATTTTCCGCAGTATATTCGCCGTTGTTTGATCCGTTGATTTGTTCAGGGGTCATGTTCTATCACTCACGCTGAATATCGCCCGTCCAAAATCCCCCGCAAGCGAGGCATAAAGTTAAGCATCACAATATATTGTGTTTGCTCAAATCAAGCACACAAGAAGTTGCAATTTCAGTGAATAGTATAGCACATCCCGGTTTGAAATGCATCAGGTTTCGGCTGTTCAAGCGGGATAATGGATGCCCCGCCGGGCGAGCTCATCTGCTCTCTCGTTCAGGGTATTTCCGGAATGTCCGGTGACCTTGATGAATTTTACTTTATACAGGGAGGTGAGTGAGAGAAGCCTTTCCCAGAGGTCGCGGTTTTCCACCGGTTTTCTGGCGGCATTACGCCATCCGTTCTTTTGCCAGGTTACGTACCATTTTTTTTGCATGCAGTTGACGAGGTAAGCGCTGTCGGTATAAACCTCCACGGCGTATTTCTTCGACTTGATCTGTTCCAGCGCCCTAATACAAGCAGTCAGCTCCATGCGCTGGTTGGTCGTGTTCTTCTCTCCACCGTATATCTCCTTTAAACGGCTGCCCTGCTGCAGAATGGCGCCCCATCCGCCGGTGTTGCAGTTATACTGGTTGCCCGAGCAGGCGCCATCGCAATAAATGATGATTTTATCGGCGGAAGTCATGCAACAATTATACGTTATTTCAAATATGCTGGGGCGGCTGGCATTACCTTGCCGACCCAATGTAATCGATGTTAGAATTCACGTAATTTCATTTCCTTCTCACATAGCATGATCTTAATAGGCGAAAACATTCATATCATCTCCAAGGTAATAGGTGAGTCCATCAGAAACAGGGATGTTGCGCCCATACAGGAACTGGCGAGGGCGCAAGCACGGGCAGGAGCCGATTATCTCGACCTGAATTTGGGCCCTGCGCGAAAAGATCCGGAAGAGGTGGCTTCCTGGCTGGTGGAAACCGTACAGGCTGTTACCGAACTACCTATCTCTCTGGATACGATGAATCCCCTGGCCATGGAAGCGGGATTAAAGTTATGCCGGAAGCGGGCCCTTTTAAATTCCACGTCGGGTAAAACGGAAAGCAGGGAAAAGATGATGCCGCTGGCCGTAAAATACGGAACCCAGGTGGTTATCTCGGTTATTACGGACCAGGGTTGTCCGCCCGATGTCGATTCAAGGGTCGAGAGCATCATGGAGACGGTGTCCTATGCCAATGACCTGGGAATCGATAACGAGGATATCTGGGTGGATCCGATAGTGCTGCCCGTCAGCGCCGACCAGAAACAGGTACGAGAGGCCTTGGAATTCATCCGCATCCTGCCCGACCTGCTGCCGGGTGTAAAATCGGTGGTTGGCCTTTCAAATGTGTCCAACGGCACCCCGGCGCCTCTGCGCGGCATACTGAATCGCACTTATATGGTTATGCTGGAAAGAAACGGACTTTACTCCGCCATAGCAGACGTTCTCGATCAGGAATTAATTGACCTCAACCGGGGATCGCTGGACGATATAAGGGTGCTTATCCACAAGGTAATGGATGGAGAACCGGTGGACGCCGATGTATTGCCCGAGAGTGAAAAGAATTATGTGAAAACGGCCAGGGTATTAATGGGAGATGCACTTTATTCGCACGCCTGGTTGGAGAGTTAGTCGAGGAAAGCCTTATGGAATATAAAGCACCTCTGGAAAAGTACACGGGCAGGGTAAAAGAGGTCACTCTGGGCAAGGGCGAGAAGAGTCTAAAGATCGGGGGCAGCAATATACTGCCGCTGCACCATTTCGAAGGCAGTGCCACCAACAGGCCGGTGGTGGCGCTCGAGGTGGACGATAACGGGGCTGCCGGTTGGGCAAAAGCCGCCGTGGAACCTTTCAGGGATGTGGTCGATGACCCGGTCAGGTGGGGCGCTCTCTGTTTAAAGATGGGCGCGGATCTGGTCTGCCTGCACCTGGAGGGCACCGATCCTAACGGCGCGAACAAAACACCGGTGGAGGCGGCCGCGCTGGTCAGGGCAATGTCACGGGAATTGGATGCGCCTTTGATAGTATACGGCTGTGGGGACGATAAGAAAGATGTCGAGGTGCTGACGGCTGTTGCAGAGGCCTGCAAAGAAAATAATCTGTTGCTGGGCCCTGCCGTCAAGGAGAATTACGAGGATATATTAAAGGCGGTGGCCGAAAACGGGCACTGTATTATAGCCCAGACACCCATAGATATTAATCTGGAGAAAGAACTAAATGTAAAGTTACTGAAGCAGCTCCCGCCTGAAAGGATAGTCATTGATCCGCTCAGCTCGGCGCTGGGTTACGGAATGGAGTACAGCTTCACCATCATGGAGCGGACCAGGCAGGTGGGGGTTGTATATGGCGACACAGCCATGCAGATGCCTATTATCGCTGATCTAGGCCGTGAATGCTGGAAAACCAACCAGGCCAGATCGCTAAGAGAGCAGGGCATGCTCTGGGAGAGCATAACGGCATTGAGCCTGCTTCTGGCCGGCGCAGATATACTGGTGCTAAGGCATCCGGATAACTGCCGTTTAATCAAGGAAGCGATTGAGGGCAAAATATAGGAGGCTTGTGCGGTGAGAAATGCGAGGCAGAAAAAGGAGGCAGACGAGTTCATCAGGGCCGAAGACGGCTGGGAGCCGGTCGGGCACACACCGCTACCTGGTATCGCGGACCTGAGAAACTGGGACCACAGGCTGCTCACGACATGGAAACCCTTTCATGTGCCTGTAGCCGACAGGTGCGGCTTTTGCACGTACGGGGAATGCGACCTCGCCGGGAGCCGGAAAGGCGCCTGCGGTATGGATGCTGGCGCTCTGCGGGCCTGCATCACATTGCAAGCCTGCTGCATAGGGATGGCCCAGTCCCTGGCGCTGGCACGTCGAAACATTGACTACCTGGTGGACAAGAAAGGCAGGGATATGCCGCTTGCCCTTGGAGAAAAGATCGGCATTGAGGCACCCCACATCCGGACGGTGCTGGGCTTCAAACCCGCGCTGCTGGGTGATCTGGAAAAGACGCTATTTTATCTGCAGGATCAGCTGACCTTGCTTCTTGCCTCCTCTGCCCCCGGCCTGGAAACAGCGGCGATCGACCTGGAGTCGAGGTCATTGCATGTCTCCATGCTGGCCCATGTCGCCATGGAGGCGGCGGAGCTGGCCGCCATATCGGGCTTCGGTTTCCCCAGCTCCACCGTCGACACCGGCCTGGCGAATGTAGGATGGGTTAATGTGGATTTAAACGGACCTGTCATACTTATTGTAGGCAACGATACTCTCGTGGCCATCTGCCTGGCCGATTACTTCAGGGGCAGCGGGATGGAGGGGAAGGTGGCGGTTTTAGGCATTGGAGCTGTGGCCCATGACCTGGTGCGCTATTACCCGGCAGCCGGTATTGCCGGGACTCAGGCCATGCTGCCGGCTGTATTGAGGGCCGGACTGGTGGATGTGGTGTTGTGTGGCGGCAGCAATCTGTCTTACGACATTGCTGATCTGGCCATAGCAGGGGGCGCCGCCTTCATCGCCACCGACGAGCAGACTTCTTTTGGGTTGGACGACCTCTCAGCCAAAGATACCGAGCAGATTTTAATTGAGCTGCAGCGGGGGCGGCGTATACTGCTGCCCGACCCTGTCAAGGCTGCCGCTGTGGCAGTGGAGGCGGCACTGAAGCTTTCCGCAGGTAGAAAGAAAGCCATGCCTCAATGCGATGATTTATACTTGGGAAAGGGCAGGATAAGGGTCGGCCGCGGACCGATCATGGATACCGAGATAAGGAAGGTGGGAGCTCCGCTGGTGTTGGGGACCGTACCGGGTGTCATCGCCATCGTTGGAGGAACGAACTATCCCGGTTCGCCGGATGATATAGCGGATATCGCCGAGGAATTCGCCAAACGTAAATATATCGTAGTGCTGGGCGGGGATTCCGCTGTTGCTGCGGCTCTTAAGACAGATGCCGAGGGGAAGTCCATCTATGAAAGGTATCCAGCCGATTTCGATGCCGGCGGAGTGATTAATATAGGCTCCGGAGTTTCAGCGTCGCATATCAGCGGCGCGGCTATAAAAATAGCCAACATCTTTGCCGCTCTGCCGTTAAGGGCCAATTATGAGGTGGTAGCTGATTACATACTTAACCGCGTGGGGGCCTGTGCGCTGGCCTGGGGCGCCAGCGGCGCCGATGAGCTGGCTCTGGCCACCGGGTGCAACCGCCTGGGCATACCCGTCGTAGTCGGCCCGCGCTGTATCAGATATGGCCGACTCTATTTAAGCAAGGAAGGTGAGACGGATTGGAGCGTGATGGACGGCCGCGAGAAGAAGCTGGTGGATACGGGGGAGCCCTCTCCCCAGCATTTAATCAACCTGTTGCCTGATAAGGACTCAGCCGTTGTGGCGCTGGCCAAGCTGTGCATGCGTAGGAATGATACACCCCAAGGCAGGGCCACCAAGCTCACACACTATATCGGACTGCACAAGCAGTATTTTGGAAAGCTGCCGGACGATATCCACCTGTTTGTCAGGAAGAGCTCGGATATGCCCATATTTTTTAAAAAGGAATTGCAGGCCCATCTGAACGAGGTCGGCTGGAGCGAGAAACCCGTGCTATCTCTGCCCACCCTGGTCGGCACCTATCCCTCCCGGGTTACGCTGGAAGAGGTCGTACACTAATCCGTCCGGGTATATTAGGATAAGCTGAGTATGTGCGGCTATAATATAAAGTCAAGCAGTCGATGATTAGTAAGCGAGGGCGGATATTCTATGGCTGACGGAACATTCCCGGTCGATATCGGTCCCCAGTATGAGGGAGAGGTTATCCGCAAGGCGGATATACGCGTAGAGCTGGGTGGGCCCAATGTGAAAAGCAAGTTCGAGCTGGTCTCCATCAAGAAACCCGAAGAGTTGACGCATGAGAAGGTGGAAGTGATCGGTCCGGACCTGCCCGATATGGAAGAGGGCAGCAGCCAGCCGTTGGCCATGCTGGTAGACGTCGCCGGCGCACGCCTGGAGAAAGACATTGAGCCGGTCCTGGAACGGCGGCTGCACCTTTACCTGAACTACATCGAGGGCTTTTATCATATGAACCAGCGCCAGGATGTCTGGATGCGGCTCAATAAGGCCTCCTATAACAAGGGACTGAAGTCGCTGAGGATACTGGGAGAGATACTGATATTCCTTTATACATCGGAGATAGAGATCATCGAGAAGATACAGGTCACCTTTGTAACCGATCCCAAGAAGGTTGAGGAGCTTCTGCCTGGGGCCGTAAGCGTGTACCGTGCGCGCGATGAGAAAATAAGGGGACTGCGCGAGGCCGATGTGCAGGAATTTTACAGCTGCGCACTTTGCCAGAGCTTCGCCCCCACCCATATCTGCTGTATAACGCCCGAACGCATCGCCAACTGCGGCGCCATCAACTGGTTCGATGGCAAGGCGGCCTACCAGATGGACCCGGAGGGGCCGATACAGGCCGTAGCCAAGGGAGACATCATCGATGCGGTGCGCGGCGAATACAGCGGCGCTGATAAGCTGGCGCTGGAGAAGTCCATGGGCGCCTACGACAGGGTCTTTTTACACAGCGCTTTCGGCTATCCGCATACTTCCTGCGGGTGCTTCCAGGCCATCTGCTTTTACATACCTGAAGTGGATGCTTTCGGCATCGTTAACCGCGATTTCGAGGGTGATACCGTGTCGGGCGCATCATTCACCACCATGGCAGGAGACACCAGCGGGGGTAGGCAGGTGGAGGGCTTTCTGGGCATTGCCCTGGAGTATCTGCGCTCCCCCAGCTTTCTCAAGGCTGATGGCGGTTGGTATCGCATCGTCTGGATGCCGCGCGTCATTCAGGAGATGTACCGTGACGCCTGCCCCATGGACCTTCAGGGCAAAATAGCCACGGAGAACGATGTTGCCGGCGTTGAGGAGCTGGTGGCCTTCCTGGACCGCGCAGAGCATCCCTGGGTCAAAGGAGAGGTCAGACTACCTGATTAAAGGAGAATATTTTGGCAATCAAAGGTACGGATATAGTCAAGCGTCTACCCGAGGGTGGCAAGAAGAACTGCAAGGGATGCGGACTGCCAACGTGCTTCGCATTCGCCATGAAATTGGCTTCCGGCGGCATTGCGATCGACAAGTGTCCATATCTTGCTCCAGAGGTCAGGGGCGAGCTTGAGGACGCCCTGGCGCCGCCCATTCGCCCGGTTACCATCGGTATGGGGGCCGGCGCGCTGGTAATCGGCGATGAGACCGTCCTCTATCGGCATGAGAAGACCTTCGTTCATCAGCCGGGGATCGCCGTGCTGATCTCAGACGACCTGCCCGAGGATGCTGTTGAGGGCAGGATAAGGAAACTAAAAGACCTGCAGTATAGCTGGGTGGGCAAAACGCTTAAAGCGGACATGCTGGCGCTGCATTGCAAATCGGGCGACCGCAGCAGGTACACCGGCCTGGCAAAGAAGGCGCTTTCCTTGACCGATTGTCCACTGATGCTGATCAGTGAAGATACCGATGCCCTGCTGGCCGCATATGAAATGTGTGCGGACATGAGGCCGCTTCTCTATCCTGTTACGGTGCACAACTTGGACAAGGTTGTCGGTGTGGTTAAAGCAAGGCCGGCGCCCATAGCCGTCAGGGCTGCCGGTGTCGAGTCGCTTGTGCCTATTATCATCCGACTGAGAGATGCCGGTATTGAGGATGTCCTGTTGGACCCGGGCTCGAAAGATATGCAGTCCGCTTTACGCGACCAGACCCTTATCCGCAGGGCTGCGTTAAAGCAAAGCTATCGTCTGCTGGGATATCCCACCGTTGCCTTCCCCTGCTTTATGACCACTGAGAAAAGTCGCGAGATGATGCTGGCCGCCATGTACATACCCAAGTACGCAGGCATTATCGTTCTTTCAGATATCGACGAGCACACATTGCTACCCCTGCTTGTGCAGAGGCTGAATATATATACCGATCCCCGCATGCCCATGTCCATGGAGGAAAAAGTGTATCCAATCAATGATCCGGACTCGGCGTCGCCCGTGCTGGTAACGACGAACTGGGCGCTGACATACTTCATCGTGGCATCGGAGATCGAGGCCAGCAAGGTTCCCTCCTGGCTGTGCGTCAAGGAGACGGGAGGGCTGGGCGTGCTTACAGCCTGGGCAGCTGGCAAGTTCAGCGGCGACAGCATAGCGCCTTTCATCAGGAAATGTGGGGTGGAGGGCATGGGCAAGCACCGCCGCTTGGTTATCCCCGGCAAAGTAGCACGCATCCGCAATGAGCTTTCAGAGGCGCTGCCCGACTGGGAGATAATCGTAGGTCCGGGTGATGCCAATGAGATACCTGCTTATCTGCCCGGACTGGTCAAGAGCTGGAAAGGGTGATGGGTTACCGTTCTCGCCGTCAGCGGCGCTACCTCATAGATATGCTCCAGCGAGTACAGAGCAGGGAAGGATACATCTCAAGCGAAGCCATGCTTGAGGTCGCAAAATCGCTTAATATATCCTCGGCAGCCGTATGGGGCGTGGCCACCTTTTATAACCAGTTTCGCTTCACACCGCCGGCCAGGAAGCCGGTCAGGGTATGCATGGGCACGGCCTGCCACCTGGCGGGTGGAAAGCTCGTACTGGAGGCTATGGCGCGCGAACTGAAGATCGAGGTCGGCCAGACAGGCGATGACCGCGAATTTAGCCTGGAAAGGGTCGCCTGCATCGGCTGCTGCGCGCTGGCGCCGGTGGTGACAATCAAGGACAGGGTATATCCGAGAATGACACCGCCCGGGGTGGAGCAGGCTCTGGTGGAGATCAAGGCGGAATCATAAGGGTAATATGGATCGGCGATGAAACGCGATGTTATCCGCACGCTCTTAAAAAAAAAGACAGGTTCGCCGTATTCGGATAAAGCTACGCACATTCTGGTGGGTACAGCTACATGCGGCCGCGCGGCCGGCTCGATGGCCGTCCTTGAGGCTTTCCGGCGCGAAATAGAAGGGCTGGGTGACAGGGTGCGCTTATGGGAGGTCGGCTGCATGGGACTGTGTTCCCAGGAGCCCCTCGTCGTAATTATCAAGCCGGGCGATTTCTCCGTCTGCTATCATCACGTAACTCCCTATATGGTGCAGCGGCTTGTCGAAGGCTATATAAGAGGCGATGATCCCTGCCTCGAACTTGCCTTGGGCACGGTTGCAGGGAGCGATGGAGAAGCGGTTTATATACCCGAGCTCGATCTTTTTAAACATCAGTCTCGAGTGCTGCTGCGTAACTGCGGCTATATATCCCCTCTGGAAATAGAACACTATCTGGCATCGGGCGGGTACAGGGGCCTGGCCAGAGCGCTGAGGATGCAGCCCGAACGGGTGATACGGGAAATTGAGAAATCCGGGCTGCGAGGCCTGGGCGGGGCCGGTTATCCGACGGCGGCCAAGTGGGCGGCCTGTTGCCGGGCGGGGGGTAAGACTAAATACGTGATCTGCAACGCCGACGAGGGCGACCCCGGGGCCTTCATGGACCGGGTCCTGCTGGAAAGCGATCCGCACGCGGTGCTTGAAGGGATGATTATCGCCGGTCGCGCGGTCGGTGCGAAGAAAGGATATATCTATATCAGAGAGGAGTATCCGCTGGCTATAGAGAGGATCGGGATCGCGCTCAAACAAGCGCGGGCCGCAGGCCTGCTGGGTGGGCGCATACTGGATGCGGAGTTCAGTTTCACGGTCGAGATGGTCAGGGGCGCGGGGGCCTTCGTCTCCGGGGAGGAGACGGCCATGATAGCAGCTATGCAGGGAGAACGTTCCTGGCCTGAGCACCGTCCGCCCTATCCGGTGCAGGCCGGGCTATACGGCAGGCCCACGCTGGTTAATAATGTTAAGACGCTGGCCAATGTCTCGGCCATTCTGCAAAAGGGGTGGCGCCGGTTCCGGGACACGGGCACGGCCGGCAGCCCCGGCACGGCGCTATTTGCGCTGGCCGGCAAGCTGGAGAACACGGGCCTGGCCGAGGTGCATATGGGGACCTCGCTGCGCACGCTGGTTTACGATATAGGAGGCGGTATTAAACGCGGCAGGCAATTCAAGGCCGTGCAGATCGGGGGACCGTCGGGAGGATGCCTTCCGGGATCTCTGCTGGACACAAAGATAGATTTCGATTCCCTGAGGGAAGCCGGCGCTATCATGGGCTCCGGCGGAGTCATCGTCATGGATGAGGACAACTGCATGGTGGATACGGCCAAATATTTCGTGGATTTCAGCCGACAGGAGTCCTGCGGGAAGTGCACCTTCTGCCGTATCGGAACTTATCATATGCACTCGATTCTTGAAGATATCACGCGGGGCAATGGGTCGACTGAATCGATCGGGATGCTTGTCGAAATGGCCGAAGATCTGAAAAAAGGAGCTCTGTGCGGGCTGGGCAGGATGTCGCCCAATCCTGTGCTGACCACCATACGGTACTTCCGGGCGGAATATGAAGCCCATGTCCTTGAAAAGCGATGTCCGGCCCGGGTCTGCAAGGAGCTCACCGCCTACTATATCCTTCCTGAGAAATGCTACCATGGCTGCGACCACTGCGTGCTGGCCTGTCCTGCCGAGGCCGTCTTCAGCGATGATAATGGCCTCAAAGTCGTGGACCAGCTCAAGTGCACCAAATGCGGAAGTTGTGAGCTGGTCTGTCCCGCGGAGTATAATGCTGTGATAAGACTTTCGCCGGTCAGCCTCGTGCCCGCGGACCGGCGAACCAGACCCGATACAAAGGAGAGCTGAAGCATGACCGTAACGATCGCTGTCGCCGGAAAGGGAGGCGTGGGCAAGACCGCGATCTCGGCCATTCTGGTCGATTCCCTTTCCAGCAAAGGTGCAGTGCTGGCGGTTGACGCCGATCCCAGCACCAATCTCAACGACGCCCTTGGAGTGAGTGTAACCGGGACGGTGGGCAGGACGCGGGAGAAGATGACCGAAGAGGTCAAAAAGGGACGCCTGGCCATTGCCGTGTCCAAGCAGGATATACTCGACGCCCGTATACACGAGTCCCTGGTTGAGACGGACAGGTTCGACCTGCTGGCCATGGGACGGCCCGAGGGGCCGGGCTGCTACTGCGCCGCCAACCATATGATACGCTTCTCAATTGACAAGCTGGCTAAAAGCTACGACTATGTGGTCATGGACTGCGAAGCCGGACTGGAGCATATCAGCCGCCAGACGACGCAGGATATAGATTTCCTGCTGGCGGTGACCGATCCAACCATGCGAGGGCTGAACACATGTGTCCGCCTGCAGGAGTTGAGCAAGGAGATACGCACCAGCATTAAAGGTGGAGTTCTGCTGATAGTCAACCGCCTGCGCAACGGGCTCCCAGAGGAAATCAAACAGGCTGTGGATAAATCGGGGCTGATGCTCTTTGCTACCATTCCGGAGGATCCCTATATCTTCGATCTGGATGTTAAAGGCAGGCCGCTTACAGCGCTGCCGCTCGATTCCGTCTTTCGCCGGGCGGTGCAGGAAATACTCTTTCGGTTAAAGGTTCGTTAGGACTTCGTATCAGGAGTATTGCAGATGAGCCGTCCTTCTGTGATACTGTATTAAATCTGACAAAGCGTATAAAGGGCATGGAAGATAAGAATGGTCGGCTGTTCAGCCTGGCGGACATAGAGGGCAAGGTTAGCCCGCATCAGCTGCAGATAAAAGGGGCGCTGAAAATGCGCGCCGCACCCCTTGAATATGTCAGGGATGCTAAGGCGCTGGCCGATTATCTGGGAGGCGCTGTGGTTAAGCCCGGGATCGGTGAGGACTGGGCGGTGGCTAAGGAGGTATATCCGGGTGTGAAAATCTATCTGGTGTTTAATAAAGCGGATGATGAATTTCCCGCCCGGCTGAGGGCGCTTTATAGCGGTGATAAGATCGGAATGGTAAGGGGTGAAGAGCTTGCCAACGTCACGATATCACTGGCCAACCAGCTGTTGCGCTATGTTAGGGAATCCAATGTGGGTATGAGGCTGCCGGAAATATGCTACAGAATATAGGCTGGCGGGTTAGCAATCATGGACGATGAATTAAAAACCTTTCTCGATACGAAATTTCAACTGCCACCCATCGAGGGGGAAGATAAAACCTGCTCACTGGAAGCGGCTGTCAGGGATAATGTCAGCCCCGGCATGTCCATACATTTCGCGGGCAGGAGCGGCGCTCTTTTCTATCAGCTGGTGAGGGAGTTCTGGGGCAAGAAGAGCGACTTTACCATTATCAGCCCCTACATTTCAGCCCTGCTGCTGGCGCTTATCCGGGGCGGCCTGATGAAGAAGGCTTTCACCAGCTTTGCCGGGAATACCTACCCCACGCCCGGACCCAATCCGCTGGTTCAAAAAGCCTACATATCAGGCGCGGTGGAGTTTGAGAACTGGACCATGCTGACCATCACACAACGACTGCTGGCAGGCGCCATGGGCTGGGAATTTATTCCCACACGCTCCCTCATCGGCAGCACCATGGCGGAGGAGAACAAGAACGATTTCAGCGTCGTGGAGTCCCCCTTCGGCGGCGGCCCGACCGGCCTGCTCAGGGCCCTCAGGCCGGATGTCACGTTTGTCCACGGCCTGGCTGCTGACCGCTCGGGGAATACCATATTGCCCTACCCGCTGGGAATCGACGCCTTCGGTGCCTGGGCAGCCAGGCAGGCTGTGATTGTAAGTGTGGAACACGTTGTGCCCACCGATTATATTCGCAGCCATGCTCACCTGGTCCGCATACCGGCATATATGGTGAAAGCGGTTTGCGAGGTGCCGTATGGGGCCCATCCCGGTGGCCTGCCCAACTGCGGGATTCCGCAATACGAAGGTTATTTCGACGACTACGAGTTCGCCACGATTATCAGGGATGCCTCCATGGACGAAGCGCGCTTTATGGGATTTATCCGGGAGTGGATTCTCAACTGCAAGGACCACAGGCAATATCTTGAAAAGATCGGCAAAGAGAGGCTGCGTTACCTCAAGGACAAGGCCAAGCCTCACTCATGGGTGGTGGAGACCCTGGCGGCTGTGCCCGGCATAGAGTTCCAGAGGGAATCAAACCAACTTGAACGGATGGTCATAGCGGGCAGCAGGCACATAGCCAGGCTCTGTCAGACAAAGGGCTACAGGACCATGCTGGCCGGAGTGGGGCTCGCGCAGCTCGCCGCCTGGATGGCGGTCTACCGGCTGAAAGGCTTGAAGTACGATGCCGAACTGGTGGCGGAGAACGGCATGTACGGCTATATGCCCGTTCCCTCGGATCCCACAGGATTCAGCATGCACAACCTGCATTCCTGCAAGATGCTCTCCAATATCGAGACGGCCCTGGGCGTGCTGGCCGGCGGGTCAAGCGGTAACTGCCTGGGCGTGCTCGGCGCGGCCCAGATCGATCGCTTCGGGAACGGCAACTCTACCAAGATCCCCCACGTCTATTACATTGTTGGGTCGGGCGGTGCCAACGATGTGGTAAGCTCATGCCGCGAGACTATAGTATTCGCCCCCGCGGGCAGGGAGAGGCTGATCAAGGATGTTTCGTATATAACATATCCGGGTAAAAACGTCAGGACGCTGGTCACGGATGTGGGCATATTCGAGAAGCCCGAAGGCAAGGACACGCTGGTGTTGACTGCCTATATACCATATGGGACAGCCATCCGGGAGGACGAGGCTATCAAGGGCATCAAACGCATGGTGGGCTGGGAGTTGGAGGTGGCTCCGAGGCTGGAGAAGATCGAGCTGCCTTCATACGAGGAAAAGCTGATGGTCAGGCTCTTCGACCCCCACGGTTTCTATACAAAAGTCTGAAGAATTGCGCTGACGGCTATCTGCCTACTGGGTACGTCCGAACTCCCTTTTAAGCTGTTGCGAGCTTAGGTGCAGCATGGTAGGCCTTCCGTGTGGGCAGGTCCGCGGCCTGGAGGTTGAGGTAAGCTGTCTGATCAGCTCCGCCTGTTCTGCCGCCTCCAACTTCTGACCTGCCTTGATCGCGCCGTGGCAGGCGATCAAACGGGTGGCCTTCAGGTCGCGTGTATCCTTATCTTTCTCTGAGCCCGCCTCGTCCAGAATCTCTATGATAGCTTCACGGATTGAGGCTCCGCTCAATACAGAAGGCACCGCGCGCACCAGGCAGGAGTTGCCGCCGAACGGCTCGATTGTGAATCCGAGCTCGCTCAGAAGGGCGGCGCACGATGCCAGCGCCTGCATATGCAGGGGTGAAAGCTCCAGCATTAGTGGCTCCAGCAAGCCCTGGACTTCGGGCCGGCCTTCCTTGCTTTGAGCAAATATTTTATCGAACAGAATGCGTTCGTGCGCTGCGTGCTGGTCGATCAGGTAGAGCCCGTCTTCCCCCTCCGCCAGTATGTAGCTGGCGGAAAGCTGTCCTAACGGCCTAATAGCCGGCACCTCTGCCGCATGTGGTTCCCACAGGGGTCGTGAGGACGCATCCTCAAGCTCCGGGCGCGCCGGTGGCAGGGGTGACTTCGACAGAGTGTCCCTCAGCGTTTTAACTATGGCCGTGAAAACGTTGCTGTTGTTGCGGAACTTGACTTCCAGCTTGGTCGGGTGGACGTTGACATCAACCTCCTCGGGAGGTATGGCAATATTGATTACCGCCAGGGGGTGCCTGCCGGTCATCAGCAGCTCTTCGTAGGCGGTCTCAACCGCCTTGGCCAGTAACGAGTTGCGCACATAGCGCCGGTTGACAAAGAAGCTGAGATAGCTGCGGTTGGAGCGCTGAACGGAAAGGGGACTGGTGAGGCCCTGTATATAAAGAAAGCCGTCCGTGCCCTCGACCTCCAGCATTTTTTTCGCCACGTCCAGGCCATAGATCACAGACACGGCCGATCTGAGCTCGGCATCCCCGCTGGTGCGCAGCGAGGTATGGCCGTCGGTAATGAGCTCGAACCTCACTTCGGGATAGGCTAGGGCGAACTGGCTCACCAGTGCGGTTATATGGCCCGACTCAGTGGTGGCGGACTTCAGGAATTTTAACCTGGCCGGAAAGTTCTGGAAGAGCCGCCGTACGATCACCGTAGTGCCCTGCGGACGGCTCTTTTTATCCCTGGCTACGACCGCGCCGTTAACCAGACGCAGGTAGCTGGCTGCGCTGCCATCGGCGTCTCGTGTTATTATCTCGACCTCGGCCACAGAGGCGATACTGGGCAGGGCTTCTCCCCTGAAACCGAGTGTATTTATATGCTCCAGGTCCTTCAGTCCGGTGATCTTGCTGGTGGCATGCCGCTTGATCGCTATCTCAACTTCTGACGCCGTAAGCCCGCACCCGTTGTCCGATACCCGCAGGTAGCTGACACCGCCATTGTTGGCTTCGATTATTATCTCCGTCGCCCCCGCATCCAGGGAGTTCTCGATCAACTCCTTGGCTACAGAGGCGGGTCGCTCTATAACCTCACCGGCTGCGATCTTGGAGGTGACATCGGGAGGGAGCACCTTGATGGGCATAAGCTAATTTTACAACACTTTACCGCCCACCACCGTCCGAACAACTTCTATGTCCTTAATCCTGTCCGGCTGAACTTTAAAGGGATCGTCGCTCAGCAGGACCAGGTCCGCACGCTTGCCTGGCGTAATGCTGCCCTTGGTACCTTCTTCGAATTGCAGATAGGCGGCATCCAGCGTGTACATACGCAGCGCCTGTTCGACCGAGATACACTGCTGCGGCTGGAAGCCTTCCCGCGTTACGCAGCACTGGATAGCGTGCAGAACATCCTGCGATTCTATTGGAGCATCGGAGGCGCCGCCCACTCTGATACCGGCGTCAAGGAAAGAGCGCAGCGGGTAAACGGTTTTACAGCGCTCTGAGCCCAATCTCCCCGGCAGCCAGCCTTTCTCTGAATGTATGAACATGGGCTGCGTGGATACAGCAATGCCCAGTCCGGCCATCTCCTGCATCAAGTCGGTATCCATAATGGAGGCGTGCTCGATACGATGGCGGCAGCCATCGCGCGGGAACTGCCGGAACAGCCGTGTGTAAAGCTCGAGGCAAAGCCTGTTGGCGGCATCACCGATGGCGTGGATGCACACCTGCCAGCCCGCGTTGTGAGCGGCTGCCATCAACTCGTACAGCTCCTCCGGTGGATGCATCAGCAGGCCGCGCTTTTGCGGATTATCTGAGAACGGCTCCTGCATGTAGGCGGTTGAGGATCCGAATGTGCCGTCCGCGAAGAGCTTGACCCCTCCCAGCCGGTTCGAGCCGAAATTGAGAGAGCTGTTTTTCAGCCCTTCCAGACCTGCTATATCGGGCGTTATCAGCAGTGAATAAAGGCTGAGAGGACACAGATCGCTGAAGAGTTGCATAGCCGGAACGTCAAAGGCGCCCGCGGATCCAGCAGGCCCTTCGGCGCTGGTCTGCAATACGATGCCTGCGGAGGTTATGCCCAGGGAGACCAGCCTGCTGAAGGTGTTGCGCGCACTCTCCATCAGCACATTCATCTCGGGCATGGGCATGCTGTTCATCACAAGTTGCAGTGCGGTTTCTCGGAAGACACCCGAGGGGAATCCGTCCTCTTCCCGTTCTATTGCGCCCGTCTCCGGGTCCGGTGTGGAGGCCGTTATCCCGGCGGCTTCGATGGCGCGGGTGTTGGTAAAAACCGAATGGCCATCGTGTTTGACTATGACCACCGGCCTTTCAGAGCTGACGGAATCCAGATCATGCCTGTCAGGCACCCGTTTCTCGCGCAGGCTTTGCTCGTCGAAGTTCAGGCCTATCAGCCATGAATCGTCGCTCTTACTCAGAAGTGCATCGCGCAAGTTCCTCTTCAGCTTAGCCATTGAGGCCACACCACCCAGGTCGCAATTCATGGCGAAAAAGATCAGCAACACCGGGTGCATGTGGGTATCGATGAATCCGGGCACCAGAGCGCCGCCCTGCATATCGAACAGCTCATATCCTTTACCCAGCGCGTTGATACAGGATTCCGTGGTTCCGACTGCGATTATCTTTCCTGCCCGTACGGCAACCGCCGCGGCGACAGGGCAGGCAGTGTCGACGGTGCGGACAGTGCCGTTGTAAAAAAGTCTGCCATGATCAGACATGCGCCAATATCCTCAGTTTACGGGTATGAGAGAGCCCACCGCCATCAACAGATAGGCGATGAACACCACTATGCATATGAAAACGTTGCCCCATTTCCCCAAACTGAAAGCGGGCATGATATTGGCGTTCTCACTGCGGCTGATCAAAAGCGCAGGCGGTATGAGCAGCGCCATGAGAACCGCCATGGCCCCTCCAGCGTAGCGCATGTATTCCAGAAAACCCGCCATCCCGAACAGGGCCATGAGTATGCTGGGTACGGTGGCGACCAGCCATGACAGGCGGTAGCCCCATTTCAGCCGTTCAACAATCACCACGGCCAGCGCATAGCCGATGCTCCAGTAGCTGGTCATCAGCCCCAGGAAAGCGAAGACCGAGCCCAGTATAACCGCCCATGTCCCCACGGCATTGCCCCAGCCTATGATGGCCACCTCGGTCACCGGTTTGGAGACCAGGGATGCCATGAAGGAGATGACCAGCGTGAAAATCAGGTTTATCGTGATGCCCAGCACAACTGCGCCCGGGACCAGTTTCTTGTTCCAGGAAAGACCCTCTGCCGCCTGGGGAACGGAGAAGAGGCAGGTCAGGCAGAACATGATCATGCCGTACAGCGCCAGTATCTTGGCCGCATCGCCGCTCCACAATGGCAGAGTGTTGAACGGGTACGCAAAGGATATTACAGAAAGTATGAGTAATACCACGGCGATACTGAGGATGGACCATTTCTCGCTGACCCCCACCGCCTTCAGGCCGGCGAGCACGACGCCTGCCGCCAGTACATAGGTGATGACCTCTCCAGCCCATAGTGGCAGAGCCGGGAAGAGGTTATGTAGTAATTCGGCGCAGCCGACGATGTACCCGGCCAGCAGCGCGTAGAAGGTGACCAGCACCAGGGCAAATATTATCCAGGTCAGGGCCTTTCCCCACCAGGTCTGCTTGAAAACATATTTCCCGAAGAGCTCAACCAGCTGCTGGGGCTTGTCCTCGCGCAGTACAACCTCCACCACCATCAGGTGCAGCAGCAGGCTGAAGGCGTAGGCTACCAGTGCGGTTATGATCAATTCCATTATGCCGTTCAGCGAGGCCAGGTAAGGCACGGCCATGACACCGCCGCCGAATCCCAGCCCGGCCACCACTGCAGCCGCTTCGAATAAAGTTAATCGCCTGTGCTGCTCGTTCATAAATCACCTCCCGATAATATAAGTTTCGGAGTGGCATTATCCGGTTTGTAGGTTGCCCTGGACACCACCCACATCAGGACTAGGCTTACGGCCAGGCTGATCACGATGGGCTCAAGCCAGGGGATCTCGACAAACTGCTGGATGGCGTAAAGGCTCACACAGACTACAGTCGATGCAATACTGCTGACGATGGCGCCCTGGCGTGTGGCTTTTTCCCAAAAGAAGGCAGCCATGGCCGGTATGAAGACCGCCGATACATAAACGGCGAAGGCCAGCAGCAGTATATCGAAGATGCCGCGCATAAACATGGCGAAAGCGATGCCCAGCGCCCCTACGATAACGATAACCAGCTTTGCCCACAGCAGCAGTTTCTTGTCACTGGTCTGGGGGCGGGCCGCCTTGATCAGGTCATTGGCTATGGTTGTTCCGGAGATCAGCAGTGCTACGGAGGCCGTGCTCATCATCACAGCCATCAGGCCGGCCAGGCATAGGCCGACCAGGCCCACGGGCAGATAGTTCACTATCATTACGGGTATGACCGCGTCCGTGGAGCCGTAATTCTGCACGATATCGGGCACCAGGAAGATGCCGAGCAGTCCAAGCAGAACCACCACGACAGACCAGTAGACATACACGCCGGCCGTGATGAACATCGAGTTCCTGATGACCTTGCCACTGGTCGCGGCGTTGGCCCTCTGCCACAGCCCGGGGTCGACCAGGCAGAAGCAGAAATCTATGATCCAGATGGATATCAGGTAGATGGGGGATATACCCGGACCGGTGCCGGCAGCGGCGGATTGCCAGGTATTTGCCAGCATCGAGCCGGAGTTGCCGACCAGAACGAAGATCGGCAGGATAATGCCGATGCTGACCACCATGATGACGGTTTGAACCAGGTCGGTATAGGCCACTGCGAAGAGGCCGCCCAGCACGGTATATAAGATCATAACGATGCCGGCCAGTATGATCGATGTGGTATAGGTCAGTCCCAGCGACTGCCCCACTGCCGTAAATATGAGGCCGATGCCGATGATCTGGCCGCCGAACAGTGCGATAACCGTGATGAACATGGCGGCGCCGCAGGCCTGGTTGATGCCGCTCCCGTACCTCTTATAGAGCGCCTCCGGGATGGTCCAGATGCCTAGGCGGCGCAGCCTTCCCGAGAGCAGTCCGAAGACGACCAGCCCGGCGATATAACCCAAACCGGCCGTGACGAAGATAACTCCGAACTCGTAGGCTTTCCCTGCCTTACCCATGGTGGAGGCAGCGCCGATGGCGGCGCCCACCAGTGTCCCGATCATCACCAGGTAGCCCAGGGATTTTCCTGCCAGGGAGTAGTCCGTCAGGTTTTTGATCTTGCGGGAGGTCCAGATGCCCACGGCCACCATGCCGGCCAGGTAAACCAGGATAATGCCGATATCCATCCAGCTTACAGAACCCATAATAGACTGCTCCTTTATATTTTCTTCAGCCGTTATCTTCAGGGCAGGGTGAGCTTCACCGCCGGGCCTGTCGCGTATTTTTCCAGTGCCGTCTTGTCCAGCGCAACGCCCCAGCCAGATCCGGCCGGTACTCTGGCTACGCCGCCGCTGTAATCAATGGGTGACATGATGAGGTCGTCCTCGATCATGACGTAACCGAAGAGCTCAGCCGCATGTCCCAGCGTCGGCAGGCGCGCCGCCGCAAGATGGATCAGGGCTGCCGATGAGATGCCGGCAGACTGGTTGTGGATCACTATACCCATTTTGTGTTCAGTGGCGAAGTCCATGGCCCTCAGCGCAGCCGTGATGCCGCCGGGGCGCTCAGTATTGATGCCGACCACTCGTATAGCACTCAGTTCGGTCAGGGTTATTATATCGCCCAGCGAGAAGCAGCCTTCATGCGACATGAGCGGGGTTTTAACGCGCTTTTGCACATAAGCCATACCCACGTAATCGGCAGAGGCCACGGGCTGCTCGGCAACGTCGATGCCGAATGGTTCAATAGCCTTAATGGCCCTGACTGCTTCCTGCGGAGAATACGCCTGATTGTAGTCCACCCTGATGCGCACCTGTTGGCCGAATTCTTTCCTTATTGCTCGCAGAATGGCGACGTCCTTGTCTTTACCGTGTCCCAGCTTCAGGCGCAGCGTTCTATAGCCGTCATCGAAGAACAGCTTTGACAGGAAAACCATGCCGTCGGGGTCCATCAGGGGTATCAGCGCGGCCAGCGGTATGTCCGATGCCTTGCCCCCCATTATTTCGCAGGCGGGCACGCCTCTGACCTTGCCCATCAGGTCGTAGAGCGCCATGTCCAGCAGTCCTTTGGCCGCCTCGGAGCGCGCCACGTTGTTATCCATGCGGCGGCAGATATTCTCCGCGTCGAAGGGGCTTTGCCCCAGCACGTATTTAGCCAGCGCCTGGCGAATGACCTCGATGATCTGGTTGGGCGAGGTGCCTGTCTCAGGCCACCAGACGTAGGATTCACCGAGCCCGACATTGCCTGCTTCATCGGTCATAACACAGATAGCGCAGTCGATGCCGTTCCATTCTTCCTCGGCCGGGATGGCCATCCCCAGGCCGCCGGATTTGCTCATGGCCTCGCGGACGATCGGTTGGAAGGGTATGATGACGGGTGTGAGCTCTATGCTGATAATGCGGGGCGCGTTACTGTCCTGTAATGTCAATTAAAACCGCCTCCACTTGCTGGAACCGAAATATAACATCTTAAGCATCCAAATGGCAAGGCATAGCCAGCCACATTCACACTTGCGCGGAGGGCCGTCAATCTATAGAATGGATGACACTTTGCGCAAATTTTTGCAGCGCGTAAAAGAAAAGATTAGGAGGCTGATTACGGTATGGCAGATAAAGTAGTGGAACAGGCTGAAGAGCGGAAACCGGCCAGCATGTTGCCCCCGCATGTAAGGGAGTTCTACAGAAAGGCCGAGGCGGACCTGGAGGGCTTCTGGGAGGAGGCCGCATTAAGCGCCAGGCATGACCTGCACTGGTTTAAAATGTGGGACAAGGTCTTTGAGCACAATTACCCCTCTTTCAAGTGGTACGTAGGCGGCAAGACCAATATCTGCTACAGCGCGGTCGATTTCAAGGTCAAAATGGGCAAGGGCGCCAAGGCCGCCCTTATATATGAGAACGGCGACACCGGCGAGGTCAGGACCGTTACCTATATCCAGCTGCTGAACCTGGTAAAGAAATACGCAGCCGCTTTAAGGGGAATCGGCGTTAAGAAAGGAGACCGCGTGGCGGTTTACATGCCCATGGGCATCGAAGCGGTGGGGACGATGCTGGCCTGCGCCAGGATAGGCGCCGTGCATGTGGTCATCTTTGCAGGCTTCTCGCCCAGGGCCATAGCCGACCGGGTCGAGCTGAGCGGCGCCAAATATATCGTGTGCAAAGCGCGTGGCACCCGCCGCGGTAAACCCGTCGACCTCAAGGAAATGGTAGACGACGCCATCGGCAGGCTTCCCAAAGAGCTCGGTTTTAAACACGCGGTCGTTCTGGACGAGCCTCACGACCAGAATATTCCCATGACCGCCGGTCGAGACATCTTCTGGAAGGACTTCCTGGCCAAAGGCGTGGGACAGAGCGGCGACTATGTGGAGATGGAAGCCAATGAGACCCTCTTCCTGCTGCCCACTTCGGGCACCACGGCCAAGCCCAAGGTCAGTGTCCAGTGCCACGGCGGCTACCAGGTCTACGTGTATTCCATGGGCAAATGGATCTATAATCTCAATGCCAACGATATCTGGTTCTCTACCTCGGATATCGGCTGGATCGTGGGTCACAGCTACAACGTATACGGTCCGCTGCTGCACGGCTGCACCTCGATTTTGTATGAAGGCACACCCGATTATCCCAATAACGAGATGTGGTACGACATTATCGAGCGCAACCGTGTGACCGGTGTGTTTACCTCTCCCACGGGCATACGTGCACTGGCCAGGTTCGGCGTGGAGCCCGCGCACAAGCACGACTTATCTTCACTAAAGCGAGTTGTATGTGCCGGCGAGGTGCTCAATCCGGCGGCCTGGAGATGGTTCCAGGAGGACGTTTTCAGGGGCAGTATTCCTGTCATAGACCACATGTGGCAGACCGAGACATCTGGCGCAATCATCGGCAATCCCTACGGTTTGGGCATGGCGCCCATCAAACCGGGCTCGGCCACATTCCCTACCCCGGGCGTCATTACGGACATCGTGGATGAAAAAGACGGACATTCCATGGGCGTAGGCGAAAAAGGAATCATGGTGATAAAGAAACCCTTCCCGGGCCTGACCCCTACCCTGTGGGGCGATCCTGAGCGTTATAAGACCGATTACTGGGAGGCACGTCCCGGCACCAAGGGCATGTACTATGCCGGTGATGCTGCCGAGAAGGATGCGGACGGCTATATCTGGTTCGCCGGACGCGCCGACGAGGTCATAAAGATAGCCGCCCATCGCATCGGCACGGTTGAGGTAGAGAATGCATTGGTCTCGCACCCTGCGGTGGTGGAAGCCGCCGTCACGGGAGTCCCCGACGAGCTGCGCGGCGAGATAGCCAGCGCTTTTGTGGTGTTGCGCGCCGGCAACGAGCCCAGCGATGCCCTCAAGAAGGAGCTGATCGACCATGTCCGCAAGGAGATGGGTGCCATCGTGGTGATGAAGGACATCTGCTTCATCAAGATGTTGCCCAAGACGCGCAGCGGCAAGATCATGCGGCGCGTAATCAAGGCACTTTTAACCAGTAAAGAGCTGGGCGACCTTTCCACCATCGAGGAAGAGGCCTCGGTAGACGAGATAAAGGAAGCCATCGGAAAGATAGGCCAGATTTAGTTTTATTCAGCGTATCATGAAGGGCGGGACTTAAGTCCCGCCCTCAACTTGTTTTCTTTGCAGCGATGATTATTGCCCGGATTTCCTCTTCTTCAGCTCCAGTGCAGTTTTGAGCCCTTTCTCGCGGATGACCTTGAAGGCCAGCCCCTTTTCCGTCTGCCGGTAGAAGCGTTTGGCATATTTCTTGAGCAGCTTTTTATCGATCTCGAAGCCCAACCCGGGACGTGTGAAGGGCTGCAGCATGGCGTTCTTGTCGGGGATAATGGGCTCGATAATGCCCTCGCGGAACTCCGGTATCCAGGAGGGCG
>DAOUFT010000108.1:0-22374 GCA_034429855.1 Dehalococcoidia bacterium
GCTTTATCACCTCGCAGCACCGTCTATTCCGGTCCACGAAATCGATCCATCCCATGCCGCGGCTCAATGCTTCAAGCCCAAGTGCGCCGCTACCTGCAAATAGATCCAGCCCTCTAGCCCATCCTAAGGACATTGCAGTCAGCATGGAGAAGACGGCTTCACGGACCCTATCGGTGGTTGGCCTTACCAGCAGGCTGGGAAAGGTTTTGATTAGCTGTCCCCTGGCGGAACCTCCGGTAATACGCATTTTGGCTGATGTTTAGTGCCGCGACCGATGAAATAATGGATATTCGAGGCCTAATTATAATACTCGACATTACTCACAAGTCAAACTTGATGGACTGCGTCGAAATCGGTTTTGACATCTTTTTGTAAATTGTAATATACTATCCACCGGCTTTTGCGAGGAGAGCAAAAAATTGCTGGAACAGTACGGCTACGTCGGAATACTACTCATAATCGCCATACTATTCACCATCACTATTCCCACCCTTCCTATGCTCTTAAAGAGGTTCGGCCTGATCCCTTCTAAAAAGAACCCTACTAAAGGAGTCCAGTACGAGTGCGGCATGCAGACTGTAGGTAAGACCCGGGTTCAATATAACTTTCGCTATTATTTCTTCGCTGTACTTTTTGTGCTGCTCGATATGTTGACCATCTTTCTCTATCCCTGGGCGGTCAATGTTAAGGAGCTTGGCGTCGGTGGGCTTGTTGCGGTGGGTATAATACTTGTTTTGCTGACTGTCGGATATATATATGCCTGGCGCAAAGGGGCCCTGCAGTGGAAATAATCAGGCCTGATGTATCTACTCCTCAGGAAGCTGACCTGGCTGATGGTAAGCTTATCAACTCGTTCATCGATAACTTCACCAGCCCCTACCCCGATCCGGATAAATGGCTGGATGAGAAGATCCACCGCAATATACTGCTGACTACAGTTGATGCCGCAGTGGCCTGGGCCAGGCAACGCTCCATTTTTCCTTTGATATTCGGCACAGCCTGCTGCGCGTTTGAAATGATTGCAGCATCCGGCCCGCGCTTTGATCTACCCCGATTCGGTATGGACATTATCCGTTTTTCACCTCGTCAAGCGGACGTAATGCTTATAACCGGCACTATTACCTGGAAAATGGCGCCGGCAGCCAGAATGATTTATGACCAGATGCCCGAACCCAAATGGGTTATTGCAATTGGCGCCTGTGCGGTGAGCGGCGGTACATTTCGGGAATCGTACAGCGTTGTCCCGGGTGTTAACCATATAATGCCGGTGGATGTGTATGTGCCGGGCTGTCCGCCAAGGCCGGAAGCCATGATCCACGGCATCAACAGGCTGCATGCCAAAATAGTCAAAGGGACAATAGATAATCCCAATCTATCATTGAAGTAATAAACTGGGTAATCGTATTACATGACTGTTGCCATCAATATTGAAGAAGCTGGAAAAAAGATAGCCGAAGCCATTCCGGGAAGTGTCGTTTCCAGCGACAAGGGATCGCTCATCGTCGACAGCAAAGCGCTGGCGCAGGTTGCTGATTTCCTCAAGAGAACGCCTGGGATGGAGTTTAATTACCTGACCGTGCTGACCGCCGTGGATCACCTTGATTATTTCGAAGTGGTTTACCGCCTGGTTTCTTTAAAGAATAACCATAGTCTCATCATGAAGACGCGTGCCTATAGCAGAGAAAATCCTAGCGTTCCATCGGTCACCTCTGTCTGGCGTGCGGCCTATTACCAGGAACGTGAGGTATTTGATTTACTGGGCATCAGATTCGAGGGACACCCCGACCTGAGGAGGCTGCTTCTCTGGGAAGGTTTTAATGGACATCCTCTGCGGAGGGATTACTTGTAGTATGCCTATTAAGACCGAGCAATTTTATCTCAATGTCGGACCACAGCATCCATCCACGCATGGCGTTTTCCGTTTGAGACTATCTCTCGACGGTGAAGTGGTAACTGATGTTGAGCCTATTGTTGGATACCTGCATCGCGGCATCGAGAAACTGGCTGAAACACGCACATATACTCAGATCATACCGTTGACAGACAGGCTGGATTATCTGGCATCGATGACCGACAATGTGGCTTATTGCATGGCCGTGGAGCAATTGGCGGGCATTAAGGTCCCCGAGCGTGCGGAATACATCAGGGTTATTTTCTCCGAGTTGATGCGAATCTCCAGCCACATGATGGCCGTCGGCTTCTATTTGAACGACTGCGGAGCATTCTTTACGCCCGTATTGTACATGTGGCGTGAAAGGGAGAAGATACTTGACCTTTTCGATATGGTCTGCGGGCAGCGCCTTCTGTATAACTACATGCGCGTTGGAGGAGTCAGCCAGGATTTGCCCGAGGAATTTGTACCAGCGCTTAAAAAGTTCATAGCAGAGATGCCGCGGTATATCGGAGAATACAATCAACTTATCAAGCAGAATGAGATATTTTTAGCGCGTAGCAAGGGAGTCGGCATATTACCCAGGGAAACCGCTATCGATATCGGCGCCAGCGGCCCCGTGCTTCGTGCCAGCGGTGTCAAATGGGACATCCGCAAGATGGACCCCTACTCCATCTATGACAGGTTTGATTTTGAAATCCCGACCGGAGAAGCCGGCGATTGCTATGATAGGTACTGGGTGCGCATGCAGGAAATGACACAGAGCCTGCGCATTATCGAACAGGCGATTAGCCAGATGCCGGCTGAAGGACCGATATGTGCTGATGTGCCGCAATTTTTCAGGCCGCCGGCAGGTGAAACCTATGGATATATCGAAGCCCCCAAAGGCAACTTGGGTTTCTATATTGTCAGCGATGGGTCGATAGCGCCGTACCGGCTACATATTTATCCTCCCACCTTGATTAACATAACAGCGTTGAAAGACATGGTAATAGGATGGAAGGTGGCCGATTTAATAATAATTTTCGGTAGCATGGATGTCGTTCTGGGGGAGATAGACCGCTGATGACGTTGTTGGATCAGTTTCAGATGATTTTAAAAAGCCTGGGATGGCCAGACTGGGCGGTTTATCTTACGCCGGCTATCGTGGGCGTACTCATAATAATTATATTCGTGCTCACCATCGTCATAGTCTTTATCTGGTGGGAGAGGCGTCTGATTAGCAGGTTCCAGATACGGCTGGGCCCCAATCGCTGCGGTCCGGAGGGTATATTCCAGCCGATCGCAACGGCCGTCAAGATTCTATTAAAAGAGGATATAGTACCTGAGAAGGCCGACAAACTGATTCATTTTATTGCTCCCATAATCGTATTTATCCCGATATTGCTTATATTTGCAGTTATTCCCTTTGGAGAGGGCGCTATACTGGTTGATCTCAATGTGGGCATAATCTATGTCATCGCTATCAGTTCTATATCGGTGATCGGCATTTTCATGGCAGCCTGGGCATCGGGTAATAAATACTCATATATATCCGGTATGCGCAGCATCGCCCAGATGGTCAGCTATGAGATACCGGTCGTGCTATCGCTCGTCGGAGTCGCTCTGGTGGCAGGTTCCTTCTCCATGCTCAAGATAGTAGAAGCACAGAGCATACCGTTCATACTGCTGCAGCCGTTGGGATTCCTGATCTTTTTCCTGGGTTCTTTGGCCGAAATGAACAGGTCACCCTTCGATTTATTGGAAGCTGATTCCGAGATAGTGGCAGGCTATCATATAGAGTATTCCGGCATGAAATTTGCCATGTTTTACCTGGGTGAGTATGGGGTGGCCCTGGCTTACTCATGCATTATCACCACGCTTTTTCTTGGTGGATGGCAGGGGCCTTTGTTGCCGCCTATTGTTTGGATATTAATTAAGGTCATGCTGGTCTTCAGTGCTATCGTGTGGATTCGTTCGACACTGCCCAGATTTCGTGTGGACCAGTTGATGGCCTTTGCATGGAAAGCCATGCTGCCCATGGCGGTGATCAATTTAGTCATCATAGCTGTTGAAGTGCTGTTGATCCCGGCCTCCCTGCAATGGGTAATGTTTATATTGAATTTCGGATTTGCCGCCTTGCTCATCCTACTGTGGTCCAGACTATTTACCTTGGGAGGTGGCAGGGTTGAAGTTTGAGCGTTATGGTAGCGGTATCGCCAAGGGCATGGCGTTAACCTTCAAGCACCTTTTCAGATCGCCCATAACAGTCCAGTATCCTGATGAAAAGTTGAATATCTCGCGCAGGACGCGAGGCAATGAGCTAGTCTGGTTTCCGGATAAGTGTACAGGCTGCGGAACTTGCACAAAGGCCTGCCTGCAAGGGAATATCATATTGGCAACACATCGTGGCGAGCAAAGTAAATTCATTGTGGATAAGTTCGAAGTCGACACGGGGCGCTGCATCTTCTGCGGACTATGCGTGGAATCCTGCCCTTATAATGCACTGGCTATGGGGGTGAATTACGAATGTGCCAAGTATCGGCGCGGTGATTTAGTCATGAGCAAAGAGAAGCTATCTGTGTCTGACAGTCATCAGCCCAGCGCATATTATAGGCCTCAGTTCGATGGCCGGTTACCAGAGCAAAGTCTGTTGCTGTACAACCGCGATAAGGGCGGCCAAAAGCTTAAATTTCTGCCGTTAAGCAAACGGAAGAGGGGTCCAGGTGCTTGAGTTAGTATTCACCCTGCTGGCAATTATTGCGGTGGCCTCGGCAATTGCAGTGATAGTTGTGCGCGACATCTTTCGCGCAGCCCTTTGCCTGATTCTGCTTTTCATGACAGTGGCAGGTATTTACCTTCTGCTACATGCGGATTTCCTGGCCATCGTGCAGATCCTGGTATATGTGGGTGCTGTTTCCATATTGATTATCGTCGCCGTCATGCTTACCAGGGATGCGAGGCAGGGGCCTCCCCTGGGCAGTCTCAAATACCCGGCGGCCATTGTGGCGGTACTGCTGCTGTGCGTCGTGGTTTACGGGATAATTAATACGGCATTCGTCTTGCCTGACACATCTCCCCTTCAGGAAACTGTTAAACCGCTGGGGAAAGCGCTGTTCGGCGACAGCGGTTATCTCCTGACGATTGAAATAGCGGTCATAATGCTTCTCTCGGCCATACTCGGAGCAATTGCGGTAATCAGGGAGAAATGATGTTTAACGTTGGATTGGACCAGTACCTGATATTATCGGCAGTTATTTTCTGCATCGGCCTTTTCGGGGTGCTCACGCAGCGAAATGTAATCAAGATTATCATGTGCCTGGAGATCATGCTTAATGCCGTCAACATCGCTCTGATAGCCTTTTCGCAATACATAGTGCCGGTGACTTTAACCGGCCAGATATTTGCCATCTTTGTCATGGTGGTTGCCGCAGCCGAGGTAGCGGTTGGCATCGCCATAGTATTCACCATCTACCGGAATCGAGAAAGCGTGGATATTGAGAATTTCAATATCCTGAAATGGTAAAGATATGTGGGTTCAAGTAAAAAGCGCACCGAATCTGATGATAGCCGAGATGTGGAAGGAATTCTTTGAAGGTGAAGGTATCCCCACCAGGCTGCTGCCCGATTCCGATAAGCTGGAGATCAGCGAATCGGTTCCGTACAGAATATACGTGTCCAAGGAACGGGTGCACGTCGTCGAGGAGGTCTTAAGGAAACTATAATGCCGACACAGGTTCCCTGGCTTATTTTCTTGATACCGTTTATATCCTTTCTCCTGATCGGACTTGTTCTCAGGCCGTTTCTGGGCAAAAAGCCGTTGATCGGAGGATACGTCACCATCGGCGCGGTGGGCATATCCTTTGCGCTATCGCTGTGGCTACTGAGCGCGGTTATGGCCGCACCGGGACATGTGCTGCCCGTGGACGATATCGAATGGGCGTTGATAGGAAACCTGAGTATACATATCGGTGTCCTGGTTGATTCACTGACCGCAGTTATGGTGATAGTGGTGACTTTCGTCAGCCTGATGGTGCAGATATACTCACAGGGCTATATGAAGGGGGACGCCGGATATCTCAGGTATTACGCATTCATGTCTCTTTTCACCGCCTGCATGCTTGGCCTGGTGCTGGCGGACAATATTTTATTCATGTTTGTCTTCTGGGAGGGAGTCGGGCTTGGATCGTATCTGCTGATTGGGTTCTGGTTCCACAAGCCATCGGCGGCCAATGCGGCCAAGAAAGCGTTTATCGTAACACGGCTGGGGGATTTCGGCTTCCTGGCAGCCATACTTGTGCTTTACGCGCAGACGGGAACATTCGATACCGAGTCGCTGTATAAGATCGTAGCGACCGGCGCGCTGGCAGGAACAACACTGACCTGGGTGGCTATCTGCATCTTCTCGGGAGCCGTGGGCAAATCGGCACAGTTCCCCTTACATGTATGGCTGCCTGACGCCATGGAAGGCCCCACTCCGGTGAGTGCTCTGATCCATGCAGCCACCATGGTAGCGGCTGGCGTTTTCCTGGTAGCTCGCTTTTATCCTCTCTTTGAACACTCACATGAGGCCATGCTGACGGTGGCCATTATAGGGGGGTTCACGGCCATTTTCGCCGCCAGCATGGGTCTGGTTATGAATGATATTAAGCGCGTGCTGGCATATTCTACCGTGAGCCAGCTGGGTTTCATGATGGTAGGTCTGGGAGTCGGCAGCGTAGCGATAGGCATCTTCCATCTTTTTACGCACGCGTTTTTTAAGGCTCTGCTATTTCTGGGTTCAGGCAGCGTAAACCACGGTACAGGCACATTCGATATGAGGTTGATGGGCGGGTTGAGAAAGGCCATGCCTTGGACCTATGCCACTTTTTTACTCGGTGCTCTCAGCCTTGCGGGCATCTGGCCACTGGCAGGGTTCTGGAGCAAGGATGAGATAGTGCTGGCTGTATTTGAGAAGCAACCCATATTGTTTGTCCTGATCATCATCACCGTGTTTATGACAGCGTTCTATATGTTCCGCGCCATATTCATGACATTTCATGGCGAATACAGGGGTGGTGCAGAGCCGGAACATGGTGGTCATAGCGATGCGCATTCGCACGGTCCTCACGAGTCTCCTATGACCATGGTTGTCCCGCTGGTTATACTTGCCGTTCTGGCCGTCTGCGCTGGGTGGTTGAATGTGACAGGACTTTTCAACCAGTTCATGGGTGAGGGCGAGGCGCATGAAGTCAGCTTTACTGCGGGCTTTTTTGGACCTTTTATACATACATTGCCGATGATTTCGTTGGCGGTGGCTCTGTTTGGGATTTTTGTGGCATATGCCATGTACTGTGCAAAATGGATCTCGCCTGAGAAGATAGGGAATGCATGCAGACCTATTTACATAATGCTATCCCGCAAGTACTGGATGGACGAGCTTTACGAGAACGTCATCGTCAAAACTATCTTATACAACGGTATTTTTAAGTGGATGGCGATGTTCGATTCGAGCGTAGTGGACGGCACGGTCAACGGAGCCGCCCAGGGCACTGCCGCTGCGGGTGGAGTTCTGCGTAAAATGCAGACCGGCCAGACGCAATTGTACGTAATATCCATCGCCATTGGCGCTATTGCCATAGTAGCCTGTTTATATTTATTCAGCTGAGGTAAATGGCTTTGAATCTGAATTTGTTAAGCTGGATCATTTTTCTGCCGGTCATCGGTTTGATCGTTATCGCCCTTCTACCGAGGCCGAGCCAGAAGACAGTCAAGTGGATCGCACTGGCTGCAGCCATGGCCTCATTCATTCTGTCCATCGCTGTGTTCATAATGTTCGACAGGTCGGCATCCGCCATAGGGCAAATGCAGTTCGTCGAAAAGATATCCTGGATACCGGCCATCAACTCGTTCTATTACCTGGGAGTGGACGGCCTGAGCCTGCCCCTGGTAATACTGATGACCTTCCTAGGAGTGGTATCGGTACTGGTCTCATGGAAAATACAGCTCAAGCCGAAACAGTATTTCGTCTGGATATTAATGCTGGAGAGCAGCATACTGGGCGTTTTCTGCTCGCTGGATCTCATCCTGTTCTTCCTTTTCTGGGAGCTGGAGCTGATTCCCATGTTCTTCCTCATCTCTATCTGGGGGAGTGGGAGAAAGGAGTATGCGGCATACAAGTACCTTATTTATACACTGGTGGGCAGCGCATTTATGCTGTCGGGCATACTCTGTGTGTACTTCATCACTCACACCTTTGATATGACGGCCTTGGCCGGCATCCAGATAGCCTCATCATTCATTCCATTGACGGCACTCTTCTTCCTGCTGATAGTCGGGTTCGCCATCAAGCTGCCGGTTTTCCCGCTGCACACATGGCTGCCGGATGCTCATACCAATGCGCCGACGGCCGCCAGCGTGATACTGGCGGGGGCGCTGCTTAAAATGGGCGGCTATGGCATGATCCGCCTGTGTGTCAGCATGCTGCCGCAGATAGCCGTACAGTATGCTCCCTTCATGCTCACGCTGGCGGCCGTCGGTGTGATATACGGTGCCGCAGTTACCATCAGGCAGACCGATCTCAAGAGGCTCATCGCTTACAGCAGCGTAAGCCATATGGGATATGTGCTGCTGGGCATTTTTGCGCTCGACCAGGTCAGTCTGGTAGGAGCCAGCCTGCAGATGTTCAGCCACGGCGTGATAACCGGCCTGCTCTTCGCCATGGTGGGGTTGGTCTATGACAAGACACATACACGCGACCTGAATAACCTGAGCGGCCTGGCGCGCCAGATGCCGATTATAGTTGTTGTTTTCAGCATCGCTGGACTGGCTTCACTGGGATTGCCGGGCACGGCCGGATTCGCAGCAGAGTTTATAACATTCGCTGGAAGCTTCGCCAGCACAGTGGTAGCCGGCATGCCGGTATTTACACTGATAGCAGTGCTTGGGATCGTCATCACCTCCGGCTATATCCTCTGGATGCTGCAGAGGGTCTTCTACCAGTATCCGCTGGATAAATATAACGGCGTGGGCGACGCGGATGCAGTCGAGATGATAAGCATATTCTCATTTGTGGCTGTTATCATGGCCGTGGGTATCTACCCCGCCGTTCTCACTAACGTAATAAATATGGGGATAGCACCTATTGCCAAGCTGATAGGCATGTAAATTTTAGCCTTGCGGAAGGTTTAAACAGATGATAGTGGATCAGATTAGATATATAGCGCCGGAGCTGAGCCTGCTCTGCCTCGCCCTTGTTGTTATCGTAGTAGACCTTTTCGTTTCCAATAAGCAGGCGCTGGCCGTCCTTGCGGTGGCCGGGACGCTTGTATCTGCCTTCTTTGTGCTGATGCTATGGAACGGGCAGCCTGTGGAAGCCTTCTACCGCACTATCGCCATCGATCCATTCGGCCTGTTCTTCAAGCTACTCATACTGGCTGCGACCACGCTGGTAATACTGGCATCAAGTGTATATATCTCAAAGTTTGAAAAGTTCCAGGGCGAATTCTATGCCTTGCTTCTGCTTTCCGCCATCGGTCTGATGTTGCTGGTATCAGCTATAAACCTCATTACGATTTTCGTTGCACTGGAACTGAGCAGCATTTCACTTTACGTACTCGTCAGTTTTCTCAAGGACAAGAAATCCAGCGAAGCCGGATTGAAATACCTTATACTCGGATCGGTTGCCTCAGCCATACTGCTCTATGGTATGGCGCTGGTTTTCGGGCTTACGGGCAACACCTGCCTGACCTGCATCGCTGACAGCATCAAAGGTATGCCTGTCGATAAGTTGCTGGGCACACCGGCCCTGATGGTGGGATTAGTGCTGGTAGTCGCGGGATTTGGATTCAAGATCGCCAGCGTACCCTTCCAGATGTGGGTGCCGGACGTATATGAGGGCGCCCCGACGCCCGTCACGGCCTACCTTTCGGTCGCCAGCAAGGCGGCTGGATTTGCGGTAATAGCACGCATTCTATTAACGGCTTTTGGCGTGACTGATTGGCTGCATAATGACTGGGCTATGATCATTGCCGTATTGTCCGCGATCACCATGACAGTGGGTAATGTGACTGCTCTATTACAGACCAATATCAAGAGAATGCTGGGGTATTCCAGCATCGCACAGGCAGGATATCTCATGGTCGGCCTGGCAGCGATGGGCATGGGATCACAGATATCGGACACGGTCCGCAGCGGCCTGCTCTTCTTTCTTCTGAGTTATACTTTAACCAATCTTGGGGCCTTTATAGCCATCATCGCTATCTCCAACAAAATCGACAGCGATCAAATAGATGATTATACTGGCATGGGCAAGAGGGCGCCTTTGATGGCACTGGCACTGACGCTGTGCATGGTGTCTTTAACCGGCCTCCCACCTACGGCTGGCCTGATTGCCAAGATATATATTTTCAGCGGCGCAGTCAATCAGGGACTGCTGTGGCTGGTCGTTATCGCAGTGATTAACAGCTGTATCTCAGCATATTACTATTTCAGGGTGGTCAAAGTGATGTGGATGGGCGAGCCGGCCTCCGAAGGCAAAGTGACATCGTCTTGGCCGGAGTGGCTGGCTATAGCATTATGCTGCGTGCCAGTCGTTGTTATAGGTGTCTTTCCCGGTGCCTTCGTCGCGCTGACACAGGGAGCCTCCGCCCTGTTCGGTATATAGAACCAACAAAGGCCAGCCGCTCACCGTGTGGCCTCTGCAATAGCGGCTTGGTGCTCTCCTTCCCAACGCGATGACAAGATATTGTCATATTTGACACTGTGGGAAGCTTGTGATAGTCTGCTGCACTGTGAAAAGGATAGGTATTTTATTTCACCCCAAGGTTGAGAAGTCCGAGCGTTTCGCCCACGATATTGCGGGATTTCTCAGGTCCAAAGGCCTTGACTGCTGGATACATTCATCCTGGGATGAGGGCGAAGCCAGGAAGGCGCTGGCCGGGTCTGACCTTGTTATCAGTGTCGGCGGCGACGGAACCATACTGCGCGCGGCAAGGATTATCTATCCTCAGGAAATACCTGTGCTGGGTGTGAATTTCGGTAATCTGGGATTTATGAATGAGCTTGAGGCAGGTGAAGCGCGTGACAAGCTGGTGGAAATTATCGGCGGTGCAGGCTGGATCGAGCAGAGATCGATCCTGAAAGCTGTGGTTCTCTCATCAGGTAATACCTACCATGCACTCAACGATGTGGTGGTGGGCAGAGGCAGGTTCATGCGGTTGATCAACGTTGAGGTGACTATAAATGGAGAGGCGTTCACCACCTATCGGGCCGATGCTGTCATCGTCGCCACAGCTACAGGCAGCACGGGCTATGCGCTGGCTGCCAATGGACCAATTCTCTACCCGGAGTCCCGCGATATCGTGATGAAGGCCGTTTGTCCGCATCTGAATATGGATAAAGCCATCGTGCTGGCTCCTGCTACCAGGATCACGCTCAAAGCTTTAACCAACCATGAATCGATGATAAGCATGGATGGCCAGGTGGAAGAACAACTGAAAAGCGGTGACGAGGTTGAGGTGTGCCTGGCTGAGCAGACCTCGCGCTTCCTGCGACTGAGGCCGAGGGGCAGCTTTTACACTACTCTGGTATACAAGATGAAAGGAAAGTCATTATGAAAGTTGAGAAAGCGACTATAGGCGATGTTAAAAAGATGCATGAGCTGGTTAATAAATTTGCCAGCAAGGGTGAAATGCTGCCCCGTGCTCTCAGCGAGATGTATGAGAATCTAAGAGATTTTTTTGTCATACGGGACAAAGGCGGCAGTGTAATAGCCTGTGTCGCGCTGCATATCAGTTGGGCCGACCTGGCAGAGGTAAAAGCGCTGGCAGTACATGAGAAGAAGCATAAAAAGGGTATGGGTGCGGCGCTCATACAGGCCTGTGTGCAGGAAGCGAAGTTGTTGGGCATTCCGCGTATATTTTGCCTTACGTATAAACCGGGCTTTTTCCAGAAACAGGGTTTCAAGCTGGTTGAAAAGACGGAACTGCCTCGAAAAATATGGGCCGAATGCTACAGCTGTCCCAAGTTTCCGGACTGCGACGAGGTGGCGCTCGTGCTGGATTTAGCGGTGAACTGATGAGCAGGGAAAAGTTGCTCTCATCAAAAACGATATTCGAAGGCAGAGCGGTCAAGCTTGTCCAGAGCACAGTTGAGAAAAGTAAAGGCGAAGTAGTCTTTCGCGAGATAGTACAGCACAGGGATGCCATCGCCGCCGTGGTGACGGATGGGTGTGGTAACGTATTAATGGTGCGCCAGTTCAGGGTTCCTACGGGCAAAGACCTGCTGGAGATCCCTGCCGGGGTATTGGAGGACGGTGAAAGTCCCGAGGAGTGTGTCAAACGGGAATTGCAGGAGGAGATAGGCTGCCTTCCACGCAGGATTGCCAGATTGGGCGGATTTTACCCGGCGCCGGGCTATTGCACCGAATTCATCCATGTTTTCTTGGCTACGGATCTGGAAGAAAGCCGGCTGGTCGCCGAGGATACCGATGAAATAGAGGTAGTCAAAGTGCCGATTAAGGATATTTTCGGCATGATCGACAGAGGCGAGATATGTGATGCCAAGAGCATTGCCGGCCTGTTAATGCACCTTTTAATGGCCTCGGCTGATCAGGCTAATCTATGAGCGGCCTGGCCACTCTGGTAAAGGTCTCCCCCATAGATGTCGTTTATGACCACGGCAGGAAAGTCTTCGACCTCGAGCCTGTATACGGCCTCTGCACCCAGTTCGGAATAGGCTACGGGCTCGATTTTTTTGATAGTGCGGGAAAGCAAGGCGCCTGCTCCGCCGATGGCAGCCATATATATAGCACGTTTTTTCAGCATCTTCTTTTTAACCGCCTCAGACCTCTTGCCCTTGCCTATCATACATCTCAGCCCGTGCTCCAGTAACAATGGAGTATATCTGTCCATACGGCTACTGGTGGTAGGGCCCGCCGAGCCAACAATACAGCCCGGACGTGCAGGAGTGGGGCCTGTATAGTAAACCGTCTGCCCGGCAAGTTTGAAGGGTAAGGATTCATTGGCAGCCAGTGCTTCGGCTATCCTTTTATGCGAGGCATCGCGTGCGGTCAACATGCTGCCCGTCAATAATACGCTATCTCCGCATTTTAACGATCTGATATCCTTGGGAGATATCGGCAGCTTTATGCGCTTTGTTTTCATTTTAAAGCACCGTTTCTCTGTGCCGAGAGCACCAGCATTGCATATTTATAGCCACCGGCATGCTGGCAATATGACAGGGGAATACCTCGACATGCACGGCCAGCGCCGTTACACTGCCACCGTATCCCATGGGTCCGATTCCCAGCTTGTTAACTTCTTTGAATATTTTCTCTTCAAGCGCTCTAATCTCAAGGTCCGGATTATGAGAACTGGTTTTACGTAGCAGGGCTTTCTTGGCCAGCAACATGGTATGTTCTGTAGTCCCACCTATCCCGATACCTAGTATCAACGGTGGGCAGGCATTACCTCCGCACTCATCTACAAGGTTGACAACAAATTCTAGTATGCCTGCGTGACCCATGGAAGGTGGTAATACAGTAAGTCTGGAGCAATTCTCCGCGCCTCCGCCTTTGGGCAGAACGCCTATTCGCAGTTTATCGCCTGGGACGATCTCAGTGTGTATGATAGCAGGAGTATTATCTCCAGTATTAATCCTGGCTGTAAAAGGCCTGTGAACCATTGACTTGCGCAGGTAGCCATCGGCGTATCCTTTACGTACTCCAAGATTGACCGCTTCTGTCAGATCGCCACCTTCAATGTGGACGTCCTGTCCCAGTTCCAGAAAAACCACCGCCGTGCCCGTATCCTGGCAGACAGGTAAAAAGTGGTCTTCAGCTACAGAGATGTTATTCAATATGGATTTAAGGGTCTGTCTGCCGAGAGGTGATCTCTCCACCCTGGCTGCTTGCTTTAAGGAAGTGATAACATCGGGGGGGAGATGGATGCAGGCGTCCTGGAACAGTGAGGCCACGGTATCGGTTATGGTGCGGCACTGGATTCTTCGCATAAAACCCTCTAGGGGGGTTCGGTTACATACTGCCGTGCTGATTATATTACTTTTTGAGCTTTTCTATAATCGCTTCTGCGACCTGGGATGTGCCTGCACTGGGCTCGTTACGATCTCTGCGCAAATCGTAGGTAACGTTTTTGCCTTCGGCTATTACAGCGGCTATGGCCGCTTCCATCCTGTCGGCTGCAGAAATCTCCTCCAGATATCTCAGCATAAGCACGGCTGACAGCATCTGAGCCAAAGGGCTAACCTTATTCAAACCTGTATATTTGGGGGCGCTTCCATGTGTTGGTTCAAATATAGCCATTTCATCCCCGATATTGGCGCCGGGTGCCAGGCCCAGACCTCCTACCAGTCCTGCGCACAGATCCGAAACGATGTCGCCGTACAGGTTGGGAAGCACCAGAGTATCGAACCGCTGTGGATTTCGCACCAGCTGCATACACAGCGCATCGACCAGTACCTCTTCATACTCTATCTGGGGATAACCTTTGGCCACCTCCCGGGCCGGGGAGAGGAACAGGCCGTCGGTGTACTTGAGAATATTGGCCGTGGTAACGGCAGATACTTTTTTACGTCCGTACTTACTGGCGTAATCGAAGGCGTATTTAACAATGCGTCGCGAGCCCTGCTCCGAGATGGTCTTGATGCTGAATCCCGAGTTTCTGTCAAGGTTGCCTTTGAAGCTCTGCATTATCAGGTCATACAACCTCGCGGCCTCGTCGGTGCCCCTGGCAAATTCGATGCCTATATATAGATCCTCGGTATTTTCTCTTACGATCACCAGGTCGATGTCTTTGTACAAAGTGGTTACCACGCCTGGATAGCTCTTGCAAGGTCTCAGACAGGCGTAGAGGTCGAGCTCCTTGCGCAGCGCCACATTTACACTGCGGAATCCCTTGCCGATGGGCGTGGTCACGGGCCCTTTGAGAGCCACCCTGTTTTTACGGATGGACTCAAGGGTTGCCTCCGGCAGCGGGGTGCCGAACTTTTCGACGGCGGCCTCGCCTACTGTATGGACTTCCCAATCGAACTTGATTCCGGTGGCCTCCAGCACGCTTACGGTAGCTCTGGTGATCTCCGGGCCAATGCCGTCTCCGGGGATCAACGTAATACGATACGTCATTTTAATTAAGCAAACCTCTTTTTCATAGCGTCAGGTCGCCATGTTTATTGATGTATGGGATCAGCCCGCCTTCGTTCAAAATGGAGAGCATGACAGGCGGTATTCCTGTAAATTTGTACATCTCGTTCTTTGTAATATTTCGAATTATACCGTCATCAAGGCTGATCTCCAGGTCATCGCCGTCGGCGATGCCGTCTGTAGGGCATATCAGGGCAGGCAGCCCCTGGTTGATGGCGTTGCGGAAGAATATGCGCGCGAATGATTTGGCCAGAATGGCGCTAACTCCCGCCATTTTAATCACCAGTGGCGCGTGTTCTCGGCTGGAACCCAAGCCGAAGTTGGATCCGGCCACGATAAAGTCGCCCGGTTTTACCTGGTTAACGAAGTTCGGATTGGCATCTTCCATGACGTGCTTGGCCAGCTCGGGCAGGTTGCTGCGTAGGTGCGCGTATTTTCCGGCTATAATCAGGTCGGTGGATATGTCATCGCCGAATTTGAACGCCCTGCCTTTGAGAGTGGTCGGCACCATCACAGCACCTCCCTTGGATCGGTTATTCTTCCCGTAAGGGACGATGCCGCCGCTGTGGCAGTGCTGGCAAGGTATATAAGTCCCTCCGGATTACCCATACGTCCTTTGAAGTTGCGGTTGGCGGTGGAAAGGCATATCTCCTTATCTCCCAGCACACCCTGATGTAACCCCAGACATCCGGCGCATCCTGGGGGAAGGATGATACCGCCGGCCTCGATGATGGTCTTTATGTGACCGGCCTTGATAGCATCGGAAAATATCTTGCGCGAGGCGGGACAGACGATGAGCCTGACCCCGGGATTTGTCTTCCTGTTCTTCAGTATTGAAGCCGTTTCAGCCATATCTTCCAGCCGGCCGTTGGTGCAGGTGCCGATGAACACCTGGTTGATCTTGATATCGCGCAGGGATTTCGCTGTTGTTGTATTATCAACTGTGTGTGGTCTTGCTACCATTGGCTCCAGCTTGCCGGCCTCGACTTTAATAGTGCGTTCGTAAGCTGCGTCGGAGTCTGCTGCGAGAGAGGTGTAATCATTCCCCCGTCCCTGCTTCTTCAAGTATTTGCGTGTGACGTTGTCGGAGGGGAAAAGCCCAACCTTGGCGCCTGCTTCGATGGCCATATTGGAAACTGTAAGCCTCTGCCATATAGGCATTGAATCGACCGAATCTCCTGTAAATTCGAGGGCTTTATACGTAGCTCCATCCGCACCGATCAAACCGATGATATACAGGATCAGGTCCTTGGCGCCGACGCCTTTGGAGAACCGACCTGTAACCCTGATGCATATTGTCTCGGGAACCCTGAACCAGGTTTTCCCCAGTGACATGGCTACTGCCACATCGCTCGAACCCATACCGGTAGCGAACGCTCCTAGAGCTCCGGCTGTTACTGTGTGAGAATCGGCGCCCACTATGACATCACCAGGCCTGGCCAGTTTTTCGGCCACGATCTGGTGGCACACGCCACAGCCGGCGTCGAATAGAAGGCAACCTGTTTCAGCAGCGAACTCCCTGATGAATGTATGATCATTCGAGAGCTGCCGGTTGGGGCTAGGGCTGGCATGGTCGATGAAAAGGGCGGTCCTTGAAGGCGAAGCCAGTGTCTGCTTTTTACCGGATTTAAACTGCCTTATGGTAAGCGGACCCGTCGTATCCTGCACGAAAACCAGGTCAACTGAGGATATGACGATGTCCCCGGCCTTTACATCGCTGCCGGATTTGCTGCTCAGGATCTTTTCGCTGATAGTTTTACCCACGTATTTAAACTCCAAGGCAAGACAAAATACACAATATCAGAGTGAACATTTTAACATAGTTGCCCTGCATTTGGATAAGGGCTCGTCAACGTGCCGGCGGCACATGGTAAAATACACGTGCATATATGCAAGGAAAGGTTATCAAGCAGACACTTGATATTGCAGGTTATAAGAAAATGGAGTTTGCATGACCATGAGCTCGCAGGTAATGATGCGCTGCGGTAACAACGTATTCAGTTGGGGTGAACGTACCTATATTATGGGTATTATCAACCTGTCTCACGACTCATTTTCGGGAGATGGATTGATGTCGATGGATGAGGCCCGACGGCGGGCGTTTGAAATGGTTGAAGAGGGGGCTGATATCCTCGATGTTGGCGGCGAGTCGACAAGACCTGATTCCAATCCTGTACCGGCAGATGAAGAGATAAGGCGTGTTATACCTTTTGTCGAAAGTATTTCAAAGGACATCGGCGTTCCGGTAAGCGTCGATACGTATAAGTACGAGGTTGCGGCCAGGGCTCTGGATGCCGGAGCCAGCATTATTAACGATATCTCCGGCTCCAGCGCGGAATCTGGCATAGCCGGGCTGGCAGCCGAAAAACAGGTGACTATTGTTTTAACCAGCAATCAGAGGGGCAAAACGGTGAGCGATATTATACCGGCGGTCAATCTGCAACTGAAGAACCTTATAGATCGCTGCATAGCCTGCGGTGTCAGACCTGAAAACATCATAGTCGATCCGGGTGTGGGATTCGGCAAGACAGTGGAACAGAATTTGGAGATAGTCAGAAGGCTGGATGAGATAAAGGCTCTGGGCTACCCGGTATTGCTGGGGACGTCGCGCAAGTCCTTTATCGCTGCCACTGTAGGATCAGCGCAGGAGGAGCGTTTCATGGGAACGGCGGCCTCACTGGCAATAGGTATTACACGGGGCGTCGACCTTGTAAGAGTACATGATGTGAGACAGATGAAACTGGTCTGCCGGATGTGCGATGCCATTCTGGGAAGGGACATCGGGAGATGACCGTGGCATACATCGGCCTGGGATCCAACCTGGGTGACAGGGAGGCCAATCTAAACAATGCTCTCGATATGCTGTCGCAAAGGGTACTTATCGCAGAAATCTCTCCGTTTTATCTGAGCGAACCTGAGGTATTAAAGGATCAAACTGATTTTCTGAACGCTGTGGCTTGCATCAATACAGACCACACCCCGCAGGAGTTATTAAAGCTGTTGAACGGCATTGAGAAGCGGATGGGGCGGGAGCGTACTTTCTCCGATGCACCTCGCCCCATCGATCTGGATCTGCTTTTTTTCGGAAGCGATATAATTAATCAACCCGGCCTGGAGGTTCCGCATCCGCGGGCGCACAAAAGGGCTTTTGTACTTGTGCCGATGGCGGACGTAGCGCCCGATTTTGTGCACCCTGTTTTACATAAAACTATTGGAGAATTATTGGCGGGAATGAAGCCCGACTTGCGGATAGAGAAATGGGAGAGCATTAAGGGTGGAGTGAAGGACTGAAATGTATATTATCTCGGTGGAAACGCATTTTGATGCCGCGCATTACCTGCGCGGCTACCGGGGTAAGTGTGAGAAACTGCACGGACACAGGTATAGAGTAGTTGTGAAACTGGTGTCCCGCAAATTAAACCAGGCAGGGCTTGCCTATGATTTCACCGAATTAAAAAAGCAGGTCAGGAAGGTTACAGACGGTTACGATCACCTGTGTCTTAATGATATTGAGCCGTTCGACCGAATCAACCCCTCAGCGGAGAATATTGCATCAACCATTTATAATGCGCTGACGTCTAATCTGGCCGGAAAGGCCGATCTTGACAGTGTGGAGGTCTGGGAATCGCCAGAGTCCTGCGCACTATATCGCCCGGGGTGAAATATCAGGCGCTCATATCGGGTGGCAGCAGGTTGGGTATGCTGTCCTTGATTTGATATGTGTAGTTGCATTTGGCGCAGTATAGAGAGCCTGTGGTTATCTCGCTGTCGTTTTTTTCATCGACCTTGAGGTCGAGCGGCCCTTTGCAGACCGGGCAGACGATAATCTCCATTATCGATTCTTTCATATCTTCAATCCATATCCTTCGGGGGTTGTTATTAACCGGCCCTATTTTAACATATACTGCACTGAAAAAGGCGTATCAACAGTATCATTTAACTGCCTTGTTCTTAAACAGGGGCGAAATAACTTTAAACTCAGGTATGCCGGCCCTTTGCAACAGCTGGAACACTGCTATCTCGGTAGTGGTGATGACCGCGCCTGCATCCCTCATCAATTTCAAGGCTTTTTTCCAGTCTGATTTGTACCTTGAGCATACCGCATCGCTGACGACATGTACATAATAACCCTGTTCCAGCAGGTCTATCACCGACTGAAGCACACACACGTGCGCCTCGATGCCGGATACCATAACATATTTCTTATTCAACTTCTTAAAGCTGTCACGAAAGGTCTGATCACCCCAGCAGCTGAAACTGAGCTTATCGATCGGCCTGTATTGTTCCTTGAGGCTGGACTTGATGGGATCGACGGTATTGCCCAGTCCCTTGCTGTACTGCTCGGTAACGATCACGGGCACCTTCATCGTTTCACATGATTTGATTATAAGATCAACGTTGTTTTCGCAGTTGCTGTAAACGTCCTTTTTCATCGCTACCGCAAGATTGCTCTGAAAGTCTATCAGCAGGAAAACCGCATCCCCCGCGTTGAGTTTGAACTTTTCCATACCGGCAAGACCTCCTCGATAAAGAGAGTACCTGTTGATATTACAGAGTGACGGCAGGTCGTGTCAAAGTCAGCTTTATTTGCCTGTGCCACCGGAATTAAGTATTATTCGTTAAAGCGTAAAAATGATTTAATCCGGATGGGTGAATCGAGGGAGGTTATTATGGCTATCGAGCATGTGGCCGGCAAGAATGCGGGAAAGCTGATGCTTTATGCACTGAGCACGTGCATCTGGTGTAGGAAAACCAAACAATTGCTGACCGATCTGGGCGTGGAGTACGACTATGTGTTCGTAGATCTGCTGCAGGGACTGGAAAAGGAGCAGACCATCGCCATGGTTGAGAAATGGAATCCCGACTGCTCTTTTCCAACGCTGGTGGTAAATGACAGTAAGTGCATTGTCGGCTTCAAGGAGAAAGAGATCAGGGAGGCCCTTAAGCTTTGAGTGCGGATGATACCATAGCCCCGGATGAGATCGATAAAGCATATCAGAGATGTAAAAAAGACGCTGAAGCGGGCGGCTATCATATTAATCCTGACGAGGACTTTGCCCGCGGCCTTGTGAGCGGCCTGCTGGTCAACCAGGCTCGTTACGGATACCAGTCGTGTCCCTGCCGTCTGGCAAGCGGCAAGAAGGAAGAAGACCTGGATATTGTCTGCCCATGTGATTACAGGGATCAGGATGTGGTCGAATACGGGGCCTGCTACTGTGCGCTGTACGTCTCTCAGGACGTACTGGACGGAAAACAGGAACTGGGTTCGATTCCCGAAAGGCGTCTGCCACGCTCGATTCGTCGAAAAGCTGCTGGTCCGGCCTTATCAGGACCCCCGCAGGTGCCGCTGCCTGTCTGGCGCTGCAAGGTATGTGGATATCTTTGTGCCCGTGATGGACCTCCTGAGATATGTCCTATCTGTAAAGCCAAGAAAGAACGGTTTGAACGTTTCCTATAATGTCCGAATACTACCCCTGTCTGATATTCTTGAGAGAAAAGTATATTGCGATAAGTACGAGACCTGCCAGCAGCAGAGAACCTCCGTATATCATGACGACACAGTTGAAATCCTGAAACAATCGTAACAGCCAGTCTTTGATCAGTGGTGGCAGGTTGAACTGTGAGGTCAGCGATTGGCCCAGGCTGAATACAGGCAGGGTAATGATGAATTGAAGGGCTCCGCTGACGGTTGTGATCAGGCCCAGTTCGCCCAGAATGAATTGGGCCCTGCGTGCTATAAAAATAATGACTACAGTCAGCGTGATTATAAGTATTAACAGGGGCACCAGACTGTACATGAGGACAACAATGAGCGATTTGAGTGCAGCCAGCTGCCCGAGCATGCCAAACAGGTCGTTTATTTGCGCGGCATCCACGTTTTTAAAAATCGAGTCAGCATTGACGCCCATTATCTGAAACAGGGGACTAAGGATGGGCAGGTCCATCAATGCCTGCATATGAGCGGACAGGTTATCCACCACAGGTTTCTGTGCGGCTAAAGTCTCCAGAAGTTTGTCCCGTTTTAGACTCTCCAGAATATACGCATACATATTCCGCACGCTGGAGTACAGGGCACCTTCTATTTGCGGCTCGAAGGTGATTACCACCAGTTCAGCGGATCTGGCCAGAATTGGGTTATTAGGAGCCATACTCTCCTTGATCCAGTTGTTTACCATGGCCGCGACATCGAGATCATAAACATAGGAAGCTACGTGATCGGGATTGAAAACTGTTTGCTGCAGTCCCAGTACCGGTCCGAATAATACAAGGGAAACAGTCAGCAATATTGCCAGCATGATCAGCAGCGCTTTCTTCAGGGGCGATATCTCCGGCGCATTGTGGAAATAGCCTGTAAACCCAGTTTTCATTGAACGCCCCCTGCTCGTTTAATTTATAGAACCGTACGGTATATGCCGTAGGCCCATTGTATCATCGTAGTAAGATATTGCAAAAGAGATATTGATTAGGGGCGGTGCTTGCGATAATATTATACGGCCGAAAAATGAAGATATCCGACGGTTTCTATCCGTCGTTTTAAGCCGACGCTCCCGCCATGAATGATTGGAAGAAGATACATGAGCTCAACAGGCTTGCCTGGTTGCAAAGGCAGGGCTCGGTCTACTTTCCTTTCTGGGACATGATCTTTAAATACCCACCGCTGGCTTGCTTCAATGCGCTGGTCAAATTGAAGGCGCGCTTATTTAATTCCTGCATCATACATACGATAGGGGACAGCCATGTTAAACCTTTTATCTACCGCTGTCCCTTTCTAGTGCACCACATCTCGCAGGCAACGGCACACAACCTGATCAAGCAGGGAAGCTTTACAAAGTCCTCGGAATATCTGGCCCTTTTCCTTAAAAGGGTGAATAAGCAGCGGGATGTTGTGTTCCTGGTTTTCGGCGAGATAGATGCCAGAGTGCATATATATCTGCAGTTCGGCAAGAGCGGTAAAACGGTCAGCATTGAAACCTTGATTGATAACACGGTAGCCAGATATGGCCTTGCCATTCAGCGTATTAAGGATGAGGGTTTCGCCGTTTGCATACATGGCATACCGCCTGCAGCCAGTAAGGAGTTCATAACAGCCCTGCCGTTTGCAGGAAATGCCAAAGATCGCAGCGAGATATCCAGGAAATTTAATGAGAAGCTCAGGGCCTACTGTGAGAATGTCGATGTGCCCTACGTGGATATTCAGTCGATCGCATCCGACAGCAATGGTTTTATCAAGAAGTACTATCTGGCCGATGAGGTACACTGTAACAGCCGGATCGTGCCTTTTACCAGAAAGACGATCGCAGCCGCCTTCAGGGGAACGAAAAAGATTAGATAAGCAGATTATAGTAAATGAATAAAAGGGCCGGCC
>DAOUFT010000109.1:0-17022 GCA_034429855.1 Dehalococcoidia bacterium
GATATTACCGAAAAGACAAACCGTGGAACACTCGGTTCAATTTTCGCAGTTATTATGATGCTGGCTAACGTCCTTGTCGCAGTGATAGCAGGACTGGTAGTAGACAAGCTGGGTTATATTTGGCTGTTTGCTATAATAGGCTCATTAGTGTTGATTTCCGGTATTCTTTCACGGGTCCTAGTGAAAGAAAGTCCGCTGTTGCATCCTAACGTTCAGGGTTCTTTTGGCAAGCAATTGCTTTCCGTATTCAAATTCAAGAGTCTTCAAGAAAATAAAGCACTGCTCATGGTATTAATTGCATACGCATATTTTTATATTATTCTTGATGCCATAATTCCTTATGTCGCTGTATATTTTATCAATTATCTTGGACTTTCAGCGACTGAAGCAGGCATAGCTCAAGCCATCGGCACACTTGCATGTATCGTTGTTGTATATCCTTTTGCCAAAGCAATTAACAAGGGGAAACAGGCAATTATTTTAGTCATAGCCGGAATTGCAGCTGCAGCCGGATTGATCGTAGTTGGCTTGGCGGCGCAATTTTCTGCATTTATCACCGCTACTATAGGATTCGGCTTGGTGGTAATTGGTATTGTCGCAATAGAGACGACTTGTATTGCCTGGATGAAAAACTTGTACCCTGAAGAAGCGCGTGGTCAATATGAGGGGCTCAGGATGTTATTCTATGTTGCCCTGCCAATGGTCTTAGGTAGTATTCTTGGAAACATACTTATCACCGATTTCGGGGCTAAAATGGAAGGTGGTGTGATTATCAACGATGTGGTGCTCTATATCTGTGCAGGTTTAGCTCTTCTAAGTATTATTCCCGGTCTGATTGCAGATAAATGGACCAAGCAATCTGAGTCAATAGTCAAGGTCAAAGATATTACTGCGCAACAATAGCGGGAGGATAAAAGTATGAATAAGGCTAACATTATAGGATATGAAAATGGGCTTCCGTACATGGAAAATGAAATCGGTTGCCGTTGGCAGCCCGAGTTTAGCAATGGGAAATTTGGACTCGGCTCATTCTCACATTGCGGAGCAAAAATTGGCGGGACGTCGGACTGCATGCTCACCGAGGAAGTCATAAATGAAAAGTATTACTGCACGGAATTTGAGGAAGTCGAAAACACTCCTGAAAAAGGACACCTGAGCCTCAGGGGCTACAATGGAAAAATCCGCATAACGGTAGATGTAGTTATGGCTGCTCATGTTTCGGCAGTAACGTTTGATATGAAAATGGACCCTGAACTACCGGTGAACCACAGACTATTTGCGAAGATACCATTCTCCACAGAAAGAATGGATTTTGTGAAGTTTCCTTATGAGGAGACGATACAAAAGAATAATTTGAAGAGCGTTAGAATTGAAACAAACTACTCGACTGTACCTCTTGTGTTCGGACGTGAAATTGCCAACGACACACAGAAATATATCGGTGTCGGCTACGACCTTCGCGATGCATTTATCAACGGTATAATAGCGTTTGACAGCAGCGACAATGCAACGGCATTCAGAATTTATAATCTCGATAGGTGCATGATAAGGACGGTTGATATGCAGCTGTCCTGGAAGAAAGACGCTCTGAGAGAGCTTGATTTTGATAGGGAGATTGAAAAAACTACTCGTCATTTCAGGTTCTATGTATGCATGGGTGGGACACAGTTCGAATGCCTGAAGAGCTACATGGACGTCTGCGGATATGACAAGAACGTCGATATAAAAACCGGAACACATGATTGCATCAACGATCTTTTCGATATGTTTAAGCGAATGAAGGGATATAAAAAAGGGAAGGGTTATCATCTGATGTTCAGAGCGGATACCGGAGAATTTGACAACTGCATTGTGCGCGCTGGCTATGGAAAGATGATCATGCCCAGCTATCAGATGCAACTTGCATTGGAACATTATAGATGGTGGGAGCAGAATCACGAAGAAGAGTGGTCGAGGGAACGATCGTTTGAAATGGCTGATTTCTATTGCAAACAGCAGCTGCCCAGCGGGTGGGTGGTACCATACGAAACCGATACGGAACTCGCCGATAAAGTGCATCCCGAGATGTCCGCTGCAAGCTATTTTGGAGGATACTATATTATTACTGCAGAAGTCGCCATGGGTGCAAGGTATATACTGTTGCTCCATGACGAAGTGCTTAAAAGGGAAGGCATAGATAAAAAAGAATGGGAAGAGGCAGGATTGAAAGCCGGTTATTACCTCGCAAGCCTTGTTACAGATGAAGGTGTGATCGGTCGAAATTACAACTTTAACGGCGAATACGACAAAACATGTATCGGAACTGCTCAAGCCCTGATTTCCTTTGAATTCCTGTATCAAAAAACGAATGATAAGAAATTCGATGAAGTCAGACAGAAACTCGAGAACTGGACGCTGACTAATTTCATACAATATAACCACTGGATGAACAACAGTCCCGACAGCAGCAACTGGGAAGGCAGCGGCGTGTCTTATGGCAATAATGACATCATGAATATAGGGGCATTTATCTACTACTGTGCGGTTATGCACGGTCGTACGGGTGAGCAAAGGTACATTGATATAGCAAAGGACGTGCTGATGTACCAGTGGGTTTGCTCGGTACCAATTGAGATGGCGGGTTTTAAACATAATACAAGGATGCTAACACGGGAGCAGGACTTTTACTGCTGTTTCGATCCTCCAATAAGGAATCCTGCTGAAGGAGCAGGTTATCCTTATATGTCCAAGGTGACTGGAGATCCTGTCTTTATGCAGTTGTTCCGCATCATGCTTCAGACTGAGATGGATATGCAAGAAAAGGTGTATCCATATAGGGGAATACACCTTGGGCTGGAATGTGACACAAATACCATGCAGCCGGTAGACAAATACGGAGAAGGGAAACAGCTGATACCTATGGTTTCCGGTGCGTTGATAGACACTATACACGATCCTCTAAGCTATGCATACGTAGGTGGCAAAGGCTGGGGCCTGGGCAATGACTATGTTATACCGTTCGACCCGAAAAAAATTCTGGATCTGCCTTATATTATATCCAGCACCTCACTTGTAAGGGATCAGTCTTTTGACGAAGCGAGCAAGATTATGCGCATATGGGTATATGACAAGTACAGATCTGAGGCGGATTTAGAGATATTTTGGGACGATTCCAGGTTTGCAGTGGATAAAGCGACTGTTTATTACGGGGATGTGGTTATGAACGCAAGTGAGCTGTATGATAAGCCATCTAATACGGTAAGGATACATGTGAAAGGCGATGAAAGCCCCTCAAAAATCATACAAATAGCTTTTGCTTGACATCTGGGAAAGGCAGGATTTGGAAATATTGTTTGATTTAGATCCACACAACATCGGAATGAAAATCCATCTTCTCCAGTGTTAAGTCTTAATCACTACAGTCTAATCACTTATGTGCAACCGGAACTATTCCTATCTCTCTGGCTACAGCGGCCGCCTGCTGCCTGTTGCTTACGTTCATCTTACGTATAATACTGGCCAGATGAGTTTTGACCGTGTTTTCAGAGATAAATAACAAGTCCGCAATCTGCTTATTGGTTGTTCCCCTATTTGCCAGTAACGAAAGAATCTCGGTTTCACGGTTGCTCAGGTTAATATCGAATTCGTATCGCACAATGCTTTTCTGTCCGGCGCTCTGGTCCAGGTACTGCAGCATCTTGGATGCAACCAGTGGTGAGATCACAACCATGTCACCCCTGACTACGTTTTCAATGGCCCTGACCAGTTCTACCAGCGAGATATCCTTATCTATGTAGGCTTTAGCCTTTGTCTTGAAAATCGAATTCACGTCGATATTCTTGTAAGGTTATATACCTGCAATCTATGCAGAAGAAATAACTGAACTCATAGATTGGGGAAGAAACATAGATGTAAGTCTAAAACTTGTTTCTCCTAGAAGGACACCCCAGCTTGTGATACGTCTAGCTAAAATTTTTTCTAGGTAAAATAGATTACTAGAGCGTGTCTTTGTTTTAGTAGGTCAATAATAGTATGGTATGATAAAGCTAGACTTTTCCTAGCCTCCACCAGCCAATTTAAAGCTAAAATCCGCAAGATTTTAGCTTTTTTATATCTATTGCTGGTATTAAATATCAGGATAATAATGTGTTATAATGCGCCGCTTGCTGCTAACGGGACATAATCGTGATTGATGAGATATTACCGGGTATCTATTGCATAAAGGTACCTCTTCCCAAAAACCCCCTAAAATACACAAATTCATATCTGATCAAAGGGGAAGACAGGTTCATTCTGATTGATACCGGCATGAACTTGAATGAGTGCAGGCTGGCGCTCGAAAATGGTCTGCGGAAGCTGGACGTCGATCTGAATAAAACGGACTTCTTCGTCACTCATATCCATCATGATCATCTTGGACTGGTCTCGACTCTGGCTTCAGGAACATCCAGAGTCTACTTTAACAGGACAGAGGCGGCTATATTGACAAATGTATCGTACAAACAACGGTGGACTGCCATGATGGAGTTTTACATTGCCAACGGTTTTCCGGAGGAGGCCGGCAAGCAATGGATAGCACACCCTCCGCTATCTCTTTTCGGTCCAAAACTGGCATCTTCACTGGTCATGCTTTCAGACGGCGACAAACTGGAAATAGGTGATTACAGATTTGTTTCCATCCACGTCCCGGGGCATTCGCCCTGTCATACCTGCCTTTATGACGAAGATAAAAAGCTGTTGTTCTCCGGTGACCATATACTCTTCGATATCACGCCCAATATTACATGCTGGCCTGAGCTAAGCAATGCGCTGCATGATTACCTGAATAGCCTGAAAAAGATAGACAAACTGGCGGTAAACCTCGTCCTTCCAGGCCACCGGAGCTCTCGACAGACTCTGCACAAACGCGTTGAGGAGCTTTTTGAACATCATAATACAAGACTGGATGAAGCATTGGCTGCAGTTGCAGATGGGGATAAGACTGCCTATCAGGTGGCTCCTCATATCAGGTGGGACCTATCGTATAAGAACTGGGAGCAGTTTCCCATAGCGCAGAAGTATTTTGCGGTGGGCGAGACCATTGCACACTTGGAATACCTGGTGGGCGAAAGAAAACTCAAGACGGTTAAGACAGGCGGGACAATAAAATACGTCCTCGCCTGAGCGTAAAAAGATCCGCGTAAATATTTTACTCTCCAACGTAAATGTCCTATCATCAAGTTATACATCTACATTGACTGACTGAGGATAAAATGATGCGTTTTCTGAGCCTGTTAACTGCTTTAATCGCTGCTGTGTTTATTCTTGGTTGCCTGCCGCCGGCTGACAAGCCGGTTGACAATAATACTTTGCCGGTGACATCGCACCAGCTTGTGTACAGCATGAAAGGCGTGGGCATCGACCTGCCGCAGTCGGACTTTGCGGATATGAAAAACGCCGGGATTGAGGTGCTGTCGACTGAATGGGGCATGGAGCAGGATATCGATCAGGTCATGAAGTTCCTGGACCAGGCGCAGGCCGCGGGATTGAAGGTTGTCATGGACGGCGGGTTCAGCTACACCGCCTGGGGCTTTACGGATGAGGATTGGGTGAGTTCGCCGGCCGGTAAAAAGCCCGTGTGGCAGAAAGAACGTGTGCAAAAATGGATAAACGCGCTGAAAGACCATCCCGCCATATATGCCTGGGACATCTGCAACGAATTCGGCGAGAATCTACCCAGCGGCGCGGGCATGCACGGCTCGGACTGGCCTGAAACCATGATCACACTTGAACAGCTGAAGCAGGCCAGGGCCGATGTGCTGGAGGCGGATAATACCAGGCCCATCCATCTCAGGACATACGAATGGGAGTCCAATGACAGGACCGCCTTTATTCGCGCTGTGCTCAACGCGAAAATAGCTGATATTGTCTCTTTAAACCTTTATTCTAACTATCTCGATCAGGGCAAACTGCAGTGGCCCGATGTGATAGCGGATGCCGGACAGCGCTGTGTGACCGAGATAAAACAGAGGGCGCCGCAGACAAAGGTCTGGCTGTCCATCGCGGCGTTCGAAGATGACGACATCTTTCAACGGCCGACGACCTCAAGCCTTGCCAGGGATATAAATTATGCGTATCAAATAAACGGGCTGGACGGCATCTCATTTTTCTGCTGGGGGCCCGTTAATAAATGGGACGAGAAAAATGACTGGTATCTGCCCAGAACCAGCGCCGACCTCTGGAGCGTGATCAAGGAGAAGATAAAAAAGGCTGGACCTTAAGGCCACACATGGTTGACGGACAGGCGAATCATCTGCCTTCCGCCCAGGACTCTTCTCTCGGATCGGCCCCTCCTCTCAGTTGCCCCACCTCGTGATCTCTGATTATCGCGTCTGCGGCCCCGTATTTATTGTCCCAGGTATCGCCCACCTCTATTTTGTAGCCCATGGATTCGAGCTGTTTACCGATTTTGTTATACAAGGGCAACTCAAGGCCGATCGTGCCCGGCTTGTACACATGCGGGGCGAAGGAATCGGGAAAGTTGAAGGACTGGAAGCGCGGCTCGTTGATGGCCTCCTGGGGTCCCATGCCGAATACAACAACATTGAGAAAAACCTGCACGTTGGTCTGCGTTTGCGTATCCCCGCCAGGTGTGCCGAAGGTCATAAAAAGTTCGCCGTCTTTAAGGGCCATGCAGGCGTTGGGCGTGATACGCGGCCTTTTGCCCGGCTGAAGTGCGTCAGGGTGCTGCGTATCCAGACGGAACTGGTTCATTCGATTGCCCAGGGTCAGGCCGGTGCCCGGGACCATGGGCGTCTGCGGGAAGTCGCTGGGGGTTAACGAAACGGCATTGCCTTCCGAATCCACCACGCAGATATAGCTGGTATCTTTGCCGAACTGCATGTCGGCACTGCCGCTGTTTTCAACCCGGGTGGTCAGGGATGGGACAGACGGTGCGGGCTCCCCCTGGTATTTCCAGGGATTGCCGGCGGGAGGCATCTTACCGAATGCCGAATCCGGCGTCATGAGCATGCGCCGCTCCTGCGCATAACGCGGATCCAGCAGTCCTGCAACAGGAACTTTGACGAACTCCGGATCGCCGAAATATGCTTCTCGATCCGCCATGGCAAGCTCTATAGCCTGCAGCACGGTATGCACATATTGCGGCGAGTTATGCCCCATACTTTTAAGGTCGATGCCGTCCAGTATCTGCAGTACCATGGGAGTCACCGCGCTCTGGTTCCATGTCTGGTTGGCGTAAATCGTATACGGTCCGAAGCTGCCCTGCAACGGCTTCTCCCAGTGGCCGCGGTAGTTTGCCAGATCCTCTGCGCTGAAAAGCCCTCCCTTCTCTTTGTGGAAGGCCACGATTTTTTCAGCTATCGGGCCTTTGTAAAATGTATCGCGCACAGCTATCAGCCCCTGCTGCCGCGTGCCTCCTTCGGCCAGTACCTTTTGCTCGGCTCTGGCCATCAGCTCGAATGTGTCGGCCAGATCCGGCCTGCGGAATATCTCGCCGTGGTGCAGCGGTCGCCACCACTGTCCGCCCAGGTATACTTGGGAGTTATAAGGCATGAGTATAGTGAATCCGAGGCGCTCCACCAGGCTGAGGTTAAGGTTTTTGAGCATGGTATCGTGCACGGGGAAGCCTTCGCGTGCCAGCTTGATGGCGGGAGCGCTCAGTTCGGTGAACGATTTGGTGCCGTATTTATCCAGTATCGAGACGATCACGTCGGGTGAGGCCGGCAGAAGTTGCGACCAGATATCCATCTTGGGCACGGTCTTCCATCCACGCGAGGTAAACAGCTCGATGGTGGCCTTGGCAGGCGCGGTCCCGGCGCCGGTGTAGCTCTCAACTGTCCTGGTCTTTGCGTCGTAAATCAATATGGGAGCAACACCCGGGAAGGAGGCCGCCTCGCCATAGGTTACATTAAGCGTCAGCAAAGCAGCCACGGCGCCGTCCACCGCATTGCCGCCATCCTCCATAACCTTCAACGCAGCCTGTGTGGCCCACGGCGTGCCGGTGGCTGCCATGAAGTTATATGATATGGCAGCCGGACGGTCCACCTTATGAGGATCATTGAATGCCATGGTCTCCCTCGGCCCTTTGGGCAATGCCAGGTAGATGATTCCCAGTATGAAAATCAAACCGGCTATAATCACGCCGGCCACATAAAGTGAGCGTAATCCTTTCCTTGTCGTCATGCAAATATCCCTTAATGTTTATTATGGCCTTCTATATATCGTTCAAGCGCCCTGACCATGAGCATGAGGTTATCTCGGTTCACACGGTCCGGATTGTCGACAATGCTGTGCAACCAACCTTCGCCCGGCCCGGGCAACCCTGAATTTCCCACCGTGACCGCAGGGATTCCGGCGGCCAAAAAGCGCTGTGCGTCGTCCGTGATGGCGGGACGCGACTCCATCTCCTTCCCTGACACATCTTTCCAGGCGGCGCCCATTCTGTCTATAAGGACGGGATCAGCGTTGTAGAATATCAGGAACTCGCCGTCCTTCTTCCAGTAGACCATGTTCCCGTTCTGTCCCACTATCTCAAGGTTTACCAGACTTATGGGGACGGTGGGTTTCTCTCCACCGCCGAACCTCTTTTTTAGATAGGCATCTGCGCCCTGTAGATTAACCTCTTCGCCCGATGTCAGGAGGATCGTTACATTGCTGTGACCGATATCGACCTCGCTGTCCTTAATGTTCTTGGCCAGTACCAGCAGCGCTGCCACCGAACCCCCGTCGTCAACTGATCCATAGCTCTGTTTGTCCGGAGGTATAAAAATGTATCCGCCGAAGCCCAGGAAGACCAGACCCCAGTAGGCCACGACCAGCCCGGCCAGGACGAGCGTCACCACTGTAACGGCCTTTTTTCTCAGGGTAGCATAGCGCTTGGTAAAGAAGGTAAATACGGCTATGGCCAGGGCGACTGCGACGGCCACAGGAATGAAGGCATAGATCCTGGAACGTTGTATATGGTCAAAGAAATCTGTCTTGGAATCGTAATGTGCCGCAAAGACCAGCTCCCTGGCCGGATCGGGAGCGGTAAAGTTGATTATGATGTTTTCGCCGGCCCTGGTTATCAGGCCTGTGACGACCGGTATAAAAAGCTCGAATTCGAGAATAAGCACCACGGGTATAACCAGCGCCACAATAAGGGCGGCCAGCGGCTTCCGTTTGAGCACGAAGATAAAGAAAAGTACGGCCAGCAGCAGCACGGCCAGGCCGACCGACAGCTGCATATACGGGCGCAGCGTGAATTCCTGGACGGTGTAGGGAATGCTCCACGAGGACAGCAGCGTTTTGATATACGACGCCGTTTGTCCCAGTGCCTCGCTGTGGTTGGGGCGTGGAACGGACAGGTGGGCAAGTATATCAGCTAGGTCCATAACCTCCTCCGTTTCTCCCGTTCTGCAGGTAGAATTATATCACACCGGTGTCTGTTGGGGCCGATATGGCTTACCTGAAAACCAGATATTCATGTATTGATTTGCCGCGAGACGTTTCCTGACCGACGGGCATGTTTACCTTAAGGGTATAGTCCCCCAGGAAGCGCCAGTGATACTGATCAAGATCGGACGTCTTCGGCAGTCTGTCGGTTTCCACTGTGGCCGTCGAAATGAGCTCACAGCTGAAATCCGGTTTCGTTCCTTCAAGGTTGCTGATGACTATAATGGAGGGTGTGATTCTCCCTGTCGTTTTGCACACTTCATCTTTTTCCACGGCAAGCTTGAATCGGTTTGTTATGAGCAGCGGTTGATTGTTTCTGGCCAGCAGCAATCCGGAGGTAATTGAACGGTTAACGTCGATGGGAAATATCCAGAAATATATCAGGCTGTACACGGAATCGTACAGACGTCCCCAGTACCAGCTGCGAAAGCATTCATCGATCCTGCAATTGCCCCAGTTTTTATCATGATAACCGGTGCCTTTGACCGGGATCCTTTTATCTTCGATATATAAATTGCCCGTAACCTGCGATCTGGGGGCGGCGACGACCCACCCCTGTTTTTTGCTGCCTTCACTGTAAAGAAGGCCGTCGCTGTTTAGCTTCCAGCCCGGTATCTCCCTGCTGTAGGTGAGGTCTACACCGTATTTCTTTGCACGCATGGATATGACGTATCTGTTGTCCTCCTGGCGGGCAAAATTGACACCCATCCGTACGTCGCATTTTTCCTGATTGCTGCTGCATTCCTTTGTATCGATGGCAGCCATGCCGATATGTTTTTTGCCGTCCGGTGTATAGATGAAAACCTGGACTGTCGGAATATGAGGACGGGTGAAAGGATTTCGCCAGTGGTATGTAGCCACGCAGGAGTATCCGTTATCGAATCTGGCGTCGAAATACCACCATTCGTAGTATTCGGGGTTGTCATACGTGTGTAAGGTGTCGTCTGAATCCGCATAGGGTGGTAGCAGGGTACTCTCCAATTCAGTCTCCTCCATATTTTCTAATCTGACGGAAAAGGCTGCAGTGTCGGACCGTGTGAAAGATCAACACTGCAGCCATGCAAAATAATTGTTAACCCTGAGGTCGCTGGTCAATGATGCGCGTGGCTTTGAGCGTCGCACCGGGATTGAATATCTCGACCAGCGGCACGAATTCCACCTTGGGTGTCAGTTCTATTGCCCTTTTTACCTTTTCTTTCAATTCGCTTTCAAGTTTGCCCTGGTCGACACCTTTATCTGTTCCGACCAGTAGCTTGATCACATCCATTGAATATGGATCGTCCTGCTTCTCCTTGGTGATGACAAACTGGTATTCGATAACTCCAGGCGTATTGGCCACGGCGTCTCGCATAATCTCGGGGTTGATCAGTGTGCCCTTGACCTTCATCAGTTCCTTGGTACGTGTGCCGTACGTGCTGCCCACTGTTGTCACAATCCTCTGGTCGTTTCTGCCGCAGTAGGGGCATTGCTTATCGGTTATTGCCACAATGTCCCCCACCAGGTATCTCAGCAGACATGTCCCTCTTCGATCCAGGTGGGTGATGCACAGCAGGCCCGGCTCACCGTCCGGCTTGCGCTTCCCTTTCTCATCGACAACCTCAAAATAGTACATCTGAGGGACCCCCTGATGTGCACCGCCCAGTTCCTGGCATTCCTGGAAGGCTGTTTGCGATTCCGTGAAGCCGAAGGCATTGCTGATGAAGACCTCTTTGGCCCCCATATTCTGCAGCCGCTTACGCATGTCGTCCCTCATGCCCTTGGGCACAGCCTCGCCCAGAGCTTGCACCTTCTCTATACGGGAGAAGTCCCTGCCCTGCTCCTCGGCAGCCATTATAAGGCGTCTGATATAAGATCCGATGCCGCACAGAACATTAACCTTTTTCTGCTCGATATCTTCGATGGCCTGCTGCATGGGGCGGTGAATGTTGTAAGGGAACCCCGGCAGCTGAGCTCCTGTGAAGCCGAAACTCAGGGTCATGCCGGTTGCGGCGGCAAAGTGGAGCGTCTTATAGTAGCCAATGTGCGGGATGAAGTGGAAGGGGAACAGGCTCATCACATGGTCGGTAGGTTCAAGATAGCATATCTTTGTGCCTACCCTGAACATCCATGACTGCATAAACATGTCGTAGGTAGTATTGTAAAAACGCGTCGGCAGTCCGGTGGTCGTCCCGGTAGTATAAGTTACCTCGTAGAGAATATACTCCATGATATTGTTGAAATCCAACTCGAGTTTGAAGGACTCGCCGCGGTCCTTCATATAGTCGTCCTTGCTGGTAGTAGGTATCTTCTCTAGGTCGTCCACTGTTTTAATAGACTTGGGGTCCAATCCCCATTCCTTGAATTTTTCGCGGTAATAAGGGCTGAATTTCTCCAACCGCTCCATCTGCTTGACGAGGTTGGCGTTTTGCGCTGCGCGTATTTCGTCCTTGCTCTTGAACGACAGGTCAAGCGGTTGATCCTGCTTGTACATCGGTATGCTGTTGATCCATGCCATGACCTCTGCCGGATTCCGGGGCACCTTAAACTTCTTTGACATCGACTACCTCCATAAAATTCCTATTTCGAGCGTAAGTTTTTGCTTTATCAGAGTTGATACTACCCGGTTCTATCCTGCTGTCGGCACCAATGGATTTCAGGATATTATTGGTCTGAACAAGAATATATTCATCCAGCGAGCAGATATTGCGCAGTAGCCATCTTCTTAGCGCCCACATATGACCCATGAGTACAATGTTGTTGGCAGCCACCGTGATATTTTCGATTTGAAATTCTCCGTTGTCGCAACCCCTTTTAAGCAGTTTTTCAAACTCAGCTACAAGGCTCTTTTCCCTGTCCATAATGATTTTGCGCGCATCAGCCTGCAGGTTTTTGGTCTCCTGATAGAAGAAAAGGGTGAAATCTGAAGCTGCATCTGTAGCCCGGATGAAATGATCGATTGTTTTTATCAGCGCCTCAGTGGGTCTGAGGGACTTAAAACTGATAACTGCCTGTTTAATGAAGTCTGAATACAGGTGCAGGTCGTAGTCCATCATTATCTGCAGTACGTCCTCTTTGCCCCCTATGTAATAGTAGAGGTGACCCATGGACATGCTGCATGCCTTGGCTATGTCTCTTATGCTGGTCTGCCCGTACCCCTTCTTGACGAGAATAGGCGCCACCGACCTCGCAATGTGCCTCCTGCGCTCAGCGACCAGCTTTTTATTCTGGCTGTATGTTCTGATTCTGCCTCCCTTGCTTAGAGCGAACGCTCTCTCTACATCGATAGTAAATTATATCATCATGTGTCAACTACACGGTTGTGGAGATAACATTACCTGATGGGGAGGAGATGAAATCCCCAGTAGCCCATATATGAGAACAGGATATGCTTGGGCAACCTGCCGGCTGCGCCTACCAGCAGGAATTTCCACAGGGGGTATTTAAGTATACCAGCGGCCAGGCCGGCCACGTCGAACAGCGGATTCGGCAGCAGCGCCAGCAGGAATATGGTCAGGCTCCCCCATTTTTTCATCCAGCCAACGACCTGCTCGTACGTTTTTGTATAAGAGATCGCCATCCTTCCGCTGTAGCCCAGTAGATAACCGGTTATTTCGCCCAGAGTCGCGCCCAGGCCGGATGAAAGGCCGATTAGCAGCGGGTCCCATGGGCCCACGGCCAGTGTCCCGATGAGCGAAGTCATGGCCAGACCGGGTATCGGTATTACCAGTGTGGCGCAAGCGGCGGCGGAGATAACAAAGATCCCGATGTATTTTAACCCAGGGTATTCGGCCAGCGTCATGGCAAAAGAGGTAATATTCTCCCGCTGCCAGATGATCAATATAATTAGCACTATCACCAGTGCAAGCGAAGTCAATTGAAGATACCTGTCCCGGTTCCAGAACACGGGTTTGGGTTCCAGAGCTTCTTCCGGAAATTGATCAGTCAGTTTCTTTTCTTCTTCGCTCATATCTTCGGTAGCAAATCAGCATATTTTTCGCTGCGGCTGAGCCCTGCTTCGGACTGTACCAGCCAGGTCATCCAGCAGAGTTCGATAGCCCGGTATCCCGTCCGGGGGGCCAGGCTTTCCACCAGCCTGATAAATTCCAGGTCCCCGTCGGGACGCTCTATACCGGATATATCAAGTATCTCATAAATCACCTTTTTTACAATCTTGTCGGGCATAACTGTATCCACCCCGCCCATCATGCGCAGGTACTGGTAGGTATTGATGCCCACACCCTTGATGCTTCCCACAGGGTCGGATTGCCAGCCTTCCAGCGGGGCATGCCTTGCCCAGTATATCAGAGCATCCCGGTCGTTCAGATTATTGTCAGCCCGTATTGAATTCAAACAGGCTGCAACCTTCCCGGCGACATCCCAGGAACGCCTGTTTTTCCAAATATGCTGCAGCTCTCCGGCATCGGCAGCTGCAAGTTCTTCCAGCGTGCTGATCAGACCCGTTTCAACATAGTTACGGCGAAATAGCTCTACTTTGGGAACCACCGATTGAAAGTAGTTAAGACCTATGGAGTCGAATGCTGCATCAAGAACCATCAGAACTGCGCTCCCATGCCAGCGGGCACTTTTAAGACAGCGGTCGCAGTGCTCATGCACCATCGGTACGCGACGCATATAACTTTTAACCGTTTTCTTTAAAAGCTGAAGTTGATTTTTCATGCCTGTACTGTAGCTGTCAGGTACGAGATTTTGAATTATAGCATGCCTTTGCGCAGGTCCGGGAAGACAGCGGATTTTTCTGTTGCATTATGATTATATTATGTTTTATTCTTAATACACGAAGTAAATAATTTCTGCGAGGGATTATTATGTCCGGACATTCCAAGTGGGCGCAGATTAAGCGGCAGAAAGGTGTGGCTGATTCGAGGCGGGGGGCCATGTTTACCAAGCTTACGCGCGAGATCATAATCGCTACCAGGCAGGGAGGGCCCAATCCTGAAGGAAATTTTCGCTTGCGGCTGGCCATCCAGAAGGCGCGCGACAACAATATGCCTAAAGATAACATCGAAAACGCCATCAAAAAAGGCAGTGGCGCCGCTGAAGGGACCGCCTTTACCGAGATGGTCATGGAGGGATATGGGCCCGCCGGAGTTGCCATCCTTCTCGAGGCTATGACGGACAACCGCAATCGCACAGTATCGGAGATAAGGAGCACCTTCCAGAAATACAACGGGAACTTGGGCGAGAACGGCAGCGTATCATGGATGTTCGAGAATACAGGCGTTATTATCGTGGACACCACAGGCATCGATGCCGATGAGCTGGCGTTATACGCCATCGATGCCGGAGCCAGGGATGTCAAAGAGGATAAATCTCTGCTTGAAATATATACTGATCCCAAAGAATTCGAGAATGTTAAACTGGCCATTGAAAAACGCCGCAAACCTGTCTCCGCTGAAGTGACCATGCTGCCTAAAACTACGGTTTCCCTGCCGGAGAAGGAATCCCTGCAGACCGTGAAGCTGCTGGAGAAGCTCGAGGAACTGGATGATGTCCAGCGCGTATTCTCCAACCTCGATTATAGCGATGCTCTGATAGAAAAGCTGAAAGCCGAAGTGTAACTTTATCACCGGTCTGTCATGCGGCGAATATAAACTTGAAAGCGCTTTTTATTGTTTTATTACTTAGATTATTTTTCAGGAGGATTGTTCAGTAATGAAGGGTAAAGTCTCTTATTTGCTTATAGCTCTCATACTGCCTCTGACCCTTTTACTTACTTCGTGTATCAGCTGGCCGTTCGGTGGTGGGGCTCCTACTGTAAATTCGTTTACAGCCAGTCCAACCACCATTTCGGCGGGGAGCTCATCGGTGCTCAGCTGGAGTGTATCCAACGCCTCGGCGCTCATCATCGATCAGGGCATAGGCTCGGTCTCCGCTGCCGGCACCTCAACCGTAACCCCTTCGACCACAACAACTTATACCTTGACTGCCGTCAACGCGTCCGGAACAACTTCATCGATGGTTACTGTCACAGTGGAAAGCGGGTCTTCCACAACTACAACGACCACATCGCCCACAACGCCCGCGACATCCGGTCCTTTGCCGGTGGCTCATATCTATGTAAATCCCGGCACTATCTCCCCTGCGGGGACGGCTGTGTTGAGCTGGGATACCGCTAATGCTTCCAATGTGTCTATTAATCATGGCATCGGGCCGGTGGGTCCTTCCGGTTCGCGCAGCGTATCGCCCAACTCCACCACAGTGTATGTAATAACCGCCAGTAACGCTGTTGGAACGGTGACCGCCTCTACGCAACTTGCTGTAGGTGCATCCCCACCTGTCGGTGACAACTGGCTGGCCAGTACGTATACACGCGAGTATCACTGGCCGTCCTGCAGCGTGGCTCAGCATATACCGGCGCCTTCCCGCGTATGGTTCAACACCGTCAACCAGGCTCAGGCCGCAGGCTATCATCCCTGCCCGGTCTGTCACCCTCCGAGATAAGTTGGGGACTTGAGTATTGCGAGTACTGGGTATTGATCCCGGCACGCTCAATATGGGCTACGGGATCGTGGAAGAGCAGGATGGAAACCGCATTTCTATGGTCTGCTGCGGTGTCATCTCTGCTCCGCAGAAACTGGCGGTTGAGCAAAGACTGTGTCTTCTCTACCAGGGATTGTTGAAAGTGATAGCAGATTTTCGGCCTTCCCAGGCGGCTGTGGAGGAGCCTTTTGTTGCCGGAAATGCCCGATCGGCACTGGCCATAGGCCGGGCTCAGGCCGTGGCCATACTTGCGGCGGCGCAGGCGAAATTGCCGGTTTCACGCTATATGCCGACTCAGGTCAAACAGCTTGTGACCAGCTACGGGAGAAGCGGCAAGGACCAGGTGCGGCAGGTGGTAAAACTGCAGCTGGGAGTGAGCCATCTTCCCGAGGCCAGCGATGCGGCCGATGCGCTGGCGGTTGCCATCTGTCATCTTAACCAGGTACATCTAAACCGGGTGCTTAACCGGGGATATCAGGAGTGAGAGCATGATTGCAGCAGTGGAGGGAACGCTGATAAGCCGTAGTGTCAATTCCGTAATCGTCAAAGCCGGCCCGCTCAGCCTGCAGATCAATGTGCCGGGATCGATTATCAACAAGTTGGGTCATGCCGGCAGTACAGTCATGTTGCATACTCATCTATACGTGCGCGAAGATGTCATCGCGCTCTACGGCTTCTCCAGCGGACAGGAACTGGCGCTTTTCGAGCAGCTTATAACGGTTAGCGGCATCGGCCCTAAAGTTGCTCTGGCGCTGTTGGCGTCACTCAACGCCGAGCAGATCACGTCCGCTATCATAGGTGGTAATGCCGACCTTCTCAGCCAGGTACCGGGCATAGGTAAAAAAACGGCCGCGCGCATCATACTCGACCTTAAGGGCAAGCTTGAGAAAGGTTGGGAAGGCGAGGTTATTGGGGCGGTATCGGATGCCGACGGTGATGCAGTGGCAGCACTCACGGGGCTGGGCTATTCCATCAGGGAAGCTACGCAGGCCTTGAGCGCCGTCCCCCAGGTGGAAGGGATGGGTGTGGAGGAGCGCGTCCGTCAGGCTCTTCAGCAGCTGGCCAAAAAATAGATTACTTACTCTTGATTGGCTATAATTGTGAGCCGCCGCGGGTTTTTGCCGCGGC
>DAOUFT010000110.1:0-6507 GCA_034429855.1 Dehalococcoidia bacterium
ATGGATTACCTCATTTGGTACAATACCGAAAAAGCACATCGAGGCATTGGCAATATATCGCCTCTCAGGTACTATATAGACAATTTCTTAATCCCCTCTAAAAAGTCCAATATGTTATGGCCGCTTACATGTATTTGACATCGCACACCTGTTCCTATAAACTATTATCATTAAAAGTCCTCTGGTGGTCAGAGCGAGGCGGAACCACCCGTTCCCATCCCGAACACGGAAGTGAAACGCTTCAGCGCAGACGATACTGAGGGAGGAATTCCTCGGGAAAATATGCCACTGCCAGGGACTTTTTTTATTGCCTTTTTTCAAATGATTCGCTCTTTCACAGCTTCGTCTGAAGCTGCCGTACTTTGACTTGCCTCATACTACAACATATAATTCATATCACACGGAGCCTGTCGGGGCTAGTTCAAAACCCGCTTTTCGAGGTAACTATGGCCAGCAGATTTGAAAAATTCTCGGAGCGTGCCCGCCGGGCGCTCACACGCGCCCAGGAGGAAGCACAGCATTTCGGGCACAGCTATATCGACACGGAACATATATTGCTGGGACTGATCGCTGAAGAAGACAGCGTGGCCAGCCAGGTGCTCAATAACCTGGGCGTGGCTACCAGCAAGGTGCGCTCAGCCGTTGAGTTCATCGTAGGTCGGGGAGGGCGTCCCAGTACCAATGAGGTCGGGCTTACCCCCAGGGCTAAGAAGGTCATCGAGCTGGCCGTGGACGAGGCCAGGCGTCTCAATCACAGCTATATAGGCACCGAGCACCTGCTGCTGGGGCTGCTCAAGGAAAGAGAGGGCTCGGCGGCCGGCGTGCTTGAGAGCCTGGGCATAACTTTCGACAAGGTGCTGGCCGAGGTCAACAAGCTGCTCAATGCTGCAGGCGGTCAGGCCAGAGCTGTTACCAAGGAAGGCGCCAGAACTCCCATACTTGATCAGCTCGGCGTGGATCTGACCGGGTTGGCGCGCCAGGGTAAGCTGGACAATATCGTCGGACGGGAAAAGGAATGCGAGCGCATCATACAGATACTCAGCCGCCGCACCAAGAATAACCCCGCCCTCATCGGGGAGCCCGGTGTGGGCAAATCGGCCATCGTGACCAAGCTGGCACAACAGATAGTAACCGGTGATATACCGGAGCCGCTCAGGAATAAGAGGCTGGTTACGCTCGACATAGGTTCGCTGGTGGCCGGCACCAAATACCGCGGAGAATTCGAGGAGAGGCTTAAAAAGGTTCTCGATGAGATCAAAAATGCCGGCAATTGCATCGTTTTCATTGATGAGCTGCATACTATAGTCGGGGCGGGTGCGGCCGAGGGCGCCGTTGATGCCTCAAATATACTCAAGCCTTCGCTCTCCAGGGGCGAGATCCAGTTTATCGGCGCCACCACCCTGGACGAGTATCGCAAGTACATTGAAAAGGATGCCGGCCTGGAGCGCCGATTCCAGCCGGTCATGGTGGCGGAGCCGACCGTCGAGCAGACGGTGGCCATTTTTAAGGGTATCAAGCACCACTACGAGGATTACCACAAGCTGATCATACACGACGAGGCTTTGACCGCGGCCGCCTCAATGGCATCGCGCTATATCTCCGACCGCTTCCTGCCGGACAAGGCTATCGATATTATGGACGAGGCTTCCTCGCGCGTCAGGATCAAGAAAGGTGTAGTACCCATCGGTATCGCCGAGGCGCAGAAGGCGCTGGAGATTGTCAGGCGCGACAAGGATAATGCTATCGGATCGCAGCAGTATGAGATGGCGGCCGAACTGCGCGACCGCGAGGTGCAGCTGCAGGCCAAGATAAAGGCCATGGAACAGGAATGGCAGGACACGCAGAAAAAGGAAACTCCCATCGTGACCAAGGAGGATATCGCCGAGGTCGTCAGCATGTGGACCGGCATACCTGTCATCAGCCTTACTATGGACGAGTCGGAGCGGCTGCTCAAGATGGAGGAGGCCATCCATCAGGATATCGTAGGCCAGGATGAGGCCATTATAACCATAGCAAAAGCCGTCCGCCGTTCCCGTGCAGGACTCAAAGAGGCCAGGCGGCCCATGGGCTGCTTCATATTCCTCGGCCCCACCGGTGTGGGCAAGACCGCGCTGGTCAAGGCGCTGGCCAAGTTCATGTTCAAGAGCGAAGAGGCAATGGTCAGGCTGGATATGTCGGAGTTCATGGAGCAGCACAACGTCGCCCGCTTGGTCGGTGCGCCGCCGGGATATATCGGTTATGAAGAGGGCGGGCAGTTAACCGAGGCGGTCAGACGCAATCCTTATTCCGTTATACTGCTGGATGAAATCGAGAAGGCCCACCCCAATGTTTACGATATACTTCTCCAGATCATGGACGACGGCCACCTTACCGATGCCAAGGGCAGAAGGGTGGACTTCCGCAATACCATACTGGTCATGACGTCCAACGTGGGTGCGGAGCTGATCAAGCGCGATTCAGGTCTGGGTTTCAGTGTTCAGGTTGACGGCGATAAAAACCGGCAGATCGCCTACGAGAAGATGAAGGAAAAGGTCCTGAGCGTGATGAAAAACAAGTTCAGGCCGGAGTTCCTCAATCGCATCGACGCAGCTATAGTATTCCATGCGCTCAGCAAGGAGCATATACGCGAGATCGTAAACCTCATGCTGCGCGAGGCCGTCAACTCCATGTCGGAAAAACAGATAATACTGGAGGTCTCCAGCGCCGCCCGGGATTACCTGGGAGACAAAGGGTACGATCCCAATTACGGAGCGCGCCCCCTGCGCCGCATCATACAGCAGGAAGTCGAGGATAAGCTGTCTGAAAACGTTTTACGCGGCGAATACGAGGCGGGATCCAAGGTGCTGGTCGATTATGACGGTACCGAGATAATCATTCGCAAGCTTGAGAGAGCGGTGGCGCCTGCCGCAGAGAGCAAGCTGCTGGCCGGCGAGGGAAACCACCTGCTGGGCAGCAGTAATACCTGAGCAGGAAACAAATTCGAGTTATAAGAGGGCGCGCCGCAAGCTGCGCGCCTTCGGTCTTTTCTATGACGAATATCATGCTATTTGTTGCTTGTACCGGTTTCCTGCACTCTGCAGAGGCAGATTGCGGCAATAAGTATAGCAGCCGCCCATAAAATGAACGGCCAGGCGAAGTTGCTTTCAGCCAGCAAACCACCGACGATCGGCAAAAAGAATCCGCCTATATTCTGGCTGGTTACGGCCAATCCCAGCGCTGTTGCTTTATAGGCGGGATCGATTCCTTTCATCTCGAGAATTATCGTATAACACAATGCGACCACACCCATATAGGCAAGACCAACGAGGGGAACCAGAATCCAGAGAAACTTGGTTTCCGATATCGTCAGAAGATAAGTGCCTGCGCCCATTATAAGGGCGCAAACTATAATTAACGCTTTTCTACGGCCGATCCTATCGGAAATTACAGGTACCAAAAGTGTTCCTGCAATACCTGCAAAGAAAAGAGTAGATGATATCGAGTCCCCGACATTGACGGGCAATCCGGTATTAGCAAGGTACGTCGGCAGATAACCCATGATTGCCGTAAATGAGCCCATAAGCATAACGTTCACTATCAGGATAATCCACATATCTTTGGATCGGAAGATAACTCCAAGTGCTTCATGGAGAACGACATGTTTTTCGTCATCTCCCGAATAGGCATCGTTCTGGCGCGCTACTTGCGTCCCTGTCATCAGACAAAGCCATGCACAGCCAAGGATGAAACAGACAGCGCTATAAATAAAAAGAACATTTCGCCACGACCCGACCAACGGCAATATAAAGGTTGCCCCAAGCGCCGTGGCAAGCATTGCACCGATGCAAAATCCGGAATTGGTAATCCCGACTGCCATGCCAAGCTGGCCTGGGGGAAAATACAGTCCCGGGACTCGGTTCACTGTGGGAATTGCCGCCCCGACTGCGACACCGCATAGCAACATTGACGCACCAAGGCTGATATAGTCAAAAGACAGTGCCCTGAGGCCGTTAGTCACGGCAACCGTGAAACATAAAATGCCTATAACCTTATATAATCTGAAGCGGTCGCCGGCCAGCCCTCCCAGGAACGAGCCAAATGTCATGCCGAAAGAAAAACAGCCCCATATCACGCCAATTTGCAGAAGAGTCAAATCCAGTTCGTTTGTTATGCTGCTGAAGAGAACAGGCATTGCTGTGAAAGGTATTCCCACAATGCCGATAAATACTGCTGTATTCAGTATTAGAACAGACCATTTATTCGGAGCATGTTTTTCTTTTACCAACGGCTATCTTCCTTTTGAGTAATCCGGCAATGCAATCCCGTCAGGGTTCATTCTCTTTGAAGCGGTTATATCTCTTCATGAAACTCGATGCTTCAGCACTTTGCCGTAAATATTTCGCCTGACTGATAGGTAACCGCTTTGTGAAATTCTTCGCCCATAATATGCCACTTTTCCCAGCATTCCAGGAATCACCAGAAATTTGCCTTTCTCAATACCTCGCACAATTTCTGCGATGCCTTTATCAAACGGCGTGCTCCAGAAGCTCCACACCTCCTGTTCGTAACCTTTATTGAAGCCGTAGTACCGGGCGCTTGCCAGTATGTTGGTCTCAATGGGTGAGGGGCAGACCAGCGTGACCTTAATGCCCTTGTTTACAACCTCGTTATAGCGGGCCTCGCTCATACCGAATATGGCGAACTTGCTCGCTCCGTAGTGGGTCTCAGCCGGGCTGCCGGCCAGTCCACCCATCGAAGATACATTGACCACATGGCCTGAACCGCGCTTAACCATACCCGGCAGGAACGCCATTATCATGTAAACGGTGCCCCAGAAGTTGATAGCCATGATTCTTTCCCATTCCTCCAGGGGCACGTCCAGAAATTCGCCCACGACCACGACCCCGGCATTGTTTATAAGCATGTCGATGCCTCCCACCTCGGATGTGACCTTGTCGGCGAGCTCATTTACCTGGCCACGATTGCTCACATCCACCACGTAATGGTGACATTTGGCGCCGCCTTCTCTTATTTCCACTGCGGTCTGCTCCAGTGCGTTACTGTCGATGTCAACCAGTACAAGCTCATGTCCTTTTTTTGCGAATGCAAGGGCCATCCCCCTGCCCAGGCCTTTGGCTGCGCCTGTGATAAGAATCCTCATCGCGATAACCCCCGTTATATATTTTTATTTTCAGCCCGAGTGCTATTTTTGTGTTGCCTTATCGAGTTCCCTGAAAGCTATCTGGTCGCAGATCTCTTTGTAACGTTTTTCGTCAATGGGGTAAAAAGAAAGGATCAAGGTGGCAATTATGAAAATTCCAGCGGGGATAGGTCCCATAAACAACCTGATTCCAAGCTGTACTTGCTCGGGCTGGGGCATGACATTTGCCACATATCCTATTGCCTGTAAAATTACGCCCATGGAAAAGACAGCCAGAGCCTGGCCGATCTTGTTTCCCCATTGCCAGATACCGAAGAATGCTCCCTCCCTGCGCTCGCCGACTCTCAGATAGTCGTACTCGATTGCATCCGCCACCATCGCATAGGGTGGGACATAGGTAAGTCCGAAGCCAATACCCATGAAGAACATGGTAACAAGGGTGAAATTCACGCCCTGCGCGGCGCCGAAAAAGAACAGTACCAGGAGCGTCAAAGCCATAATAGCGAAGGATGCTGCGTAAACGAATTTTTTACCGGTTTTCTTGCTTATTAGCACGCTTACCGGTATGAAAAGCATGGCCGTCACCAGCAGTATGAGCAGTGCATAGGTTGTCATCTCTTCGGCGTCCAGCACATATTTAAAGTAGTAGATCGCTATGCCGCTGACCATGGTCATGGCCACCAGATGGAGTATATAGGTGAACAGGAGGAGCAAATATGGTTTGTTCCTGAAGACCTCCAGATATGTCTTCCGGAATCCCAGCGACTTGGCGGGCTTGAGGCTGGCGGGCTCTTTCACGGTAAAAACCGTTGTTAGCGTGGAAAAAAGCATAACGCTGCCGAATACCAGCCCCATGAGAATAAACCCCATACTTTTATCTGCGCACAGGCCAATGATAGGCAGGGCAGCCCCCGCTCCTACAAGAGTGCCGAGAACGGCAAAACCGAAACGGTATCCGTTTAAAGAAGTCCTTTCATGGTAATCGGCTGTAAGTTCCGGATACCACGATGTATACGGTATGTTCACCGTGGAGTAAGCGGTGCACAGGATTATATATACGATCAGAGCATAAATAAAAAGGGCTGTCTGGCTGATTCCGGAGCCAAACACCAGTGCTGGATTGGTGAACATGATTATCATGGCAATGAACATCGGGACAGCCCCTCCCAGCATAAACGGCCGTTGCCTGCCCATTTTTGTTGCAGTCCTGTCCGAGATAAAGCCAATTATGGGATCATAGAATGCGTCCCAGATACGTCCGACCATCAGGGCAATGCCCGCCAGCGCTGCAGCCAATCCCACCGTGTCGGTGAGATAGTTCAATAATATGAAAGATATTGAAGCGAAGAACAGACATCCCCCGAAAT
>DAOUFT010000111.1:0-62034 GCA_034429855.1 Dehalococcoidia bacterium
TATCTCCCTCCTCTCGAGTTTGTTTAATACCATAAGTCTTTTCTGTTCCTTCTTGTTCAATATCACCTCTTCCATAAGGGGACATTTTCACTGAACAGTTAAGGGGTGACAAAATCATAGAACATTAACACGTAGGTCAGCTGTTGTTGACAGGGACTGAATTCGTATGTTAATATTTCCATTTGTTGCAAAGTTGCGCTAATATTCATTAGTTTAGCGCGGATTTTGCATGACCTGGATCACAATCAAGCCGGCTGGTTGACCCGGGATGTGGGCCAGATCGGGAAGTAGTCCGGGGACAACTGGGTGGCTTTTTAATTTGCCGAAAATAGTGAATATATTAAGGAAGAGATTAGTATGCCGACAGTGAATCAGCTGGTCAGGAAAGGCCGCCACAAGGTGGCCAGGAAGACCAAGTCTCCCGCGTTGCAGGTGATCTACAATACACTTAAGAATAAATCGAGAAAGGGTGTATGCTCTCCGCAGAAACGCGGCGTGTGCGTGCAGGTTAAAACCATGACCCCGAAGAAGCCTAACTCGGCGTTACGTAAAATCGCCCGCGTGAGGTTGACTAATCACATTGAAGTTACGGCATATATCCCGGGAGAGGGTCATAACCTTCAGGAACATTCGGTGGTTCTCATACGAGGCGGCAGGGTCAAAGATCTGCCGGGCGTCCGCTATCATATCATCCGCGGCACATTGGATGCAGCGGGAGTCGAAAAGCGCAGGCAGGGTAGAAGCAAATACGGGGCTAAAGCTCCCAAGGCGCCTGTCGCAGCCAGCTAAATATAATGGAGATATTATGTCGAGGCGAGCAAAATTTATAAACAGGGAAGTGGTTCCGGATCCGAAGTATGGAAGCCCGGTGGTTGCAAGGTTTATTAATAAAGTAATGTATAAGGGCAAGAAGTCCATTGCCCAAGGTATTGTCTACGATGCATTCGATCGTATTAACAAGCAGATGAAGACAGAACCACTCGTTATTTTTGAACAGGCTATGAAAAATGCTACACCCGCGCTGCAGGTAAAATCGAGGCGCGTGGGAGGCGCTACATATCAGGTACCCATTGAGGTTAGCCCGGAGCGCGGCGAGTTCCTGGCCACCAAATGGATCATTACCTATGCCAGGGACCGCGGCGGAAGGTCGATGGCTGAAAAGCTGGCCGCAGAGTTGATGGATGCAGCCCAGGGACAGGGCAACTCTATCAAAAAGAAGCAGGACACCCACAAGATGGCAGAGGCAAATAAGGCATTTGCGCATTATCGATGGTAACAGGCGTTAAGGAATCCCGGACCAGAACAGGTCAGGGTAATAATAAAGTGGCAAGATCGTTTCCCCTTGATAAGGTTCGGAATATCGGCATCATCGCCCATATTGATGCCGGTAAAACTACTACTACCGAACGCATCCTCTACTACACTGGTAGAACTTACAAGGTTGGTGAGGTGCATGATGGTACCGCAGTGATGGACTGGATGGCGCAGGAGAGGGAGCGCGGCATTACCATTACTTCAGCCGCCACCACGTGCCACTGGAAAGAACACCGCATCAATATCATCGATACGCCCGGACATGTTGATTTCACGGCTGAAGTTGAACGCAGCCTGCGTGTTCTCGATGGAGGCGTTGTAGTCTTAGATGCAGTGGCTGGAGTTGAAGCGCAATCAGAAACGGTCTGGCGCCAGGCCGATAGGTACGGCGTACCCAGGATTTGCTTCATTAACAAGATGGACAGGGTGGGCGCCGATTTCGCCCGGACCATCCAGATGATCGAGGAGAGACTCAAGGCCAGAACTATAGCCATTCAGTTCCCTCTGGGAAGGGAGAGCCTTTTCTCGGGCGTTGTAGATCTGATCACTAATAAGGCCTGGTCTTTCCCGGACGAGGTCTCGGAGGAACCGTCGGAAATTGAAGTGCCGGCGGATATAAAGGATGAGATCGCCGGTGCAAGGCACGATATGATTGAAAAGCTGGCCGAAAATGATGACCAGCTCATGCTAAAGTATGTGGATAATCAGGAGATTGGAGAGGAGGACATCAAAGCAGCTATCAGGCGGCTGACCGTAGCCAATAGAATTGTACCTATAGTCTGCGGCACCGCACTACGTAATAAAGGTATACAGCTGGTACTGGATGCCGTGGTTGATTTTCTGCCGTCGCCGATGGATAAGCCGGCGCTCAAGGTAATAGATACTTCCACGGGGCAGGAAGTCACACGTCCAGCCAGCGACGATGCCCCCTTTACAGCGCTTGCATTTAAAGTTGTATCTGACCCATTCGTGGGCAGACTTGTATACTTCAGAGTTTATTCGGGCAGCATCAAGGTGGGTGCCCAAATATACAATGCCAGCAGACAGAGCAAGGAACGCTTGGGTAGGCTGTTGCTCATGCATGCCAATAAGCGCGAAGAGATAGATGAGGTGGACACCGGCAGTATAGCCGCTACACTGGGATTGAAGAACACGTTCACGGGTGACACTCTGTGCGACACCGGGCAATCCATTTTACTGGAGGATATCAAATTTCCCGAGCCGGTAATTCATATGGCGGTTGAACCCAAGAGCAAGGCGGATCAGGACAAACTCAGTGATGCGATGGGTAGACTTGCTGAAGAGGATCCCACTTTCAAGGTGAAAACAAACGAGGAAACAGGTCAGACTCTTATTTCAGGCATGGGAGAGCTGCACCTGGAGGTACTGATAGACCGCATGATGAGGGAGTTCGGAGTGCAGGTCAGAGTCGGTAAACCGCAGGTGGCCTATAAAGAGACGATCACCCAGCAGGTCGAGTCTGAGGGCCGGTTTATCCGTCAGACGGGCGGACATGGCCAGTATGGCCATTGCTGGCTGCGTATCGAGCCGGGAGAACGGAACAGCGGATTTAAGTTTGTTAATGAAATACGAGGTGGCGACATTTCGCGTCAGTACATACCGGCTATCGAAGCGGGTGTTAGGGAAGCGCTGGATTCCGGCGGCGTCAGCGGATATCCGCTAGTTGATATTAAGGTAACCGTATTTGATGGAAGCGAACATGAAGTCGATTCATCGGAGATGGCTTTTAAAATGGCCGGCTCTATTGCACTTAAAGAAGGCGTGGCCCGGGCCAAACCGGTGGTTCTGGAACCTATCATGAAACTCGAGGCGGTGACGCCATCATCATTTATGGGGGATGTGATAGGAGACCTCAATTCCAGGCGTGGACAGATACAGGGCATCGAGACGCATGGGGAGACCTGCGTTATACATTGTTTCATACCCCTGGCAGAATCGTTCGGTTACGCGACCTCTTTAAGGTCGTTGACCCAGGGCAGGGCTACATATTCTATGGAGTTCCAACAGTACAGCGAGGTACCGGCCGGCATTCTCGAAGAAATGTTAGCTAAATCGAAGGGTAGGTAAATGACCAAGCAGAAGATAAGAATAAAACTGAGAGGATACGATCACAGGCTGGTCGACCAGTCGGCTGGGCAGATAGTCGAAACTGCAATTAAATCGGGCGCCGAGGTGATCGGCCCGGTTCCCCTGCCCACCAGGATTGAAAAATTCTGTGTCATCAGGTCACCCCATATCGATAAGGACTCAAGGGAACAGTTCGAGATACGGACTCACAAGAGATTGATCGATATTGTGGGACCGACCACCAAGACGATAGACGCTCTTACACAACTTCAATTGCCGTCCGGCGTTGAGATCGATATTAGATTATAGGAATAGAGAAATGGCAGGCATACTCGGAAAGAAAATCGGAATGACGCAAGTGTACAGGGAGAACCTGGAGATAGCGGTTACTGCCATCGAAGCCGGGCCATGCTGTGTCACCCAGATCAAGACAGCCGAAAAGGATAAGTACAACGCGGTTCAGATCGGATTTGGTGTGGCGAAGAAGTTAAGCAAGGCAGAGAGGGGACACCTCAAGGAAAATGGGAACTATCGCTATCTGCGCGAATTGCGCATGGATAATGTGAAGGATTATCAGGTCGGACAGAAAATCGACGCGGGGATGTTTAAAGCCGGCGATATAGTGCAGGTCGAGGGCATTTCCAAAGGTAAAGGATTTGCGGGCGGTGTTAAAAGGTATCATTTCAAGGGCGGGCCTAAGACGCATGGTCAGTCCGACAGGCATCGCGCCCCGGGCTCGGTAGGTTCTACGACAACGCCGGGCCGTGTATTTAAGGGACTACGCATGGCCGGGCATATGGGCGCTCGTAAGGTTACGGCGCGTAACTTGGTCGTGGTCGAAGTCGATACGGCTAAGAACGTATTGCTGCTGAAGGGTACGGTCCCAGGTGCCAAGGGCGGAATTTTACTGATTGAAAAAGGATCGTAAAAGGTTACTGCAGTGGATCTAGAAGTTTTTGATGTAAAAGGTGAAAAGACCGGCAAGATAAAAGTCAGCGACTATGTGTTCGGCCAGGCCGTAAACGAAGCAGTCGTGCATCAGGCTTTGGTAATGCAACTGGCAAACAGGAGACAGGGTACAGCTGATAGTCAAACCCGATCCGATGTGAGTAGGAGCACCAAAAAAGCTTACGCGCAGAAGCACACCGGTAGGTCCAGGCGCGGAGGTGCAACGTCTCCGCTCCTTAAAGGCGGTGGAGTGGTTTTCGGGCCTCATCCCCGCAGCTACAGGCAGGATATGCCCAGGAAAATGCGCAGACTGGCTCTGCGCAGCGTGCTTTCCGGCAAGGTCAGCAGCGGTGAGGTGAAAGTGCTTAAAAAGCTTGACCTGCAGGAGCCTAAAACCAAGCTGATGTCCGATATACTGGAAGCTCTGGGCATTGAAGGGACAGCCATTATAGGAGTAGCTACGGGCAAGGATAATATTACCAGAGCCTGCTCCAATCTGCCGGGGGTGAAACCCACCATGGTTTCAATGCTGAATGTGGCGGATCTGCTCTCGTATAACACTCTGGTATTGGATGTCGATGCTGTCCGACGAATCGAAGAGCTTTGGGATATGAAAAAAGAAGCCAAGAGCAAGCAAAAAGCAGGATAAGTAGCCGAGAGGTTTATACATACCATGAATTTATTTGAGGTATTACGCAGACCGCTGGTGACAGAGAAGAGCACCAGGCTCTCAGAGAGAAATAAGTATGTATTTGAGGTTGACAAGAGGTCAACCAAAGACCAGGTTAGACTGGCTGTAGAGAAAGCCTTTAAAGTGGATGTTGTCAGCGTGAACATTATTAAGGTACCCGGCGAGACCAAACGGATGGGTAGGAGGGAGGTCAACCGACCTGCGTGGAAAAAGGCTGTAGTGACGCTCAAGGAAGGGGACAAGATCCAGTTCTTTGATGGAGTCTAAGATAACAGGAGTAGAAATTGGGTTCTGTTATAAAGAAACGTAAGAAGAAGATGGCGAAGCACAAGCATCGGAAGCTTCTCAGGAAGAACCGATGGCAACGACGCCACTCTTAAATTAGGAGTAGTTAGATTTGGCTTTAAAGACATATCGCCCTACATCCCCCGGGCGCCGTGGAATGGTAAGGATATCGTTTGATGATATCACCAAGACGGTACCGGAAAAGGCCCTGCTGGTTCCGCAGAAAAGAAAGGCGGGGCGCAATAGCAGAGGTGTGATAACTACCCGGCACAGGGGTGGGGGCGCAAAGCAGAAGACGCGCATAATCGATTTTAAGAGGGACAAGCTGGGAGTGCCGGGCCGTGTTGCGGCCATCGAGTATGACCCGGGCAGGTCCGCCCGCATAGCTCTGATTTTTTATGCCGACGGCGAGAAGCGATATATGCTCTGCCCGCTGGGGCTGGGTGTTGGAGATACCGTACTTGCCAGCGAAAGCGCCGAGGTAAAGCCGGGCAATAATCTGCCGCTGGGCAATATACCTGCTGGCACGACGGTACATAATCTGGAATTCGAACCCAATAAGGGAGGCCAGATAGTGCGAAGCGCCGGGGCGGCAGCCCAAGTGTTGGGTCGGGAAGACAGGTATTCCATGGTTAGACTGCCGTCGGGCGAGGTGCGACGCTTCATGAATGAGTGCCGGGCCACCATCGGGCAGGTTGGCAACCTGGATCATCAGAATATAAAATCGGGCAAGGCCGGCCGGACACGCCTGCTGGGACGTCGTCCCAAAGTCAGGGGTTCGGCCATGACCCCGCGCGACCATCCCCATGGCGGTGGCGAAGGCAGGGCGCCACGCGGTATGGCACCCAAGACACCGCAAGGGAAACCTGCGCTGGGACATAGGACTCGTGTGGGCAAGGCATCCGATAAATTGATTGTAAGGCGCCGTTACGCAGCCAAATAAAGAGGTAAATTAAGAATGTCACGTTCAGCGAGAAAGGGCCCATACTGTCATCCCAAGCTGCTGAAAAAAATTGAAGCGCTCAATAAAAAGGGAGACAAACAGGTTGTCAAGACCTGGTCGAGGTCTTCCACAATAATGCCCGAGATGATAGGACACACTATTGGTGTTCATGACGGCAGGCGGCATGTGCCCATTTTTATTACTGAAAATATGGTAGGCCATAAGCTGGGTGAATTTGCCATGACACGCACTTTTCGCGGTCATGTAGGCAAGGCCACGACCGCGGCGCCGGTTAAGAAGAAATAAGCAGGTAAGAGATGAGAGTAGGAGCAGTTGCCAAGGATATAGGAATCCCTCCCCGCAAGATGAAGCTTGTGGTGGATATGGTAAGGGGCAAGAAAGTTGAGGATGCCCTGAATATATTGAAATTCACCCCTACTCCTGCTGCCAAAGCTGTTGCCAAGGTGATCAAATCGGCCTCTTCCAATGCGGAGAATAATTTCCAAATGGACCCGGCCGTTTTGAAAGTTGTATATATCACAGCTGACGAAGCTCGGACGCTGAAACGGTATAGACCGCAGGCCAGAGGACGGTTCAGCCCCATTTTGAAGCGCGCAACGCATATCAAGGTTTTCGTCTCCGAGGAGGATAAATAAGTGGGACATAAAGTTCACCCCTACGGTTTCCGCATAGGGATCATACGCGGCTGGAAGGCGAAATGGTACGATGAAAAGCATTATCTGGAGGCCCTCCACGATGATCTCAAGTTGCGCAAAGAGATCAAGCGCAAGCTGCGTGAGGGCGCTGTGGCTAGGGTTGAGATCGATCGCCAGGGTAACGACATAGTGGTGACGATTTTTACGGCCAGGCCAGGTATCGTGATCGGAAGGGGCGGACAGCGCGCCGAGGAATTGAGGTCGGAACTGGAAAAGATCTGCGGCAAGAAGGTCAAGTTATCTATCAAGGAAGTGGAACAGCCGGAGATGGAGGCTACTCTGGTGGCGCGCAATATAGCCGATTCCCTGGAGCGGCGCGTGGCATTCAGGCGCGCTATGAAACAGGCTGCCTTCAAGACAAGGCAGGCCGGAGCCAAGGGCATCAAAATCAGCTGCGCCGGCCGTCTGGGCGGCGCTGAAATAGCCAGGCGTGAGACCATTCACGACGGCCAATTACCGCTACACACACTTTGTGCAGATATCGATTACGGCCTGGCCGAGGCCCATACGACCATGGGCAATATCGGCGTTAAAGTATGGATATATAAAGGCAACATTATCCCCGAAGTAAGGAGAGAAAGTGTTACAACCGAAACGAGTGAAGTATCGTAAGTGCCACCGCGGACATCTGCGTGGAAAGGCACAATCCGGAAATACGATTAACTTCGGCGACTTCGGCATGCAGGCCGAGGAAGCTCACTGGATTACGGCCAGGCAGATTGAAGCCGCACGCCGTGTTATCGTGCGCTACCTGCGTCGAGGCGGACAGGTATGGATCAGGATCTTTCCGGATAAATCCGTTACCAAGAAGCCGGCTGAGACCCGCATGGGCAGCGGTAAGGGAGCCGTAGACCACTGGGTCGCTGTGGTAAAACCCGGCAGAATTATGTTTGAGGTCGGCGGTATCAAAGAGAATCTGGCCAAGGAAGCGCTGACCTTGGCCGCCTATAAATTACCCATTAAAACACGGTTTATAGCACGTGAGACTCTTAAACAAGAGGTTAAAGGTGAAACTAACTGAAATCAGGGCGTTGGGTGACGCCGAACTGCAAAAAAAATTGGAGGAAGCTCACCAGGAGCTGTTTAACCTGCGCTTCAAGCTGGCGACCAGGCAATTGGTCAACCACCGCGAACTTCCCAAGGTCAGGAAAAGGATCGCCAGGATAAACACGATTATTCGCGAACGGGAGCTTGGCAAGAAGTAAAAAATGGAAAAGAACCGGAAAAGCAGGATAGCTAAGGTCACCAGCAACAAAATGAACAAGACGGTTGTCGTGCGGGTTGAGAACCTTCGCCGTCACCCGCTATACCACAAGGTAGTCAGGCATTCCTCCAGTTTTAAAGCCCATGACGAGGAGAATAAATGCAACGTCGGGGACATCGTCAGAATAGTGGAGACGCGACCTCTGTCCAAAGATAAAAACTGGCGGGTCGTCGAGATAATACAAAAAGCGGATATAGTCGGTGTCTTGAAAGACGATTTGGCACAGGAAAACCAGGAGAGCTAAAGTGATCCAGCCTAACACCAGATTGAAAGTTGCCGATAACACGGGAGCACGCCAGGTGATGTGCATCGGTGTGCCGGGAGGCACACGCAGACGCTATGCCTCTGTAGGCGATGTAATCACTTGCAGCGTTAAGCGCGCCATTCCGGGCGGCGTGGTAAAAAAAGGCGATGTCGTCAAGGCCGTCATCGTGAGAATTGCACAACACCACCACAGACCGGACGGGTCCTATGTGCGATTCGATGACAACGCCGCAGTGATACTTGACGATAAGGGCAATCCCAAAGGTACACGTATATTCGGACCGGTGGCCAGGGAATTGAGAGATAAAAATTTTATGAAAATTATTTCCCTTGCGCCGGAGGTGCTGTGATATGAAGATTCGTAAAAACGATAATGTATTAATCATAGCCGGCAAGGACAGGGGTAAAAAAGGCAAAGTGCGAAAGGCATTGCCCGATAAGAACAGTGTAATCGTGGAAGGTTTCAACCTGATCAAAAGGCATTCCAAGACGAAGGGAAAGACAAGGCAGGCTGGTATCATCGAGCTGGAAGCACCTATCAATGTCTCCAACGTGATGATTATCTGTAACAAATGCAACAAGCCGGCCCGGCTGGGATACCGGGAGCTTGAAGACGGGAACAGGGCCAGGTTCTGCCGCAGCTGTAAAGAGATCATTGATTAAATTGAGGTAACCCGATAATGGCTAGGCTAAAAGAGAGATATAACAAAGAGATAGTACCGCAGTTGATAAAGAAATACGGCTATCGCAATGTGATGGAAGTGCCCAGGGTCAGCAAGATAGTTCTTAATCTGGGCATGGGCGAATCTTTAACCAATCCCAAGGCTATGGAAGCTGCTGAGAAAGACCTCACTACCATCGCCGGCCAGCATGCAGTAATCACTAAGGCCAAGAAATCCATTGCTGCCTTCAAGCTGCGCGCGGGCACTCCCATTGGTATGATGGTAACCCTGCGCGATAAAAGGATGTATGAATTCCTGGACAAGCTTGTCAGTGTTGTCTTGCCGCGTATACGCGATTTCCAGGGCGTTTCGAGGGATGCTTTCGATGGGCAGGGTAATTACACCTTGGGGATGAAAGAACAGATCGTTTTTCCAGAAATTGAGTATGACAAAGTAGACAAGACCAGAGGACTTGAGATCACTATTGTAACCTCGGCTAAAACGGACGAGGATGGCAGGCGGTTGCTCGAGGCGATCGGCATGCCGTTTAAGAAAAATTAGTAAGGTTTAATTATGGCGAAGTTATGCAAGATAAATAAGGCAAACCGGCCACCAAAGTATAAGGTACAGCAGCATAACCGCTGCAGGCTGTGCGGAAGACCGAGGGCGTATATTCGCAAATTCGGCATATGCCGAATTTGCTTCCGTGCGCTGGCCCTCAACGGCGAGCTGCCGGGAGTAAGGAAATCGAGCTGGTAATAAGATAGCGGAGTTGTTTATCAATGGTTACTGATCCTATTGCTGATTTGCTGACCCGGGTACGCAATGCTGCCATGGCGCGTCATGACAGTGTAAATGTGCCCGCATCCAAGATGAAAATCGCGATTGCCAAAATTCTTAAGGACGAAGGCTTTATTTCCGATTATTCCGTCGTAAAAGGTGAACAGCAGCGCATTATCAAGATCACACTTAAATATATTGATAAGCAGCCTGCTTTTATTGGCCTTGAGCGTGTGAGCAAGCCGGGGCTAAGGGTATATTCCGGTAAAAAGGAGATACCCAGGGTTTACGGCGGTCTCGGCATTGCCATCATCTCCACCTCAAAAGGGTTGATGACCGGACAGGAAGCCTGGAAGAAAAATATAGGCGGCGAAGTGTTATGTTATGTATGGTAATTGAATTCAGTGAGGTGAACCTGTGTCTCGTATAGGACGGATGCCTGTGACTGTGCCTGCCGGTGTAAAGGTAAAGATTGAAGGCACAGAGGTTACCGTAGAAGGTACTAAAGGCAAGCTGACGCGTGAATTCCACCCCGATATTACGATCAAACAGGAAAACGGTAACCTGATCGTGACACGCCCCTCCGACAACAGGCAGCACCGCTCGCTGCACGGCCTCGCCAGATCGTTACTGGCCAATATGGTCAACGGCGTCACCAAGGGTTTTGAGAAGAATCTTGAATTGAGCGGCGTTGGCTATAGGGCCCAGAAAGAAGGCAATAAGCTGAAGTTGCAGATAGGTTACAGCCATCCTGTGGAATTCGAGCCGCCTAAGGGCATAGATATTCTGGTGGAAGGTACAAATAAGATCCGAATAGTCGGTGTCGATAGAGAGCTTGTCGGCGAAACGGCCGCCGAAATCAGGCGTATACGCATTCCTGACTCATACAAGGGCAAAGGTGTTAAATATGCCGGCGAAAAGCTTCGCCTTAAACCCGGCAAAGCCGGTAAGACCGCTACAAAAGGGAAATAGTAATGGCTAAAGTGAGTTCGAATATTGCCCGTAAAAGACGCCATGAGCGTATCAGGACAACGGTAGTAGGTACAACGGACCAGCCCAGATTATGCGTATTCCGTAGCCTGAGCAATATTTATGCGCAGGTAATCGACGATGCAGAAGGTAAAACTATTGTCTCTGCGAGCAGCCTTAGCGCGGGTCTGAAGGAGCAGTTAAAAGGCAAGAACAAGACACAGGTTGCCGAACTGGTGGGATCTGAGCTGGCCAAATCCGCAAAAGAAAAGGGTGTTACCCAGGTTGTTTTCGACCGGGGTGGCTATAAATACCATGGCCGCGTCAAGGCTCTGGCCGAGGCGGCGCGCAAAGCCGGTTTAAAATTCTGAGGATTAGAGTATGAAAGCTGATACTAAAATGCATACTGTTATGCCACGGGTGGATACCAGCGATATGGAATTTACCGAGAAGCTGGTGTCACTGGACCGCGTAACCAAGGTGGTCAAAGGCGGTAAAAACATGCACTTCCGGGCGCTGGTGGTTGTCGGCGACGGCAAAGGACATGTAGGCGTCGGCCTGGGCAAGGCACGTGAGGTTCCGGAGGCTATCCGCAAGGCCGGTGTATCAGCTAAAAAGAATATAATCAACGTTGTTTTTAAAGACAAGACTATCCCCCATGAAAGCTTTTCCAAGTTCGGGGCTGCCCGCGTGTTGCTCAAGCCGGCTCCTCCCGGCACCGGCGTCATTGCCGGAGGTGGAGTACGCGCCGTTGTCGAAGCTGCGGGCGTCAGAGATATCCTGACCAAATCCCTTGGATGCGCCAATCCGGTCAATGTTACCAGGGCGACCGTCCTCGCCCTGGCTAACCTCAGGGATTTCAAGCAGAGCGTCAGGCGAAGGAAAGGACTGCAGGGGGACGAGGAGAATTAGTCACGTGGCTACTATACGCATCAAGTGGGTAAAAAGTGATATCGGATACGCCGGCGACCAGAGGAGAACCATAAAGGCGCTGGGCTTTCACAGGCTGAACGAAGTGGTCGAAAAAGAGGATAACCCCGTTGTCCGGGGCATGATAAATAAAGTCAGCCATTTGCTTGAAATAGAAGAGAATAAAAATGGATCAAAGTAATTTAAAACCACCCGCGGGGGCCAAACATAAAAAGAAGCGTGTCGGCTGCGGCGACGGCAGCGGTCACGGAACTTTTTCCACCCGTGGATGCAAGGGACAGAATTCTCGTTCCGGTCGAGACCTGCGCCCCGGTTTTGAAGGTGGCCAATTGCCGATTTTCAAGAGGCTTCCCTGGACCAGGGGCTTCACCAATGTGGCCAAAATCAAGTATAGCCTTGTCAATGTGGGCGATCTGAAAAAATTCGATGAAGGCGCCGAGATAAATATAGACATTCTGGTGCAGTCGGGTTTGGTGAAATCGGCGGCCCTGCCGGTGAAAATTCTCGGTAATGGAGAATTGGACAGGGCTCTTACGGTTAAAGCTAATAAGTTTTCAGGCGCTGCCAGGAGCAAAATCGAAGCTGCCGGCGGCAAGGTAGAGGAGATTTAGTATGGCGCAGACTCAGTCACGGCCGCGCCTGATCCAGGCGATGATAGACGCCTTCTCTCTACCTGATTTGCGACAGAAGCTTATATTCACGCTGGGAATACTGATCGTGTTCAGGTTTATTGCGCATGTCCCTATACCGGGTGTGGACCTGGCACAGCTTCAAAAGATATTTGACCGCAGCCAGCTGCTGGGCATGCTCGACCTTTTCAGCGGCGGGGCCATGAGATATTTCAGCATAGCCGCAATGGGTGTCTACCCCTATATCACTTCGTCGATTATCATGCAGCTTTTAGTGCCGGTAATCCCAGCTCTGCGCAGGCTCTCCGAGGAAGGAGAGGCAGGCAGGAACAGGATCAATCAAATAACACACTGGCTGACCATCCCGCTGGCTGCGCTGCAGGGATTTGCCCAGCTTCAGCTTTTACGTAGCCAGGGCGGTGTTCTGGATGCAGGTGTGCTGGAGACGGTGGCCATCGTGGCATCTTTAACTGCGGGCACGATGTTATGTGTCTGGCTGGGTGAGTTGATCACTGAAAGGGGTATCGGCAACGGTGTATCAATCATTATTTTCGGCGGCATTATCGCGGGTCTGCCGGAGCAGGTTGGACGCGGTATGATAGCCAAGGACAACTGGGCGGGGGTTGGCGTATTCGTGTTGCTGGCGCTGGCCACGGTGGTTTTAATTGTAATTTTCACCGAGGGACACCGCCGTATACCGGTGCAGTATGCCCGTACGGCTTTCCGCGGCGGTAAAATGTACCGGCAGGCCGGTTCGACTTATATTCCGCTACGCGTTAATATGGCCGGCATGATACCGCTGATCTTCGCCATGTCTCTCATGGTTTTCCCCGGCACTATCGCCAGCTATTTCGCGGCCCCACCGGGGCAGGAACCCAATTTCGCCAATACCATTATGGAATGGTTTAATCCCAGCACCCCCGTGCCTATCGGCCTCTTTTACTGGGTGCTGTACTTCGTGCTGGTCATGGGCTTTACCTTTTTCTATACTATGGTCATATTTGAGCAAATGGACCTGGCGCGTACGTTACAGAGACAGGGCGGGTTCATTCCAGGCGTACGGCCGGGTAAGCCGACGACGGATTATTTGAACGGCGTTACCAATCGTCTAACCTGGGGCGGCGCCCTTTTCCTGGCTATCGTGGCCATCATGCCGTTTATCGCCAGTCAGATTACAAACGCGTCCGTTATGACGCTTTCCAGCACGGCCATACTGATCGTGGTGGGTGTGGCGTTGGATACTATGAAGCAGATAGAGGCGCAGCTTACCATGCGGCGCTATGAAGGTTTCTTAAAGTAAGGAGGATTTAAAAATGTTCTTCATTTTGCTTGGAGCGCCCGGAGCGGGAAAGGGTACGCAGGCAGATATCATTGTAAAAGAGATGTCTTTGCCCCACGTCGCATCGGGCGATCTTTTCAGGCATGCGCTGAAGAACGGAACCGATCTGGGAAAACAGGCGGAATCCTACATGAAAGCCGGTAAACTGGTGCCTGACGAGATAACCATCAAGATGATACTTGAACGGATCGCTAAAGACGATTGTGAAAAAGGCTGTGTGTTCGATGGTTTCCCCCGCACACTTGAGCAGGCCAAGGCACTGGACGCCGCTCTGGAAAAGCAGGGTAAATCGATCGAGAAGGCTATTTATATAGAGGTTCCCGAGAGCGTACTCCTGGACAGGTTGACCGGGCGCTGGGTGTGCCGTACTTGCCAGTCCCCTTTCCATCAGAAGAACCAGCCACCCAAGAAAGAGGGCGTTTGCGACAAATGCCAAGGGGAACTCTATCAGAGACCTGATGATAAAGAGGAGACCATCAAGGAGCGCCTCAAAGTTTATTTTGCCCAGACTATGCCTCTGCTCGAGTACTACGAGAAAAAAGGAAGGCTTTTCAGATGTAACGGCAACCAGCATATAGACAAGGTAGGCAAAGATATCGTCAAGTTTCTTAAAGGATTGAAGCAGAAAAAGTAAATGACCATCATTAAATCGGCCGAAGAGATCGCCATTATGCGAGAGGCCGGCAGGATTGTTGGGATAGTGTTACAGACAATCAGCCAAGCAGTTAAACCGGGTATTAAGACGCGACAGATCAACGACCTGGCCGAGAAAGAGCTTGGCAAGTGGAAGGAGGCTAGAGCGTCGTTCAAAGGCTACAACGGTTTTCCTGCCAGCATCTGTACTTCGGTAAATGACGAGATTGTACACGGTATACCCGACAACAGGACGCTGAAGGAGGGCGATATAATATCGCTGGATTTCGGTGTCATTTATAGAGGATTTCAGGGCGACGCTGCGGTAACTGTTGGTGTCGGCCAGGTCAGTCCTGAAGCAACCCGATTGATGGAAGTTGCCCGGGCATCTTTAATCGAGGGGATAGCAGCGGCGCGCGAAGGCGCGACACTGGGCGACATAGGGGCAGCCATTCAAAATTACGTTGAGCAGAGGGGATACAACGTGGTCAGAGAATACTCGGGCCACGGAATCGGTAGAGACATGCACGAGGATCCCCTGGTGCCCAACTTCGGTAAAAAAGGCGAGGGGCTTAAGTTGAAAGAGGGTATGACCCTGGCGCTTGAGCCGATGGTGAATGCCGGCGGCTGGAAGACACGGCAGAATGCCAACGGCTGGACGGTGCACACGGCCGACCACAGCCTTTCAGCACATTTCGAGCATACAATTGCTATCAGGAGCGGAGACGCTCGGATCTTGACTTTACCGTAAGATCAGCATATGGATAAAAAAGAAGCAATCGAGGTCGAAGGAACTGTAATTGAATCGTTGCCCAATGCCACTTTCAGAGTGGAGCTGGCCAATGGTCACAGGGTTCTTGCACATATATCAGGAAAGATGCGCAGACACTACATCAGGATATTGCCGGCGGATAAGGTCCTGGTTGAACTGTCACCTTACGATCTTACAAGAGGCAGGATCACATACCGTTTCAAGTAATGCCGAGAATATCGTTTTGACATAAAGTAAATAAAAGATTATATTATTAAGCGGTTTTTTTGGAAACGAGGATATATCGGAAATGAAGGTCAGAGCTTCAGTTAAAAAACGTTGTGAGAAGTGTAAAATAATCCGCCGCCGCGGCGTTGTGCGGGTGATATGCATCAACCCCAAACACAAGCAGCGTCAGGGATAGTCACAGGAGAATATTAGAACATGGCTCGTATTGCAGGCGTAGACATTCCGAGGGAAAAGCAGGTGCTCTTCTCTTTACAGTACATTCATGGCATCGGACCGAGTATCAGCAAAAGGATATTGAAGACGCTGAAAATCGAACCTACCAAGAAGGTTAAAGACCTGACCGATGAGGAAGTCAGCCGCATACGTGAAAGGATAGACAAGGACTATAACGTAGAAGGTGAGCTTCGCAAAGAGGTCACCATGAATATCAAGCGACTGATAGAAATAGGCAGTCGCAGAGGTATAAGGCACAAGAGAAATCTGCCAGTGCGCGGGCAGAGGACGCGCACCAACGCGCGCACCAAGCGTGGAGCCAAGAAGACCGTTGCAGGTCGCGGGCAGAAGCGCGGCGCAACCAAGAAATAAAGGAGTAGCCAGCTGATATGCCGCAGAAAAAAAAGGTCAGGACAAGAAAACGAGAACGGAAGCTGATTCATGAAGGCAAAGCCTTCGTAACATCAACTTTTAATAATACTATTATTACTCTTACGGATGCCAAGGGAGGCGTCATATCATGGGGCAGTTCTGGCACAGCCGGATTCAAGGGATCGCGCAAGGGCACCCCGTATGCGGCGCAGATGGCTGCGCAGGGAGCCGCCGCCAAGGCAAAGGAACATGGCCTTCGGCAGGTTGAGGTCTTTGTGCGCGGCCCCGGCAGCGGAAGGGAAGCTGCCATCAGGGCAATTCAGGCCTCGGGTATAGTGGTGTCTGGGATACGTGACGTAACACCGGTACCGCACAACGGATGCAGGCCCAGAAAGAGAAGGCGAGTGTAAGAAATGGCGAGATATACAGAAGCTTATTGTCGTTTATGCCGTCGCACTGGCACCAAGCTCATGCTGAAGGGCGAGCGGTGCTTTAGCGAGAAATGCGCTCTCGAGCGCAGGGATACACCGCCCGGACCCCATGCATCGGGTAGGAAGCGCAGGCCCAAGGTCTCTGAGCGCGGCCTTCAATTGATGGAAAAACAAAAGGCCAAGTACACATACGGAACATTCGAGCGACAGTTCCGCCGCTTCTTTCAGGAGGCGTCGCGGGCGCAGGGAATTACGGGTGATAACCTGCTGACACTTCTGGAAAGGCGTCTGGACAATGTCGTTTTCCGGCTGGGCTTCGCCGATTCCCGTAGTCAGGCCAGACAGATCGTACGCCACGGGCATATCAAACTGAACGGACGCAGGACCGATATCCCCTCATGTCTGGTTAAAACAGGTGACGTGATCGAGTGGCGCAAGGAAAGCACCAAGAGCGAATACTACAAGACGCTGGTGGAAAGAGTCGAGGATAAGGACGTACCGGCGTGGTTAGCGCTGGAAAAAGAGAATATGATTGGCCGTGTTGTGTCAATGCCGGCCGCTGGGGACATAAAAACGAATTTCAACGAGAAAGCGATCGTGGAATTCTATTCCCGATAGGAGGATTTTTGGTTCAATTAGCTTTGCCAAAAATTGAGTGTACCGAATACCGTGAGAATTACGGCAAGTTCGTTGCCGAGCCGCTGGAGAAGGGTTACGGTGTGATACTGGGCAACAGCATCCGGCGAGTGCTCCTCAGCTCTCTGCGCGGTGCAGCAATTACCTCAGTTTTGATCGAAGGTATCACACAGGAGTTCAGCACCATCCCGCATATGAAAGAGGATGTGACTGAATTTCTGATGAACGTGCGTGATGTGCGCATTAAACTGCTTTCCAAGAGTGTTGATGCGGGCAAGATGACGCTGAAAGTCAAAGGAAAAGCTGATCTGAAGGCTGGCGACATTGTGATAGAGAATCCGACGGATTTCGAGATTGTTAATCCCGGCCTGTACCTGGCAACTCTCGATTCCAGCGATGCCAAATTGAATATAGAGTTCACTGTTAAGGTGGGCAAGGGGTATCAGCCGGCCGGGACGGGCGACAGCGTTGGCATTATCGTGACCAGCGAGGGAACCAGTAAGGAGATATCAATCGACGCAGTGTTCTCGCCTGTTACGCGTGCTAACTACTCTGTTGAGAGCAGCGGACCGGGCCAGGGAGCGGGCAAGGAAAGGCTGATTCTGGAGATCTGGACCGACAGCACGGTTGATCCGATCGAGGCTTTATCTGAAAGTGTGGCGATATTGATCGAGCAGTTCAATTGTTTCACCGGACTGGCCAGGACTATTGCTGATAAAGAAGAGAGCGAAGCCTGGCAGAAATCTATACCGGCGGATGTATATAATATGCCTCTGGAAAAACTCAACCTGTCGACACATACATATAACAGCCTGCGTAGGGGCGGCATAACGTTGACTGGCCAGTTGCTGGAGAAGGGCCTTGATGGCTTGATGGCGCTGGGCGGATTCGGCGTTAAATCGAGGGAGGAAGTGGAGGTCGTGCTGAAAGAACTGGGAGTTGATTCGACAGGCGCCCCTGTTGAAAAAGATAAAAAGAAAAAGCGCGCTAAAAGCGCCGATACTGAAGGTGACAACCAATGAGACACAGGTTATCAGGAAAAAAGCTGGGCAGGCCAACGGCGCAACGCTGGTCTTTATACCGTAATCTTGTTACCGACCTGCTGAATTACGGCAAGATAACTACCACGTTGCCCAAGGCCAAGGAGGCCAGGGGGCTAGCCGATAAAATGATCACCTTGGGTAAGGATGGTAGCCTGGCCTCAAGAAGAAGGGCACTGGCTTTCATCTTCGACGAGCAGGTTGTTGAAAAAGTATTTACCGAGTATGCTCCGAGATACAAGTCTCGTGCGGGCGGCTACACACGTGTATTGAAACTGGGATCCCGCGAAGGTGACAGAGCGCCGATGGCGCTTATTGAGATGGTGGAGTAAGATTCACTTGCGCGGTGGAGATCTTTAACAAGTTAAGAAAAATTGTTCTTGTGGTCGAATATAACGGCGGATGTTATTTCGGCTTCCAGTGGCAGAAAGCTCAACCCACAATTCAGGATGAGCTTGAGAAGGCCATTTTTAAGCTGACGGGCGAGAAGAGCCGTGTAATTGCAGCCTGCAGGACCGACACGGGCGTCCATGCCAGGGGTCAGGTGGTTAGCTTCAGAACCGGGTCAGAGTTGCCTGCGAAAAAATTTGTGAGCGGGCTGAACCATCACCTGCCGCGGGATATCTCGGTTCTCATGGCCGGCGCCGTATCAGCTAGGTTTAATGTTATCAAGGATGCGGTCAGCCGAGAGTACAGATATATGATACTGAACCGGAGGCCGAGGCCATCCCTGGGAAGTGATATTTATTACCATGTAGCGCAGGCGCTGGACGCCGGGCGTATGGACACTGCCAGCAAAATGCTCATTGGCGAGCACGACTTTGCTTCTTTTGTTACGGAGTGGGACAGGAATGAGAGCACCATAAGAACTATTTACGATGCGGGAGTAACGCGTGAAGGCGATTTGTTGACCTTCAGCGTAAGGGCCAAATCGTTCTTAACGCACCAGGTGCGCAATATGGTTGGTACACTTGTAAAGGTCGGGATGGGTAAAATCGGACTGGAGGAATTTAAATATATATTGGAGAGAAAGCAACTGAGTCTTGCCGGGCCCACAGCGCCGGCGCATGGACTATGCCTGATAAAAGTTATTTATACGGATGATTCGGAGTTTAGATATGAAAACCTATGCACCTAAAGCACGTGAGATCGAAAGGAAATGGCATCTGGTGGATGCCAGCGGCCAGACGCTGGGCAGGCTGTCAACGCAGATTGCAAAACTACTTATGGGAAAGCATAAGGCCATGTTTGCCAATAATATGGATACAGGTGATTTTGTAGTGGTAGTCAATGCCGGGAAAATAAGGGTTACGGGTAAAAAGCTCTCAGACAAGAGCTACTACAGGGTCTCCGGGTATCCTGGCGGTATCAGGTCGCAGACGCTCGGCGAGGTTCTACGGAAGTATCCGGAACGGGTCATCGAACATGCCGTGAAGGGGATGTTGCCTAAGGGTACACTGGGCAGGGCTATGTACAGGAAATTGAAGGTATACGCCGGCGACAAACATCCACATCAGGCGCAACTGGCCGGAGCAAAAGAATCTGACAAAGGGAGCGCGCGCAAATGAGCATAGCAACATATCATCGGGGAACCGGTAGAAGAAAGTCCGCCATAGCCCAGGTGAAAATCACATCCGGATCGGGCAACATCGTCGTCAATGGTAATCCGTACCAGGAGCTTTTCACGCTGGTCGATCACAGGCGCATGATTGAGATGCCCTTTGCCGTAACCGATACAATTGGAAAATACAATGTTGAGATAAAGGTTACCGGCGGCGGCCTTACAGGACAGGCAGGTGCCATTAGACACGGCATAGCCCGTGCCCTGGTTAGCCTGAATGAAAGCTATAAGAGCCCTTTGCGGCAGCATGGCTTACTGACCCGTGATCCCCGCATTAAAGAACGCAAGAAATACGGCCTGAAACGGGCACGTAAAGCGCCGCAGTATACCAAGCGTTAATCTTTCCTGTCGGCAGAAGATAAAGGAGTGCCCGCTTTATATAAAGCGGGCCCTCCTTGTATGTTTTAGACAGGGGTCGGAATTCGGATTCATGCTCCCGTCTGTGTGAGCTTGAGCTGGCGGATGGTTGACTCGGCTATCTTGCGGAAATGAAAACCGTAAATGGCCAGGGATACAGAAAGAGCAAAGGAACGGGGCCTTTTAAAGGCCGTCCAAAGCAGCAGATTCCAGAAATAACGGCGCTCCTTTCCCTCTACTCCCAACACCCAGAGCGACCTGAGGAAGGCCCTGATATCCTGCCATTTTATAATCGAGATTTTGGGTCTTCTGGGACGGTATTCCCGCAGGAATGTTTTCACACGCGAGTAATACTCCCTTGGCGAATAAATGGTGCTGACGATTTTACGATATCCGTCTATAAGTTTATTGATATTCATTTTGGGCACGAAATTAATGGAGATGTCGGTGTTGTTGCCGGAGAAGATACCGGTGAGGCGGTTTTCCTTCTGCAGACGCTTATGCAGACGTGTGCCGCTGGGAGCATTCAGTAGGCCTACCATAGCCGTCACAACACCGCTTTTCTGCACGAAATTGATAACGTCTTGGAAGATCGACAGCGGATCGCTATCGAAACCTACTATAAAACCCCCCTGTACCTCCAGTCCGGCGCGTTGAAGCTTTTTCACCGCTGCGATGAGGTCGCGGCTCGAGTTCTGTGTCTTGCCGCACTCAGCCAGACTGTCTCTATTGGGCGACTCTATTCCGATGAAGACCATTTTGAAATTGGCTCTGACCATGAGATCGGTCAGCTCGTCGTCGTCGGCCAGATTAATCGAGGTTTGTGTATAGAAGGAGAAGGGGAAATGCCGCTTCTGCGACCACTGGATGATGGCAGGCAGTACATCAGCTTTAAGCTTTCTCTTGTTGCCGATGAAGTTGTCATCTACGATAAAAACGCTATCCCTCCAGCCGGTTGCATAGAGGGCATCGAGCTCGCCTATCACCTGATCTCTTCCCTTGGTGCGGGGCTTATGGCCGTTGAGTACCACGATGTCGCAGAATTCGCAGTCGTAGGGGCAGCCTCGCGAATACTGGATCACCATGGATGAATACCGCTTTCTCTGCACCAGATCCCAACGTGGCACAGGGGTCATGCTGATATCAGGGCGTTCCTCAGAAGAGTACACCCTTTGCGGGCACTGTTTTTCCAGGTCTGCAAGGAAGGGGGGGAGTGTGATTTCGGCCTCGTCGAGAATAAAGTGGTCAACACAAGTAAATTCCTCGTGCTGCGTGGTGAAAAGCGGGCCGCCGGCCACCACGGTTGCCCCCAGCTTTTTGCAGCGCTTGATAACATTTTTAGCTGAGTCCTTTTGCACTACCATTGCACTGATGAACACCATGTCCGCCCACCTGATGTCCTTATCAGTCAGCCGGCTTGTATTCATGTCCACCAGCTTCAGCTCCCAGTCCCGTGGGAGCATGGCGGCTACCGTCAGCAGGCCGAGAGGCGGGAAGGCCGCCCTCTTGGCAACGAATTTAAGAGCATGTTTGAAGCTCCAGAAAGTCTCGGGGTATTCAGGGTAGATCAGGAGTATCTTTTTAACTGTTACCATCACTAAGTATTACCCTCCGGGGTCAATTAAGAACAGTATACCGAGGCTATTAGGTAAAGGCTATAGGTATCGACACCTAATTAATAGGAGATTACTTTTCCTCGGCCAGCCTTCTCTTCAACAGATCTATCTCCGGAACCGGGCTGGGATCGATACCGTTGAGCATCGCCAGGTAGTAGCTGACCCAATCTCCCAGCAGCACCAGGCTCATGACGTGTTTCAGGGCATTGCCCCCGTGGCTGTCAGCATATTGATGGGGTATACCGGCCTTTTCGAGGAGTTCTCCTGTAATTCTATACCGGATGAGAGTGCGAGGGTGCAGGGACTGGCAGCGCAGTAAAATGACATACATGCGATCTGCCATATCCGCCGGGAACTGGTAACCCAGTACCGCATTATGATTGAGTTCGGGCAATGTCTCGAAGAAGGCCCACTGCTTGCTGTTCTCGTTGATCTGGGTCTTCCACCTGCGGGCTACATCGGTAAGTATTCCGGCGCCGTAAACGACCGCTATTTTCCCGTACAGCCTGATTGCCAGCATCTTGGCCTGGTTCTGCGTTGTCGGGCTGTCTTCCCGCCAGCTTTTCTCCAGCGTTTCAAGGGCTCGAAGCATGCCATCCACACCGGCCTTTTTGGCGCTGGCAAAGCCAAGGTTGCACATGATTGCCAGCAGGGGCAGGAAACCATACCCGAGGGCTGCGCGGGGCGGGGAGGCGTGCTCTATAGCGAAAACAGGCACTTTATTCTCGCGGGCCAGCTCGCTCAGCCTTCCGCCCGTTGAGATAACCAGTCGCTTGCAGTCAGCCCTCAGGGCCTGTGTAAATCCCGAAATGGTTTCTTCTGTATTGCCGGAATAGCTGGCCCCGATTACCAGCGTTTTATCGTCTACCCAGGCGGGAAGATCATAATCGCGGTGTACCAGCACCAGCGGGCGCTTCAAGCCGGCGGTAAGGCCGCGCAGCAGGTCTCCACCGATAGCCGAGCCCCCCATGCCGAGAATTACAATCTTGTCTACATCGGAGTAAGCGGCTGGCAATTTGAATTTGCAGGCGCTATCCCAGGCCTGGCGGCACTGGTCCGTCAGACCGCGTATCTGAGCTCCCATGCCTGATTTATCCTGGGAAGCGTAAATTGAATTATCATCCAGGTTTATCATGGCTCATACCCCCACCATCTCCTGTCCGCTTTGAAGGAGTTTCTGCACCTCTTCCATGGAACTGCATTCGGCGTAGATGCGGACCAGCGGCTCCGTTCCCGAGAAGCGTATTAAAAGCCAGGAGCCGTCCTCCAGTTTATAGCGGAATCCATCCCTGGTGTCCAGCTTTACAACTTTCCGTCCTCCAATTTTTGAGGCAGGCGAAGAGGACATCTTGGCCAGCATCTGTTGTTTGATCTCGCCGGTCGTATGTATATCCAGCCGGTCGTAATAATGAGGGCCGACCTTTTTAAAGAGGTTTGCCAGCAATTGCGAGGGAGACTTGCCCGTCCTGACCATATAGTCGAGGAAATACAGGCCGGCCAGCATGCCATCTCTCTCGGGTATGTGTCCTCGGAAACCGTAGCCGCCGCTCTCTTCGCCGCCCAGCAGGGCTTTTTCCCTGATCATGACCGGCGCCACGTACTTGAATCCCACCGGCTCCTCAAAGACCGGCACATCATACATCTCGCCGATCTGGAAGAGCATGTCGGTGGAAGTCAGTGTCTTGACCAGCGGCCCGCGCTCCTTGCGCACGTCCAGTAAATACATGGCAAGCAGAGCGAACACTTCCTGCGTGGTCATGAAGCGTCCATTCTCATCTATAATGCCGATGCGGTCTGCGTCGCCGTCCGTGGCGAATCCAACCGCAGCATTGTTCCGTATGACCTGCCTGGCCAGCTTGCTCAGATTTTTGCTGATCGGCTCCGGTTGAATACCCGGAAAGAGCGGATTGCGAACCTTGTTGATCTCGTGTACCTCGATCTGTCCGCCGTCCAGCAGGCTTTTGAAATAGCCGATGCCGGCACCGAACATGGAGTCCACCACGATTTTAAGCTTGTTTTGCTTGAGCGCCTCGATATTTATCAGGCGGTTGAGATGCCGTTCATAGGCATGGTATGGATCATGGTACGTGACCAGCTTCTTCCTGAGCCCCTCGGCCAGGTCCAGCCGGTTCATCGACCCCTTATATGCGGCATCATTAGCCGATTGCTCAATCTTTGCGATGATCTCGGTGGGCGCGCTAGAGCCGCTTGCCACCTTGTATTTAAAACCGTTATACTCGGCCGGATTGTGACTGGCGGTTATCATGATCGCGCCGTCTGCCTTTAGGGCTGTCACGGTGTAGCTGGTCACCGGTGTGGGCGCAGGCTTGGGCAGAAGAAACACCCGTATGCCGTTTCCTGCCAGCACCTCGGCCGCGGCCACGGCGAACTCTTCGGAACCGAAGCGGGTATCATAACCTATAACAATACTTGACCTGGTAGAGCCTGAGCCTTTGAGAAGATCGGCCACGCCCTGAGCGCAGGCTCGTACATTGGCGTAAGTGAAATCCTCGGCAATAACGGCCCTCCAGCCATCAGTGCCGAACTTGATCGTCGGCGCCATAATCTATATACCCGCTTCCGCCTTTAAAATTCTGGCTTTATCGGTTTTTTCCCAGGGGAATTTAACGTCAGTGCGGCCGAAATGGCCGTAGGATGCAGTGGCCTGATAGATAGGCCTGCGCAGGTCGAAGTACCGTATGATGGCCTCGGGCCGCATGTCGAAATGCTTGTGGATCAGCTTAAGTATTGAGGCATCGGGTATCTTACCGGTCCCGAACGTCTCGATGGAGACGGACAGTGGATGCGCCACCCCGATAGAATAGGCCACCTGCAACTCCAGCCTGTCGGCCAACCCCGCGGCAACGCAGTTCTTGGCGATATACCTGGCCATATAGGTGGCCGAGCGGTCAACCTTGGTGGGATCTTTGCCGGAGAATGCGCCGCCGCCGTGGCGCGCGTAGCCGCCGTAGGTATCCACCAGCAGCTTGCGTCCGGTGAAACCGGTATCGGAAACAGGGCCCCCCACCTCGAAACGCCCTGCGCTGTTAACATATATTTTGGTGTTTTTATCCATCATATCGGCCGGTATGACCGGCTTGATCACCTTCTGTATAATATCGTGTCGGATTGTATCATTGTCAGGATCCGGATCGTGATGGGCTCCAATGACCAGCGCCTCAATCCTTTTGGGCTTGCCGTAGCTGTACTCCACGGTCACCTGGGATTTTCCGTCGGGCCTGAGGTAGGGAATGATGTTCTTTTTACGTGCTTCCGCTAGGCGCTGTGTGAGCTTGTGTGCTAGAGCGATCGGCAGAGGCATTAGCTCCGTAGTCTCATTGCAGGCATAGCCAAACATCATTCCCTGATCGCCGGCGCCGGTCAGGTCCAGCTCGTCCGCTTTCTTTCTGCCAAACCTCACCTCGAGCGCTTTGCTTACACCGGCGTTGATGTTCGGCGACTGTTTTTTGATGGATACGATGGTGGCAAGGCTCTGATAGTCGAACTGGAACTCCGGCTTGGTATAGCCGATATCCTTAACAATGCGCCTGACCACGTCGGGTATCTCAACATATGTCCTGGTCGTTATCTCACCCAGCACGATTACCAGACCGATGGTGACCGCGACCTCGCAGGCAACCCGTGACTTGGGATCGTGCTCGATCATGGCGTCGAGTATGCCATCAGCTACCTGATCGCATAGTTTATCGGGGTGTCCCTCGGTAACCGATTCGGACGTAAAATAATACCTTGGCGATCTCATGAACGTGTTTTTCATCATTGCTCCTCGTGAATTAAGTTCCCTCTTCCCAGCTATCCAGGTATTTTTGCTGGTCGCGGGTGAGTCTATCGATAGTGATTTTCATTGATTTAAGCTTCAATCGGCCAACCTCATTGTCGATCTCCTGTGGAACCGGGTAGACATCCGGCTTTAAACTGCCTTTGTTTTTCACCAGGTATTCCAGTCCAAGTGCTTGGTTGGCGAAGCTCATGTCCATAACGCTGGCAGGGTGCCCTTCGGCTGCCGCCAGATTGATCAGCCGACCTTCACCCAGCAGGTATATTCGCCTGCCTTTGGGCAGTGTGTATTCGTCAACAAATTGCCTGATGCGGCGGCAGACCGTCGCCATTTTTTTCAGGGCCGGTATGTTGATTTCAACATTGAAATGACCGCTGTTGGCCAGTATAGCGCCATCCTTCATCCTGGCAAAGTGTGCCCTGTCGATCACATGTCGGTTGCCGGTAAGTGTGATGAAGACATCGCCGACGGCAGCCGCTTCCAGCATGGGCATCACCTGAAAACCATCCATGGCCGCTTCCAGCGCGCTGATAGGATCGACCTCGCATATTATAACGCGGGCGCCCATCCCCTGGGCACGATGCGCCACTCCTCTGCCGCAATACCCATAGCCTGCCACCACCACAATTTTGCCCGCCCAGAGTATGTTGGTGGATCTGGTGATGCCGTCCATCGTACTCTGCCCCGTGCCGTAGCGGTTATCGAAGAAATGCTTGGTTTTGGCATCATTGACCGCGATTATCGGATATTTAAGCTTCTTGGCTCTGGCCATGTTTTTAAGGCGTATTACGCCGGTGGTGGTTTCCTCCGTCCCGCCGATTATGGTTGAGAGCAGAGCGGTCCTTTCCTGATGAATGGTGCTGACCAGGTCGGCCCCGTCGTCGATCGTCAACTGAGGCTTGTGTTCAAGGGCGGCCATGATATGTTTATAATAAGTTTTGTTATCCTCTCCCTTGATGCAGAATACGGGAAATCCTTCCTTGACCAGTGCAGCCGCTACGTCGTCCTGTGTGCTGAGGGGATTTGAGGCGCACAGCACCAGGTCGGCGCCACCGGCCTTGAGTGCATAAGCAAGGTTGGCCGTCTCAGTGGTAATATGCAGGCAACCTGAAATACGGATGCCTTTGAAAGGCCTGTCCTTTGAGAAGCGTTCCTGGATAAGCTTCAAGACCGGCATTTGATGTCCGGCCCATTCAATGCGCAGTTTGCCTTCAGTGGCTAGTTTGATGTCTTTAATATCATATTTCATAAAGCATTAATCCTCTGCAAAAGCAATGCAATAATATTACCTGATGAACTCGCAGTGTCAAGTATCAGGTGTTCGCCCGGCGCGAGTTCGCTTACCGGATCAAATGCCTTTTTAATATCCGCGAAAATCTCCCAGCGCCCGTCTGATACCGATGCCGCCCTGCTCCTTTCTTCCAGCCGCTTCCTGATGATCTCTTCCGCAGCGATACATTCCATGGCCAGGAAGGAGGCGTTGTATTTGACGGCGAGCTGGCGGGCTGCCAAGCGGTCGGATCGTTTCATAAAGGAGGCATCCAGCACCACGGTGCGTCCTTTTTCAAGCTGTTCGCTCGCCCTGCGGAAAAGCTCGCTATAGGTATGCTGTGTGGACTCACGACTGTACAGGCCGCTGGCAAAGCCGTCGTAATGCCTTTCGGTGGCCGGGATGCCCGCCATCTCTTTGCGGATAATGTCGGAAGATAGCACAGCACCTCTGAGCGCCCGGCCTGCGGACGTTGCCGCAGTGGTCTTTCCGGAGCCTATCAGTCCCGTTGTAATGATCAATGCAGGCCGGGGGTAAGCATATCTGTAAGCCAGATTGAAATAGAGTAACGCTTCTTGCTTGATCGTATTCTTATCCTTGAGATACGGGTCGTCGTATTTGAAGCAGGCCACTTTACCTCTGACATAAGCCCTGTAGCATTTGTAGAAATCGAGCAGGGCTCCCATCTCACTGTCGTTGCAGGCGCTGATGTAATCTTTAACAAATAAGTCCGAAAGGTCGGCCCTTCCATAGCGGTCTATATCCATGGCAAGGAAGGCTATCTCCGAGGCTGTGTCGCAATAGCGGAAGCGATCATTAAATTCGATGCAATCGTAAATATATATGCGGTCCCCGAAACAAACATGCGCTGCGTGAAGATCCCCGTGACAATCACGTATCCTTCCATCGGATACACGGTTATTGAAAATCGCAGCGTTGTTTTCCAGGAACTTGTCGCTATACTTCCTGATCCGACTGTGGAATCTTTCGGGTATCAAGTCGCCGATATATCTGGCTGTCTGATCGAAGTTTTCTTCCGTATTGGTCCTGATGCCTTTCAGACTGCCGAAAGAGCTAATGGCGGGACTGGTAGCGGCCCGGCTATGGAAATCGGCCATCAAGGCGGCAACCTGCTTCAACATAGGGGCAGTAACCTTATCCTTTGGCAGCAGAATATCCATCATTCTGTCACGGGGCAGCTGGTTCATTTTTACAGCGTACTCGATTATCCTCTCTGTGCCTCCGAGCCGGATACCGTCAGGCGATTCCGTGATCGGAACTACATCTAGATATGCTGCCGGACAGAGGCGCCGGTTAAGCTCCAGTTCCTGGCGGCAAAAATACTCTCTCTTCTCAAGGGTGGTATAGTCGAGGTATCCCAGATCGACCGCCTTTTTTGTCTTATATACAAAATCGCCCGTGAGAAATATAAATGACATCTGGGTCTGCTGCAGTTCTACAGAGGAAGGTCGTTGCGGATATGCAGAAGGGTTCAGCAATGTATGGACATAGGGAGGGAATTTTGACGGCATAACGCGTGATATTGTAGCAGTTTTACTAGTTTGTTTCACGCGTGATGATGATGGCGGTCGAGTGGACGGGCATCAAGCAGACCGGATAAGTTATAATTCAGGCAATATTAAGAACACGGTGAGTGAATATGAAGAGTGAGGAAAAGAGCCTGTTCAGCCAGCGGGTGAACGCACTGCGCATCAACCCCGCTGCCATAGAGTGTATCAGGATATATGGAGCTGACGGCGGAGTTATACGTAATACAAAGGGGAAGGCAGCCTCGATCAAAATCTATGCTTCTATTGTTTCCAATGATGGGTATATCAGTCCGGATAGTGCCCGAAAAGGGCTGGAAGTATACGGGGCTGCGCTGAGAAATGAGGCAAAAAGGAGACCGGGTCTGCATCCCGAGATAGAAAAGCTGGAAAGCATAGCACGCTCAAAGCATGCGGTCAGGTGCGATATTATGCGCTACGAGTCATACAAGCCGGTGCCCGAGCGTATTATGAAGGCGCTCCCTGAGGCACTGAGAAAATTTCCTACGCCCTTTTACATCTACGATGAGGAGGGTATCAGAGAAACTGCCGGGGCATATAAAAAGGCCTTTTCCTGGGTGAAACCGGCCTACAGAAACTACTTCGCCGTAAAGGCCTGCCCCAATCCCCACATTGTTAATATTCTAATAAGGGAGGGATTCGGGGCTGACTGCAGCTCCCTGGCGGAGCTCGTTATCGCAGAAAGGCTTGGTTTGAAAGGAGAGGACATCATGTTCACCTCCAACGATACGCCGGCCGATGAATACGTAAAAGCCAAACATCTCGGCGCTATCATCAATCTGGATGATAAGACGCATATAGGATACCTCGATAAGAACGCTGGTATGCCCGAACTGATCTGTTTTAGATATAATCCGGGACCATTGAGGGAAGGCAACGATATCATCGGTGATCCCCGTGAGTCTAAATACGGGGTGACCACCGCTCAGATACCGGGGGCCTATATTAAGGCCATGGAGTTGGGCGCAAAGCGGTTTGGCCTGCATACAATGGTTGTATCCAATATGCTGGATGAGCAGTACCTTGAGGAAACGGCGGTAATGCTTTTCAAGCTGGCCGCGATGATAAACCACGATATCGGCATAAAGTTCGACTTTATTAATCTGGGAGGCGGATTCGGCATTCCCTATAAGCCCGAACAGATTGCAATCGATCTGGAAAAGGTATCAGCCGGAATACGCCGCGCTTATAAAAAGTACATTAGAGATATGGGTCTGGGCACGGTGCGCGTTGTGACCGAATGCGGAAGGGCTATTACCGGCCCGCATGGATTTCTGGTGTCGAAGGTCAGGCATGTAACAAAGAAATACAAGGACTTTGTGGGATTGGACGCGTGTATGGCAAACTTAATGCGCCCGGCGCTGTATGGTGCCTATCATCATATAACGGTATTGGGCAGGGAAAATGAGCCAAAGAACCGTGTGTACGACGTGGTTGGCTCGCTTTGTGAGAATAACGACAAGTTTGCGGTGAACAGACCGCTGCCGGCGGTTGCACCCGGCGACATCATGATAATACATGACGCCGGCGCACATGGCTACGCCATGGGATTTCAGTATAACGGTAAGCTCCGTTGCGCAGAATTGCTGGCTACTTCCGGAGGCAAGGTTAATCAAATAAGACGGGCAGAGGGTGTGGACGACTATCTGGGCACCATCGAGAAATGGCCATAGCCAGTTCACGTAGGGTTGTCATCAGGAAAACCGCTTATTGTTTTATCACTGTTCGGTCGGATGTCGCCGGCCAGCCTGTCAAGCCACTCGATGGATTTAAGTTGCTTCTCCAGTAAATAGCGAACGTTATCGCGCAGGATGCCTTTAATCTCCCGGGCTAGCTCCGCGCTGAGCTTAACTCGCCCGGCAGTGTCCATATCGCTACGCTGCCAGAGGCGTAGTACCTTTTGCGCATTTACTGAAATAGTCCTTGCCGACATATCGGAGTAGGCGCACCCGCGGCAGAGCACGCCTCCTTGTGCTGGATTGAAGTAGTTCACCTCCGGTTGGAGGACCCTGTTGCAGTTGGCGCACTTGTGAAGCTGCGGAGTATAACCCAGGTGGCCCAGCAGGCGGAGCTCGAAGTATCTTACCATACGTTCCCCGTCCTTGGTTTCCGTCAGCCTTTTCAGCGTATCGAGCAGGAGGTCGAACATCTCCCCGTCTTCGACATTCTCCTCGGTGAAGCTGTCGACCAGTTCCGAGAGATAGAATCCGCAGGACATCAGCTCCAGGCTGTCGCGCATGGGAAGAAAGATATCCAGAGCCTGTGCTTGTGTAACGATATCGAGATTGCGGCCGCGTGCCAGCATAAGCTGGCTGTGTGCCAGCAGCTCGACATTGCCTCCCAACTTGCTGCCGGGGCGCATCGCTCCCTTGGCTATAGCCCGCAGCTTGCCGTGGTCTGAAGTGAATATAGTAAGAAGCCTGTCGGCCTCGCCGAATTTATAACGTTTTATGATGATGCCGGTAGTACGGTAAACCCGTGCGGCCATGCGTACGCTAACTCATCTCCTGGCGACCTTCTAGCGCGCGGCTGAGCGTGACATCATCGGCATATTCCAGATCACCACCGAAGGGTAGGCCGCGTGCCAGTCGTGTAACTCTGATGCCCAACGGCGAGACCAATCGCTGAATGTACAGCGAGGTGGCCTCGCCCTCTGCGTTTGGATTGGTGGCCAGTATTACTTCGACGATTCTTCCCGAGTTTAATCGTTCCAGTAGCTCCCGTATGCGCAAATCCTCTGGCTTTATACCGTCACCGGGAGATATTACGCCGTGTAGCACATGGTAAAGGCCACGGAACTTCTTGGTACGTTCTAGCGGCAGGATGTCGATAGCCTCTTCGACAACGCAGATCCTGGTTGCATCCCTTGCCCCATCGGCGCATATCCCGCAGGGATCGATATCAGTGATGTTGAGACAGTTGGAACAAAGCCGCAGATTCTGTTTGACCGCCATGATGGCATCTGCAAGGTCACGTGTCCTTTCAGGCGGTGCTTGCAGAAGATGATAAGCCAGGCGCTGGGCGCTCTTAGGGCCAATGCCCGGCAGTTTATTGAGCTCTTCGATGAGCCTTGAAAGGGGGCGGGCAGAGGGGAGGAAATCGGGATTCAAATATCGCTCCTACATCAGCCCGGGAATCTTAAGACCGCCGGTCAGCTTGCTCATATTCTGTGTAGCCAGTTCCTGAGATTTTTGCACCGCTTCATTGCATGCAGCCAGCACCAGGTCCTGCAGGAAGTCTACATCCTCCGGATTGACGACCTCGGGCGATATGGTAATCGACTGAAACTGCTGATGCCCGTTGATGACTATTTTTATGGCGCCTCCGCCCGCTGTGACCTCTATATTGGTCTTGCTCAGCTCCTCCTGGGCCTTGATCATTTTAGCTTGTAATTCCTGTATCTGTCGCAGGTTAAATTGACTCATTTTCCCTCCGTTTCGGCATTGTCATCAACGATTCTGGCTCCCATGCTCAAAGCAGCCTCCACCAGGTGGTTGCTGCTTGCGGGTTTCAGTTCGGATTTGGCACCACCCTGCTGGATCAGGATGCAGGTAACAGTATAGGTATGGCCGAAAACCTCTTTTAATTTCTTTTCGATAATGTGAAGGTATTTTCTATTATCAATATAGCTCTTGTGAAATTCATGGTAGAAACCGAGGACCAGATTGTCACCTTTGATCTCAACTGGCTCGCAGGCGTGGCGCAGGCGGGCATCGAGGTTACCCCCCGAACCTTCCCCGCGCATGGAATTGATGAAATCCTTCCAGTGCTCCTGTAAATACTTTAAATCGTTAGGATCGTCCATCTTCAGCGGTTCCGACAGTCGATGCTGGTCGACCGCATCCGGTGGTGTGTGAACTGATGGCGGGGTTGTTGACTCGGCAACTTTGGGTGGCCTGCTCACCAGGCCTGCCGGCCGGGCCTGTTCGAGCGGTCGGTTTATCCGCAAAGTTGGTGCAGACGGACGGGATGACGGCCATTCCCTTCCGGATGATTGATCAGTATTGGAGTTTTTTTCCTTGGCATGCTGTGAGACGACGCTTTCCACCAGTGCGAGTTCGAGAGGAAGGGGTGAATAGCTGTCCATGCGCAGGTCCACACTGCTGAAAAGCTTGATGGAATTCAGCAGGTAATCGAGGGTAGTGCCGGAGGCTGTTTTCTGCATCTCGGCAAGGTCATCCGAAGTAGCATCAATCATATCGGCCGAGCCTGATTTAGCCAGCAGGAGCTGACGCAGGTAGTCCACCAGTTCGCGGTTGAATTGCCTCAGATCCAGGCCTTCAGTAGCTACGGCGTTAATGACCTTCAGTCCCGCAGACACATCCATGGCAATAATGCAGCGTGCCAGCTCGCGAATACGCAGGTCTCCGCTGATGCCCAACATAGCCTGCGCCTGCGCCAGGCCGATTTTGTTGCCGTAGTAAGTTGTGAGCTGTTCCAGCAGGTTGGTTGCATCGCGCAGGCTGCCCGTTGTTACTTTTGCCACCAGTTTGAGAGCCTCCGGGTCTATCTCGATTCCCTCTTTGGTGCAGATATGAGACAGCCGCGAGATGACCGCGTTGCTGGACAGACGGTGGAAATCGAAGCGCTGGCAGCGGGATGTTATGGTGGCAATGATTTTGTGCGGGTCCGTTGTTGCCAGGATGAAAATAACGTGGGGCGGCGGCTCCTCCAGTGTCTTAAGGAAGGCGTTTGCTCCTTCCCGTGTTATCATATGCACTTCATCGATGATGTAAACCTTATAGCGCAGTATATTGGGAGAGTAGTTTACTCTCTCCTTCAGGTCGTTCATGTCATCTATGCCGCGGTTGCTGGCCTCGTCGATCTCAATGATATCCAGCGCGCTACCCTTGTTAATGGCGAGGCAGGAATCGCAGGAATTGCATGGTTCGCCATCGACTGCTTCGCGACAGTTGACAGCCTTGGCCAGTATACGTGCGGTGCTTGTCTTGCCGCTGCCGCGCGGACCGCAGAAAAGGTAGGCATGGGCGATACGGGCGCTCTTTATGGCATTGCGCAGAGTCTGGACAACATGCTCCTGGCCTGCTATTTCACTGAATGTTTGAGGTCGCCATTTGCGGTAAAAAACCTGGGAGGTCATGGTGCAGTTATTATACCCCAACCACGCAAAAATTCTGCAAAAGCAGCTGACCGCTGTTCAGCAAGGTGTTGATCAAGTGTAAATCAGGGTGCAACACCAGCCCTGCTGTGCTATAATCATGCGTTATCAGAGTTAATACAGGAGTACGGCATTGGACAAGGAAAAAAAGCAGGAAATAATGAAGAGCTATGCCATAAACGAGAAAGATACCGGCTCTTCCGATGTGCAGGTCGCAGTGTTGACCGAGAGGATCAACCAGCTGTCCGCGCATCTGAAAGACCATTCTCATGATCAGCATACACGTCGATCTCTTCTCAGGCTTATCGGGAGGCGCAGGCGGCTGTTGGCTTATCTGAGCAGGGAAGACATCAACCGCTATAGAACCCTCATCGGCAAGCTTGGATTACGTAAATAAAACAAAATAGAGGGTTTAATAATGTCCCAAAGCTTTAAGTGTAATGTTGGGGACAGGGACCTTATCATCGAAAGCGGAAAACTTGCCCAGCAGGCAGACAGCGCTGTAGTGGTTCGGTATGGTGATACGGTTGTCCTTGTCACAGCATGTATCAGTGAAGAGGCCAAGGAAAATAGTGATTTTGTCCGGCTGACAGTCGATTACGAGGAACGGCATTACGCCGTAGGCAAGATACCCGGCAGCTTTCTAAGGCGGGAAGGTCGCCCGGGAGAGCAGGCTACGCTTGCGGCACGCCTATGCGATCGTTCGATACGCCCGCTTTTTCTGAAGAGCCTCCCCAATGATATTCAGGTAGTGGTCACCGTGCTTTCCACCGATCAGGAGAACGATCCGGACGTGCTGGCTGTTATCGGCGCTTCAGCCGCTCTGACGATATCAAGCATACCGTTTTACGGGCCCATTGGAGCAACCAGGGTAGGCTTCATCGATGGCAAAATGGTGTTGAACCCATTGCTTCCACAGATGGCCGATAGTCAACTCGATCTCGTTGTTGCCAGCAGCCGCGATAATATCGTTATGGTTGAAGCCGGCTGCAGGGAAATCGATGCGGCAATTTATATCGAGGCTCTCAGGATCGCTCATGAGGAGAACCAGAAGATAATCCGCCTGCAGGACGAATTACGTAAAGAAATTGGCAAGCCAAAGAGGGAGGTTGAGGGATTCAGCATCAATCCTGAACTGCTGGCCGCTGTCACATCGGATTACGGACAGAGAATAGCCGTCGCCTTGGACAGCCCGAGCAGAGAACTGCGTCAATCGGAGCTCGAAGTTGTTCGGAAGGAAGCTGTCGAAAAACTGAGGGAGACTTACGCGGAAAACGAGATCAGCACAGCCATAGAGGAGGTACTGAAGAAGACATGCAGGGCTAAGATACTGCGCGAACAGAAACATGTCGATGGACGTGAGCTCAAGCAGATACGCCCCCTCAACGCCGAAGTAGCCTTGCTGCCTCGCACTCATGGATCCGGGCTGTTCTCGCGTGGCCAGACCCAGGTACTGACTATAACCACGCTGGGCTCGCTGGGACAGGCAAAGACGGTAGATGACCTGGGACTGGAGGACACCAAGCGCTTTATGCACCACTACAACTTCCCGCCCTATTCCACCGGTGAGGTTAAAAGAATGGGCTCGACGGGAAGACGAGAGATCGGGCACGGCGCCCTGGCGGAGAAAGCATTGGTCGCAGTTATACCTGACGAAAAGGAATTCGCCTACACCATCCGCCTGGTATCGGAGGTGCTCAGCTCCAACGGCAGTACCTCCATGGGAAGTGTTTGTGCTTCGACTTTATCATTGATGGATGCCGGTGTGCCCATCAAGGCGCCGGTTGCCGGCATAGCCATGGGACTGGTGACGGATAAGGACGATCCCGGTAAGTACGTTATCCTTACGGATATCGAGGGAATAGAGGATTTTTACGGCGACATGGACTATAAGGTGGCTGGTACCGCCAATGGCATTACGGCCATCCAGCTTGACATCAAGCTGCGCGGCGTCACGCATGAGATTTTGGCAAAGGCAACTTTGCAGTCTCTTGAGGCGCACAAGGTGATACTGGATGTTTTAAAAGCTGCTATTCCGGAGGTGCGTCCCAACCTCAGCAAATATGCGCCGCGTATGTACAAGATAACTATCGACCCATCTAAAATCGGCGCGTTGATAGGTCCCGGAGGAAAGAACATCAAGGCCATTATCGAGGAGACCAAGACTACCATCGAGGTATCGAATGACGGCACGGTCATAGTCGGTTCGGCTAGCGAGGAATCTGCCCAGGCCGCAATACGCAAAGTTGAGGGCCTTACGCAGGACGTGGAAGTCGGCTCCATCTATACAGGAAAAGTGACAAGGATACAGAATTTTGGAGCGTTCGTTGAGGTACTGCCCGGCAAAGAAGGGCTGGTACATATAAGCGAGCTTGCCGACCACCATGTGGCGCGTGTAGAGGACGTTGTCAAAATCGGTGATGAGATCATGGTCAAGGTGACTGAGATCGATCGATTGGGGCGGATCAATCTGTCGCGCAAAGCAGTATTTAACGAACCATCAGGCGATTCGACCGATAAGGCTTCAAAGGAAGGTGTACCTGTGCCTTCTAGAACAGGCGGTATGCCTCCGCGGCAGGGAATGCCTCCGCGGGGGCGAAGGGATGAGCCGAGGGGTCATCCACGTAGGCCTAGATAAACCGATATAGGCCAGTGCCGGAATGGTAGAGGATAGTGAGATGTCTAAAATTAAAGTAGCGGTGAATGGGGCATTAGGCAGGATGGGGCAGCAGGTAGTCAATGCTGTGATCGCGGATGCGGCACTGGAATTGACCGGTGCTGCTGATATCAAGGCGGACCGGGACCATTTGATATTGCCCGGATTGGCGAAGAAAGTGCCCCTGCATACGAATTTGACATCGCTCATCGAGATGTACCATCCGCAGGTAGTGGTCGATTTCACGGTGCCTGAAGCAGCCCTGAGCTCTGCCAGGCTGGCGCTTAAGAACGGCGCAAACTTGGTGATGGGTACGACGGGCTTGAGTGAAGCTAATCTCAAGGAGATAGACAGGCTGGCCCATGACCATAAGCGAGGCGCAGTAGTGGCGCCCAATTTTGCCGTCGGCGCTGTGGTTATGATTCACCTGGCCAAGGTGGCATCACGGTATTTCGACAACGCCGAGATTATTGAGCTCCATCACGATCGGAAGCTCGACGCACCTTCAGGGACCGCCCTGGCGACAGCCCGTGCTATGCTGAACGTGCACGGTAAACCGTTCGGAAGCCCTGTAACGGAAAAAGAGACTTTGAAAGGGACGCGTGGCGGCCAGACTGATGGCATATCCATTCACAGCGTCAGACTGCCCGGTCTCGTTGCCAGTCAGGAAGTCATATTCGGCGCACTTGGACAGACACTGACCATCAGACACGATACTATCAGCAGGGAAAGTTTTATGCCGGGCGTGATCTTGGCAATCAAGGAGGTAGTCAAACGCACCGGCCTTGTATATGGCCTGGATGTACTGCTAAATTTGGGAGACTGATATGAACAACAGTAATAACGGGTATCACGTAGCTATAGTAGGTGCCACCGGAATGGTGGGGCAGGAATTCATCAAAGTGCTGCTTCAGCGCAAATTTCCGGTAGCCTCATTGCAGCTATATGCCTCCGACCGATCGGCCGGGAGGAAGGTTTATGCCGGGCACCAGGAGATGATAGTCAGGGAAACCGCTACCGACTCATTCGATAATATCGACATCGCGCTTTTTTCAGCCGGGTCCGAAATAAGCAAACATTTCGCACCTCTGGCGGCTAAGGCAGGAGCGCTGGTCATCGATAACAGCGCAGCCTGGCGTATGGACACCCGTGTTCCTCTGGTGGTTCCGGAGGTTAATAGCGAGGATATAAAAAAACACCGGGGCATCATAGCCAATCCGAATTGCTCGACCATCCAGCTGGTGGTGGCCCTCAATCCTTTGCACAAGGTTAATCCTATCAAACGCGTGACTGTGGCAACCTACCAGTCGGTTTCAGGGACTGGCATTGCCGCCGTTGAGGAATTGACCAAGCAGGCCAAGGTAGTGCTGGATGGCGGCAATGTCGTTCCGCACGTCTATGCTCACCAGATTGCCTTTAACCTGTTGCCGGAGATCGATGTATTTCTGGATAACGGCTATACCAAGGAAGAGTGGAAGATGGTCGAAGAGACCAGGAAGATAATGCATGCGGAGAGCATGGCCATATCAGCTACCTGCGTGCGCGTACCGGTTTTCATCAGCCATAGTGAAGCCATTCAGGTGGAATTCACCGAATACATGTCGCCGGAGGATGCCCGCTCGATTTTGAGCAAGGCACCAGGTGTGAAAGTACTTGACGATCCCAACGTGAGCCTGTACCCGCAGCCTTGGCTGGCGGCCGGCACCGATGACGTCTATGTGGGAAGAATAAGATCGGACGCATCCTTGCTTAACGGCCTGGTCCTGTGGGTCGTGGCAGACAATATTCGCAAGGGCGCTGCCCTCAATGCCGTCCAGATAGCTGAAGAGGCCATCAGGAACGGCTGGGTTAAAAGTCAAAGCAATAATAAGTAGCCGGCGGAGGATGAGATGAAGCAGTTCGGACGTTTGCTGACAGCTATGGTCACACCCTTCAATGCCAGGGGTCAGGTTGATTATGCACAGGCAAAGAAGCTGGCACAGGCTCTGCTCAAATCCGGCAGCGACGGTCTGGTAGTTTCCGGCACCACAGGCGAAAGCCCCACTCTCACCTTTCAGGAAAAGATCAGGCTGTTTGCTGAGATCAGGGCGGTTGCAGGTAAGCAGGCCACGATCGTGGCGGGTACGGGCAACTATAATACACAGGAGAGCATCGAGCTAACTCATGAGGCCGAGAAAATAAAGGTGGATGCCTGCCTGCTGACCGTACCGTACTATAATAAACCCAACCAGGATGGTCTCTATCAGCACTTCAAGGCTATCGCGGACTCAACTAGCCTGCCCTGTATTGTGTATAACGTGCCCTCCCGTACTATTACCAACCTAAATGCCGATACGACTATAAAATTGAGCAAGATAGACAATATAGTCGGTATCAAAGAGGCCAGCGCCGATCTCGGTCAAATAGCACGCATCATCGATGGAACGAGCAGTGATTTCATGGTATATAGCGGCAACGACGCCGATACCTTTCCCATTCTGAACCTGGGCGGCTATGGAGTTATAGGTGTGATCACGCACCTGGTGGGCATCCAATACAAGAAAATGATGGACCTTTGCTTGGCCGGTAAAATTAAGGAATCGGCCAGGCTGCACCGCAGTTTTATACCTTTGGTGAACACTATGTTCATGATAGGCAGCCCTATGCCCATTAAATATGCATTGAACTACCTCGGATTCAGGGTGGGCAAACCGCGCCTGCCGCTGGTGGTACCCGACGAAAAAACGCGTGCCGCCATCGAGCAAATACTGAAAAGGTACACTATCGACTTGCCGCTTAAATAAGATCACTACATTCTGGGAACGCTGCCACACACATATTTGCTATTCAGGGCCAGGGGTAATGTGATTTACGCCTGGAGACCCACCTGTCCATCCCCTCGGTCTTGATTAGCTCAAGGTGACAAGCTAGATTGGGATGGAATTCCAGCAGCGGCTCAAGGTGCCGGCAAGCCTTGTGTTCATCGCAGTCCCAACAGCCGGCCAGCCCTTTCTTAATGGCGCAATTTCTGACCGGACAACGATCTCCCTTCCAGTCACCTCCGTCTCTGCATATGGACTGGCACTCCAATCCGCGTATGGCGTGAAGAACGTCGATAAAACGTTGATAGTCCTTAAAAACCGCATTCGATTGGGACCAGTAGGTCTGTCCGGATTTCAATTTGGCGTATCTGTCGAAATTCAACTCGGACAGAACAGTCTCGAGGCGTGCTGCAAGATTAAAAAGGTCGGTTTGCGAAGGGATACAATCTCTGCAGTAAAGGCCGCAGTAGGACGTCAGCCTTCTGTCGTCAGTCATAGCGCCTCAGATTATGTTTTTAATAACAATGCTTTGCTCGCGTCGGGGGCCAATTGAGATAACGTGAAAACGGCATCCGATTAGTTCCTCAAGGCGACTGATATACTCGCGCGCATTGCGCGGCAAATCCCCCGCCTTGCGGGCGTTGCTGGTGCTGGTCTTCCAGCCCGGCAATTCCTCGTAAACCGGCGTGCAGCTTTCCAGCGCCTCAGCGTCGGCGGGGTAATGTTCTACCGTCTTCTCGCCGATTTTATAGCCCACACATATCTTCACCGTATCCATCTCATCGAGCACATCCAGGCGAGTCAGTATCCCGCTGGTGAAGCCGTTCAGGTTAGTGCTGTAGCGGCCAACCACTGCATCAAACCAGCCGCAGCGCCGCGCCCTTCCCGTTGTGGTCCCATACTCATGGGCGCGCTGCCTTATATATTCGCCGACCTCGTCTTTGAGCTCGGTGGGCATGGGCCCGCCGCCCACTCTGGTGGTGTAGGCTTTAAAAATCCCCACCACGCGGTCGATCCTGCGAGGATTGATACCCGAGCCCAGGCAAGCGCCGGCGGCCAGCGGTGATGAGGATGTGACAAAAGGATACGAGCCGAAATCCGTATCCAGCATTGTTCCTTGTGCGCCTTCGAGCACGATGTTGCTGCCGCGTTCCAGCAGGTCGCTGATCATGGCTGTCGTGTCCTTAATATAGGGAACCAGCCGCGCGGCGTAGCCCGAATATTCATCGAAGACCTTGTTGAAGTCTAAAGCCTCGGCATTGTATAGCTTTATCAGCATTTCATTTTTCGATTCAAGCAGGCTGGCCAGACGCGGCTTGAACATCGCGGTGTCGATGATATCGCAGGTACGAATTCCCTTGCGTGCGGTTTTATCTGAGAACGCCGGCCCGATTCCCTTTCCAGTTGTACCGATGGCGGAGGCGCCTCTTTTCTGCTCTTCCAGCCTGTCGAGCAGGATATGCCAGGGCATGATCAGATGCGCACGGTCGCTGATATGCAGGTTGCCGGTGTCGATTCCCCTGGTTTTGAGGCTGTCAATCTCCTCCAGCAATACCTTCGGATTGATAACGACGCCGTTGCCGATGATACAGGCTGTGCGGCGATAAAATACGCCTGACGGTACAATATGAAGTTTGAATTCGCCGCCCGGATTGATCACAGTATGGCCGGCATTATCGCCGCCGGAAAAACGGATCACAGCATCCGCCTTCTCGGCCAGAAGGTCCACGATTTTACCTTTACCCTCGTCGCCCCACTGGGCGCCAATCACAGCTACAACAGACATTTCATTAATCCTGAAAGAGACGTACTTATAGATTCAATCACAAAAATTCGGGAAACCGCAATAATCAACCCCGGGACATATAGCTCTTGCCCCAGAAATGGAGAAGGGTGCCGCCTGCGAAAATCAGCACGACAAGGCCTGTGAGTATGGTGAGAACTACCAGCAGGGGCATATCCACGTTTATCCAGCGGATGCCTATCGCTGCCAGGCCGATACCGCCAATAATCCATGCAAACCTCAGCACAGCCAGAGAAGTGAGGCTCACCTCGAATACACGGTCGCTCATAGCTTCGACCTATTAATGCGAACTCCTTTTATTTTTTGCCTGCCGCCAGACATGCACAAAACGCTGTCCGCCGGTCACAAAAGAAAGGACTACTACTATGGCCAGTGCTATGAACACCTGGTTGAGGAGCAGCCCGAGCGCTAATATTATAACCCGCTCTACACGAGTAAACAAGCCGACCGTACAATCAATTTCAAGTCCCTCGGCTCTGGCTCTGATGTAACTGGTAAGAAACGACCCGATCATGGCAAGGAAGATGAGTACGAGCTGTAAGGTGACATTAAAAGGCCAGAAAGCAGTGCCTGTGATAAAAATGAAGCTCAAGAACATCGCCCCTTCCGTGATCCTGTCGACTGTAGAATCGAAGAGAGCTCCGAAACTGGTGGTCTTCTGCATATACCGGGCAAGCGCGCCATCCAGCAGATCGAACAGGCCTGCCAGTAGGAATATGAGTGCACCTGCCACAAGATAGCCAAAACCTACAACCACAGCGGCCACTAGGTTTATTACCAGTCCGATGGTGGTCATTATATCTGGCGTTAGCTTCAGTTTGCTGATGAGTGGCACCAACGGATCGGTGATCAGGCGGCCGGCCTTTCTGCGCAATTCTTGGAAACTCGACACTTCGTTATCCTATTGAATTCGAGGAGATGGAGGTGTAAAAATCGACGACCTGTCGGCTGACTTTTTCCCAGCAGTATTTATCAGCCGTGGCCACTCCCCTCTCCGCCATTGATAATCTTAGTTGCCTATCATTCAGCAGTTTCAATAAACAATCAGCCACTGACCGCGGATTATGCGGCTTTGCCAGCAAACCCTCCTGTCCATGTGTGAGCACGCTGGCGTAGCCCGGAATGCTTGTTGCCACCACCGGTGTACCGCTCGCCATCGCCTCTATTAAAACCATGCCGAAGCTTTCGCCTCCCGTGGCCGGAGCGCAAAAAATATCGGCCGTGCGATAATATTTGGGTAGATCATCGAACGTGATATAGTGTGTAAATACTGCGCGGTCATCCAGAAGCATCTTTGCCATGGTCTTGTACTGAAAGCGCAGCATGAGGCCGGGTCCAGCGATAATGAGCCGGAAATTGGGGAAGTCCTTCTTGACAAGTGAACAGGCCCTGATCAGGTCGCCCACTCCCTTTCGCTCCTCCAACCTGCCTACAAAAAGTATATTAAGCTTGCCGTCCTTGAATTGCGGGATGGTAGGTCCATCGGGACGGAAATGATGTATATCCACTCCGTTGGGAATTATGCGGTAATCTGCCGGCAGATATTTTGATATGTAATCATGAGCCGGTTTTGAGACAGCTATCTTTCCGTGCAGCTTGGCTCCAAGTTTGCGCATGGTGGGGCGGTTCAGCCAATAGATGCTGGACTTTTCATGGCATGCATGAAAAGTGCCTACGTTGATGGAGTTGGATTCAATCAGGGTGCTGAGACACAGCATGGGGATAAAGGGTTCGTGTAGGTGGATAATATCGAACTCTTCCCTGTCCAACACGCGCCTCACCTGGTACGGCAACCAGGGAGAGAGCGCTATGCGTGCGGTGGTTCCCCCATATGGAATAGGTATGGGGCGTCCCACAGGCGTGACTTCTTCATCGAAGTAACGCACACTCTTCCGTCGCACTGGGGCAATTATCTTCACATTATGGCCCATTAGATTGAAATGGTGAGCCAGGTATGATATGTGGTAGATAACGCCGCCGGGATGAGAGTAATCGTATGGCGAAACAAGCCCGATTTTCATTATACTGCCATCAGAGAGCCCTTCCGTTGGTCTTCTTTTCAGTTATTGCTCTGCTTACGCTGAATCCGGCAGACAAATCGGCTTATGCTGTCCCTGCCCGCTGATAAATTGCTCCACGCGCCTTCGTGCTTCGTCGTCTGAATATTGGATAGGCGGTGATTTCATAAAATAGGAGCTGGGCGCAACGATGGCTCCGGACAGGCCGCGGTCTCTGGCTATTTTAAGACAGCGAATAGCGTCGATGACCACACCTGCGGAGTTTGGACTGTCCCACACCTCGAGCTTGCATTCAAGGTTCAGAGGTACATCTCCGAAAGTTCGTCCCTCCATTCTGATGTGGCAGAACTTGCGATCGAGCAGCCAGGGGACATAATCACTGGGGCCGACGTGTATATTATCTGGATTTATTTCATAGTCTATCTGGGATGTTACGGCGTTGGTCTTGGAGATTTTCTTGGACTCCAGGCGCTCTCGCTCCAGCATGTTATAGAAGTCGGTGTTGCCTCCGAAATTAAGCTGGTAAGTGCGCTCGAGCTTGACTCCTCGATCCCGGAAAAGACGTGTGAGAACGCGATGAACTATTGTGGCGCCTACCTGCGATTTGATATCGTCACCGATAACCGGTAGGCCAGCCTCATGAAAGCGGTTGTGCCAGTAAGGTTCCCTGGCGATGAACACCGGTATGCAGTTGACCAGTGCAACGCCTGCATTAAGAAGCTGCTCTACATACCATTTGGTGGCCTCTTCGCTGCCGACCGGCAGGTAGTTGATGGCGACATCAGCTTTGACCTCTTTCAATATGCTGACGATATTAGCAGTGGGGCCAGGCGCCTTCTCGATAATTTTGCCCAGGTATTTACCCAGGCCGTCATGAGTCATGCCGCGTACCACCTTAACGCCAGTGGTGGGTACGTCACAGAATTTATATGTGTTATTGGGCTCGGTGAAAATGGCCTCGGCCAAATCTTTGCCCACCTTGTTGCGGTCGATATCAATTGCCGCTACGAAGTTGATATCCTTGATGTGATAGCCTCCGAGGTTGATGTGCATTAAGCCCGGCACGAATTCATCGTCCTTGGCTTTCTTGTAATAATGCACCCCCTGAACGAAGGAGGAGGCACAATTGCCGACTCCAATAATGGCTACGTTTATTTTTCCCATATGGTTAACTCCTTATCGGCTCAGGCAGCAAGCTTATTTGCCGTCCTGGCCACTATCTTTAAGCATCTCTTTAATGATCTGGCGCGGTCTTACAAGCCACATCGGAATTTTGGACTCGTGGAGTATCTTGTCCGCAACACTGCCCAGTACCCAGCGAGCGATACCACTCCTGCCATGAGTGGACATAGCAATAAGGTCGGCCTTTTCCTCCCTCGCCACTTCGATTATCTTGCCCGCGGGATCGCCCGACACGATCCTGATCTGCACATCGATATCCTTGGCGCACAGCCGCGCTTCGACTTTCTCGAGATATCTCTGGCCAGCGTCGCGCATGGCTTTTACGAACTCGCTGAATTCGGGCCCCAGCCAGCGTGCCTCGATGGCATGCGGTTCCGGCAGCACGTGCACCAGAACTATGGATGCGCCGGTTTTTAAAGCTATGGCTTCGGCATCATGCATTGCCGCCCCGCCCGTCTCAGATCCATCAAGGGGCGCCAGGATACGTTTGAATGTTGCCTTTCTGTCCCTGTCCATTTCCCTAACCTGTTTGCTGTATATTCCCAGCACAGGTACGGTGGCTCGTGAGACCACCTTTTCAAATACACTGCCCAGCCACCACCGGCGAAGGCCGCTGATCCCATGCGTAGCCATGATGACAAGGTTGACATGATGATCACGTGAATAAGCGAGGATGGTTTCCGGCGGACCGCCGTAGAGAATCTGTCCCCTGGCTTTTATCTGATTTGGCTTGGCGGTGACTTCTGTGTAATCAAGCAAATTCTGATGCGAGTCGCTATATAGAAGCACAGCCCTGCATGTTATCTCGTCCTGCTGGAGATGATCGACTGCTTGGCGCACATAGTTGTCCAATAGCTGATTGACTCTTCGTCTTTTGCTGCCCAGCCCGACTCCCAGGATATCAACCTCCGAGTCAAATCTGATGGCAATGTCCCTGACATATGGCAGTACGGTCTCCGCCTCGGTGGAACCATCGAGTGGGACCAGTATTTTTTTTAACATTTCCGCTGAAAATCCGCTTTATTATATCAGATTATTATAGTGTTCTTGAATTACGCGAGATTTTTATGCTAACTTATAGCGTGATATTCGATTTCCACTCCCACACATTTAACAGCGATGGCGCACTTTCCACTCTGGAGTTGATCAGACGTGCCGTGGTGAAAGGATATGCAGCTATCGCTGTAACCGATCATATAGGAGCCGGCGCATTGGAAAGGGTTATAAAAGAAGTCAGCAGGGATTGTGAACTGGCCAGCGCTCACTGGAATATTAAAGCAGTGCCCGGTGTCGAATTGACGCATGTTCCACCACGGGCTATAGATGCTCTGGCATGCAGGGCCAGACAAGTGGGAGCAAGGCTGGTTGTGGTTCATGGTGAATCGCCTGTTGAGCCGGTTGAGGAGGGGACAAACCTCGCTGCTGTTAAGTCGAAATATGTCGATATACTGGCACATCCCGGCCATATGACCGCTGAGGTTGCAGAGCTGGCCGTAAAAAATGGAGTTTTTATTGAGATTACCACAAGACGGGGTCACTGTGTTACGAATGCGCATGTGGCTAAAATGGCCCGTAAGGCGGGGTCACTGATGTTGCTCAACTCGGACAGCCATTGTGAGGACGATCTGCTTACGGTTGCCCTGGCAAGGGATACTCTCGAGCAAGCCGGCATCAACAATCGGGAAATAGATCAGATATTGGAAGCCAACCCGGAGAAATTACTCCGGAGGCTCAAACGGCGATCCTGAAAAAGTGTGCCGGGATTTTTAGTTTAGCTCTTGCCGATACGGTATACCTTGGTTCCGCAGATCGGGCAAACGCCTTTAGTCGCCGGCCTTCCATTCTTCAGTTTTACATGCACAGGATTCTTGATCTCTACCTTTTTCCTGTCCTTGAAGCAGTAAGCCTGGGTCATGGAGCACCTCCTGAAGCTATTTTATAGCTCTTAAGGCTAATATAGCCAATCAGGTTAGGTATGTCAAGCAAACTGGCATAGAAGGAGAAGAATATACGATGGTTTCACAGATTGAATACTTTATGCGGATGCCACAGGCCATTTGCGGCCGCGAATTTCATAACGGCCAGCAGTCGACCGTCCTGCGTGTAGGCTGAGCAATAGTCTGTCGAGTAGGGATCGTGAACATCAATTGCAATATCGAGGCCTTTCAATACGCTTGCAGCCTGCTGGTCGTCGAGATATATCCTGTTGCCCATTGTCAGTGCAAAGTCCATAGGCAGAAGCAGTTGTTCCAGGCGTCCTTCCGCCGCTGCTTCATCTAACTGCTGGGGGGTGAATGCAGCCTCAATGTTGAAAGGCCCGTATGCGGTACGTTCCAGATTTTTAAGATAACCGTAGCAGCCGAGCTTTATGCCCAGGTCATTTGCCAACGATCGCATATAGGTGCCTTTTGAACAGGACACATTCAATGTCAGGTAGGGCAGGTCAAAAGCCGTTATTTCGATTTGATATATATGGACATTGCGCGGTTTAAGAGCAACTTGTTGACCTGCCCTGGCCAGCGCATATGACTTTCTCCCCCGGATTTTAACTGCGCTGAAGGCCGGCGGCACCTGTTCTATTCTTCCTAAGAACGACAGGAGCGCTTCTTCCACAGACTTGCGGGATATACCCTGCATCGAGCCGTGGGCGATGATATGGCCTTCACTATCATATGTATCGGTGCTTGCGCCCAGCTCGATACAGGCCAGATATTGCTTGGGGTAATCCAGCATGTATTCAGCTAAGCGAGTGGCCTGACCCAGACAAACGGGTAAAACACCACTGGCGGCTGGATCGAGTGTGCCGGCATGGCCGACGCGCCTTTCGCCGCTCAGTCGTCGCAGGCCGGCTACTATGCTGAATGATGAGCAGCCGGCGGGCTTATTTACGTTTAGTAGCCCGTTTAAGCCCATCCGCCCCACTTTTTTTATCCTCCGCCGTAACCCTGTCGATCAGATTGATGAGGTTGACGCCGTATTCAATGGAGTCGTCGAATTCGAAGCTGAGTTCGGGCGTGACCCTGGTATTAAGACGGTGGGCCAGCTCACGCCTCATATAGCCCGCAGCCGAGGTAAAGCCCTTCAGTACCTCATCCCGGTCAAGCGGGCTTCCAAGTGTACTGATGGATACACGGGCGTTTTTAAGATCGCTGGAGACCTCGACTGCTGTTACGCTGATCAGACAGTTGAGGCGGGGATCGTTGATATGCTTGCGTAGCAGGTCGCTGATCTCAATCTGGATTAAATGATTTAGACGTTCTGTACGTCTGGTCATGGCATTCTCCGTAGTAGTATTTAAGCCCGGGAATCAGCAGCTATTAATGCAAACCGTGGTCAGTCCACCTTTTCCTGGCGGACGAACTGAAGGATATCGCCGACCTCGAAATCGTTGAAGCTGTCAAGTTTCACGCCGCACTCCAGCCCCGTCCCCACCTCTTTTACATCATCTTTGAAGCGTCGCAATCCGGATACTTTGGATTCGGCAATAACCTTGCCTCCGCGGCTGACCCTGACCAGCGAATCTCTGGTGGCCCTGCCCTCTTTTATCTGTGAGCCGGCAATCTTGCCTTTCTTGCCTGCCTCGAATACGGCTCGTACTTCCGCCTGTCCTACCACTACATCAATATATTCAGGTTCAAGCAGGCCTTTAAGGGCCTTCTCAACATCTTCAATCAGTTTATAAATCACATTATACTGGCGGACGCTGATCTTCTCCTGCTCGGCCATGCGTATGGCGCCTGTCTCAGGCTTGCTGTTAAACCCTATCACTACCGCCCGGGAGGCTGCTGCCAGCAGTATGTCGCTCTCCGTAATGGCGCCTGTACCTGTATGGATGACCTTAACCCGGGTCTTGTCATTGCTCAAGCGCTCTAGCGAATCTTTAATGGGCTCGATGCTGCCGTGCACGTCGGTCTTAAGGATGATATTCAGCTCCTTTATCTCTCCCGCACTGGCCTGAGCAGCCACCGACGTAAGACTGACGCCCCTGGCCGAGGTTGTGGTAAGCCCTGCGTTCCGGTTTTTCTCGATCAGGGCTTTGGCTTCTTTCTCATCCCCTACAACCTGAAAGATCTGCCCGGCATCGGGCACGGAATTCATGCCCAAAATCTCAACCGGTGTTGCCGGCTCTGCTTTACGCATGTTCTTGCCATCGTCATCGAACATAGCCTTGATTTTCCCGCTTACGGTGCCTATAACAAGGTTATCACCCGTTTTAAGGATGCCTTTTTGCACCAGCAGCGTCGCTAACGGGCCGCGGTTTTTATCGAGCTTGGCTTCAATAACGATGCCTTCCGCGGGGCAGTCAACCTCCGCCTTAAGCTCCAGAATATCGGCAACCAGCAGAAGGTTTTCCAGCAGGTCATCGATGCCCTGTTTCTTCTTGGCAGAAACAGGCACGCAGATTACATCGCCGCCCCATTCCTCGAGAACAACACCCAGGTCAGCCAGCTGCTGTTTGATACGTTCAGGATTGGCATTTGGCTTGTCGATTTTATTAAGCGCGATTACGATATTTACACCCGCCGCCCGCGCGTGGTCCAGCGCCTCTATAGTCTGTGGCATGACTCCGTCATCTGCGGCCACCACCAGGACAGCTATGTCTGTGGCTCTGGCGCCCCTGGCACGCATGGCGGTGAAGGCTTCGTGACCGGGAGTATCGAGGAATGTGATCTTGCGACCTTTCATCTCTACCTGGTAAGCGCCTATATGCTGGGTAATGGCGCCGGCCTCTCCGGCTGCGACATTAGTCTGACGGATTGCATCCAGCAGACTTGTTTTACCGTGATCTACATGACCCATAATGGTGATTACCGGCGGGCGGGTATGCAGTTTGGCGCTCAATGGGGACGATTTCTTACTGCTCTGGGTGCTGACAAGCAGCTTTCTTGCGGTAAAGCCGAAGTCAGCCACCAGTTTTGAAGCGACTTCGTAATCTAAGGACTGGTTAATATTGGCCATGATGCCGGTACGCATCAGCTGCTTGATTATCTCAATACCGCTCACGCCGATCTGATCGGCAAGCTGCTTGACGGTTATTACCGGAGGTAATCCTATCTGCGGAGTATTGGACGCATTGTCGGCCGGCGCCTGTTCCTTTTTCATGTGGTACTAACCTTCTTTATCAGACCTCTACCGTATTCAAGCAGCAGAAGACGGTTGTCTGCAGATAATTTTATACGCAATCCATGCTCAATGCGATTGCCGATCAATCCTTTTTCCCAGCAGTCGCTTGAAAGGCAAAGATAGACGCCGCGTCCCGGCTTTTTACCTTTAGGATCGGCTTCTACAACTTCACCTGAACGTACCAGACGGACGAGTTCACGCTTTCCCGCCTTTCGCCTGCATGCGATGCAGGTGCGCTCCGGAATATGTTTAATGCGCGTTTGATGCGGCTTGCGATCAGGCTTCAAAGTCTTCATCTTCGTAATATGTTTTCTTCTTGGCTTTGGTTTTCTTGGCCTTTATACCGGCGTCCTTGCCCTCCTGCTCCTTCTTGGTTGGTACCTTCTTTCTAGATTTTCCATCTCTGCTGGCCATGATTTCCTCGGCAAAGCGGATCTTGGACGGGTGCTGAGGCCCAGCCGCCTCAACAGACATTAGAATATCGATACCCAAACCTTCCGGTTGCCCTTCGCCTACTGCTGCGGCCACCGGTAGCTCAGCTCCAGGCTCCATTTCCTCCGCGATAATGGGTTCCTCCCCGGTCTCCTCAATGGGCACAGGGATATCAGCTTCCACCTCCTCCACAGGCTGCTCGGCAAACTCGGGCTCGGCCGTTTCTTCTTTTTGCGCGGCTTTCTCAGCTTCCAATTCTGAGGCGCTCTTGATATCGATGCGCCACCCAGTCAACTTGGCAGCAAGGCGTACATTCTGCCCCTCCTTGCCTATAGCCAGGGAAAGATGCTTGTCAGGTACCTTGACCAGAGCAGTGGTCTCGGGGACATTAAGCGTAACGCTTAATACTTGGGCCGGGCTGAGGGCGTTGGCAATAAAAACGCGAGGATCATCCGACCACTGTACCACGTCAATTTTTTCGCCGTTCAGCTCATTAACGATGTTCTGTATTCGTATCCCCCGCAATCCGACGCAGCAACCAACCGGATCAATGCCGCTCTGGCGCGAGAAAACGGCTACTTTGCTGCGATAGCCGGCCTCTCTGGCCACTCCCTTGATCTCCACCGTGCCTGCTGCTATTTCGGGTATCTCGAGTATCAGCAGGTCCCTCAGCAAGTTGCGATGCGCCCTGGAGGCAATCACCTGTGGGCCCCTGGTGGTACGCGCAACCTCGACAATATAAAGCTTCAGGCGTTGACCTTGGCGGTAGCGCTCGGTAGGAGATTTTTCATTCTGGGGAATGATCGCTTCCGTTTTGCCGATATCGATTACGATATGATCGGGGGTGACGCGCTGTACAGTGCCAGTTACGATCTCTCCCTCTTTCCCTACGTACTCCTCATAGATAGCGCCTCGTTCCGCATCATGCAGCTTCTGTAGAATCACCTGCTTGGCGATCTGTGCGGGTATGCGGCCTGCATTGGGGGGAGGCAGCTCGATAACCATTGTATCCCCGACCTTGAGAGTCTTGTCTTTCTTCTTGGCCTCTTTAAGTGAGATCTCGCGGTACACGTCTTCGGGAGTTTCGGAGACCACTTTTTTCATGGTGAGCTTGACCTCACCTGATACCGGGTGGATTTTGACGGTAATATCCTCGCCGTGAGTGAACGATTCTTTGCGATAGGCTGAAACCATGGCTGATTCCAGCGCAGTCAGAACTATTTCCTTGGGCAGATTTTTTTCTGCCGCAAGCTGCATGAGGGCATTCATAAACTCGGTCTTTACCATCGTTGCCAAACTCCCTCAATATGCATTTTTTCTCAATAAAAAAGTGGGTACAAGGACCCACTTTTCGGACAAGTATTGAATTCACTCAAATAGTATCACATTTTTAATTGAAATGCAAACGCTGCCCATACAATAGCCTGCCGGTCAACGCCGGCCTGCAGCTGAGGAGAGTATATTAAGATAAAGAGGGCGGTGGGAATAGCCTGAATTTCTCAAGCGAACGTTGAAGAGAACGGTGCCTGATTGCATCCAGTATTACTTTACCATGCCAGTCGAAGTTAATGTCCGGAGATGTAAGCAGCGACTCGTGTATACCGTGGCGCAGGATGACCTGGAAGATGTGTTCGGCCTGCTTGTCTGTAAGGCTCTGGTAAAAGCGGTGCGCCCAATAGTCTATGTCAAGCTCGTGTTTAAGTATTTTATGCCAGCGTTTTTGATAAAGTGCTAACCGTCGGCTTGAGAGATCATCATCCTTGAGCGATTCATCAAGGGTTTGTACGGCCTTTTCTGCGCAAAGGAGGCCGAAATAAATCCCACCTCCCGTTGTAGGCTTGGTCTGCCCTGCGGCATCTCCCACTACCACTGTCCGCTGACCGTAGGTTTTAGCCAGCGGCCTGAGCGGGATGGAGCCGTAACTGATGCCATATTTGGGGGGCAGTATTTTCCCCCGGGATTCCAAATATTTTAAAAAACCTGCTATCGATGGTACAGGATTTCTGTTGCTCAATAGCCCGGCCTTGGCTCTGCCGCGAACCGTGGGCACCAGCCAGGCAAAGAACCCTGGCGCTATGTGCTTCCCTGAATATACCTCTACCTCATCGATACTCCTGCAGGGTACTTCCACCTGGGCGCCGTATGCAAACTCGCGTATATTGCCCAGGCCGATCTGCTTTATTAAACCCGGGGCCGTGCCACAGGCAATCACACAGGCCCGGGCAGACAGCTCAATTGGCTTTGCATCACAAGCAGCCTTAATATAAATGCTGCGTTCGTCGCTATGCAGCGCGGTTGCAGCAGTGGAGAAGAAGTACTCAGCTCCCAGTTGCGAGGCCTGTTCGGCTATCAAACGGTCGAGCATCGGGCGGTCAAGAATATAAGCCTGAGTTCCCTCACGTTCAATTCTGATGCGGTTGCCTTCCGGAGAAAAGATAGTTGCCGACCTCGCCTCTTTCTGAATGGCGCTGTCTGAGCCCTGCAGCAAATCGAGACAGGCCTGGCTTATAATGCCTGTGCAGCTTGTTTTATGGCCAGGTTCCGCATGCTTTTCCAGCACTGCCACATAATGTCCCAGGCGGGCAAGCGCCCTTGCTGTATAGCTGCCGACAATGCCGGCGCCGATCACAACGACGTCATACATGGTTGCACCTTAATAACTCGCCTGAGAGAACAACGGCGGCTGGCCAAAATATGTATTATGCCGGGTTTAATCCACCGAACCTGCGCTGGCGTGTGCCGTAGGCCGTCAGTGCTTTCTCAAGCTCGGCACGGCCGAAGTCAGGCCAAAGAACCGGCGTGAAATATAGCTCGGCATAGGCCGATTGCCAAATAAGGAAGTTGCTTATTCGCATCTCTCCGCCCGTCCTTATGAAAAGGTCAGGATCCGGCATGCCGGCCGTATATAGGTAATTCGAGAAAAGGCTCTCGTCAAGGCTGTCGGGCTTAATCTTCTTGCGTATGATTTGCCGGGCTGCATTGACTATCTCGCTTCTGCCCCCGTAATTGAAAGCAACATTGACCGTGAGGCCCGAGTTATTGCGGGTTTTTTCGATAGCGGCCCTGGCTTTCCTGCGGATTTCCTCGGGCAGCCGGTCTTCCATGCCCAGGTGACGGATGCGTATGTTGTGCTGGTGAGCTATCTGTACCGCCCGGTCGAGGTTCTCGGAGAGGAGTTTGATTATGCCGTCGACTTCCGCCTTGGGCCTGTTCCAGTTTTCAGTTGAAAAGGCGTATAGAGTCAGGTAAGGGATGTTATATTCGGTAAATACCTCCACGAAATCTCGCGCATGAAGTGCCCCTTGTTTATGGCCGTACAGGCGCGGTTTATGCCTGCGGGTGGCCCACCTGCCATTTCCATCCATCACGATGGCTACATGCTGCGGCAGATTGCCTTTTTCAGCAGGACGGATCAACGAGTCTCCCCCCCGGATCCCTCCTGATTAGCGGGCGCACCTTCCTTTGCAGCCGGTTTCTTAATATACTGGAGGTTGGGTTGATGCAAAACGATCGTATTGGGTTCAAGATCGCCGGCGAGGCAGACATGCGATCCCACGGTGGAGTTGGGGCCTATCTTGCGGCCCGGCAGTATGCCTGAATTAATACCCATTATGCAGTCATCACCGATGATGGCTCCGAAATGATTTCTATCTGTCGATATCCTTTTACCTCCGTATTTCACCCCTATCTCGGCCTGGTCGAATCGGAAATTCGCGGTGACGCTGCCGGCCCCGAAGGAGCAACGATTGCCGACAATGGAATCGCCTATATAGGAGGAGTGAAACCAGCAATCATTTCCGGTGTAGGAGTTTTTTATCTCTGTGGAGTATCCAACCACGCAGTTTGCTCCCACATGGCTGTAATCCCTGACGAGCGCGCCGTTGCCTATAACTGTGTTTGGCCCGATGTAAACCGGACCGCGCACCACGGCATTTTCAAGTATGCGGACGTTTTTCCCGATGATCACCTTGCCGTCCAGGGTTGCACGTTCTGATATTTTGAGCGAGGGGTCGATCTTTTCTTCGGCCGAATCAAGGAAGTACCTGACGATGTCGAAGATATGCCAGGGGTATTTAATGGGAGCCCAGAAACCGTTGTAGCGTACTACTTTTATTTTATAGGCATGCCTGACCATGCCGTCCATGGCACACTCATAAACATCGTCACGCGTGGTCCTAACGATGTCTATGTATTCGAAAAGCTTGTGTATATCCGTGTGAAGGTGCAGGAGAATGTTGACCAGGTTGCCGGGTTCGGTCCCCGGTTCGGGCTTTTCCACAATCTGTGTAAGCTCATTATCTCCATTCACCGCCAGGTAGCCGCCTGGGAAGTAGTGATTTACCTCATATCCGATGATATATGAGGTGGCCTTTCGGCTGCTGTAGGCATTCAGCAAAGCCTGATATGCAGCTCCGTCAAAAACATCGTTGGGATTGACGATAATAATATCGCTATTGAGGATACCGGCTGCCGATTTTAAAGCGTCGGCGATACCCAGCGGCTGAGATTGGAGCACAAATTCGAATTTTGCCCCGGCTAAAGAGCCTGCAATCTGTCTAATGCGCTCGATATTATTAGGATTACCTATCAATACAAAGTCGTGTAATCCTGCTTTACAGGCCAGTTCCACCTGATGTTCCAGCAATGGCTTCCCCAAAAAATCGAGCAGGAACTTATCCTCCGTAATGGGGAACATCCTTTTGCCCACACCTCCACACAGAAAGACGACTTTCATCAGGCTGCTCCCCTCGTAGCCTCTTTGAGCACGGACAATCCCATATTAAGAAGGATGCGAACGTGTTGTTCGCTATTAGCTTCAGCCAGCACGCGAATTAGCGGCTCTGTGCCGCTGGCGCGTATCAGCATCCAGCCCTCAGCGAATTCAAATCGCAGGCCGTCAAGGTCGTTTAATGAGGTCGCCCTGAGTTTGGCCGACTGCTGTCTGACCCTTTCCATAACCTCCAGTTTCTTTTCATTGGCACAGGGTATCTTGTCCTTAAGGAAGAACAGAGGAGGAAGTGCAGCTATAAATGAGCGTATGTCGTTCGCATGCTTGATTGAGCGCAGCAGCATCAATGAGGCAAAGATACTCTCAGGGTAGTAACCGGCCTGGGGCAATATATAGACCCCGACGGATTCGACACCGAGCGCGGCGTTGTTATCCTGGGCCAGGTGTGCTGCAAATACATCACCCACCTTACCCCGGATAACCTGGCCTCCCAGGTCTTTGATGGCCAGGTCGAGCAACATGCCGCTTTCTACCGTGGTAGCAATCAGGCGCTTGCCAGAGGATTTGATAGCCGCCCTGGCAATAAAGGCAATCATCTCGTTAAAACCCAGGAATCCCGTCTGGTCGCAGAAAACCACACGGTCTGCATCGCCGTCGAAACAGATGGCGAGATCGGCGTTCTTCTGTCTCAGATATTTTATGGTCCCCAGCAGCGTATCTTCTTTGGGCTCAGGGCTGCGTCCGGGGAAGCGGCCGTCCGGCGTATCATTAATGGTGAATACTGTAAATCCCAGCTGTTTGAAAATATCGCTGGCCAGACCAGCCGCGGCGCCGTTGCCCGGGTCTATTAGCAGCTTCATATCGAGATTAAAATCCCAACCGCTGACCAGGGACTTAATGAATTCGATGTAGCGGTCCTTCATATGGGGAAAATGCGTCACCGCACCGGGCCGGCCAGTCCTGAAAGAACCGCTGTAATAAACTTTCTCGACCTCCTCTTCCTGTGAGCGCCCGTAGCCTATAGCGTCGTGGTTGAAGAGCTTGATGCCGTTGAACTCGGGCGGATTATGTGATGCCGTAATCATAACGCCGGTGTTAAAATTCATCTCGCGTGTCAGCAGAGCCAGGGCAGGCGTGGGAACTATGCCCGCCTGGGCTACGTTGACACCGGCGCCTAATAAACCCTCTGTCACAGCTGCCCGAATCATTTCACGGCTGAGGCGGGAATCCATTCCCAGGCAGACCGTTGCGCCGGCGGGGAGCAGTGTGCCAAGCGCACTGCCAACGTTTTTACAAAGCTCTGCAGTAAGGTCCTGATTGACCACACCCCTGATCCCGCTGGTGCCGAAAAGCCCCATGTTAGTTAACCCCCAGTTACAGTAGATTGATATCGGTAAATGATGGTAATGCCTCTGCCTGCAGATGTCAATCATAATGTGTGCGTCGATCAGCAAGCGATAATGGTAGCCGTCCCGCAAGCAAAGAGGGGATTTCAGAGCCGCGTTAATCTATGGATGCGAAAATGTAAATATCTTGACGTATATTGTATAATGCATAAATGTGGTTGGTTGTAGGGATTTTAGCTATTTAGAACCATATTTGAAGCATCGCTGTCCCAGCCGTTTGGTACGCTATTAATATTTGCCGACGGCAGTCTGAAAAAAAGGAAGGAGGTGCCAGCTTTTAATTATTAGCAGTAATAGCAGGCCTGATATAGTCCGCGGTGACTATAGATTTCCGACGGTTTAAATCCCAGGGAATTATTATCAAAGGAGGTTAGTGGATGAAAAGGTTTTTCCTCATTTCTTTTATCAGCATTCTCATTCTTGCCCTTGTACTGCCTGCCTGCGCACCCCAACAGCAAGATGTGATTAAGGTGGGCGTTATCGGCCCCATGAAATTCCTTGAAGGGGAACATCACTGGATGGGCGCTCAAATGGCCGCCGAAGAAATCAATGCCGCGGGTGGAGTCAACCTGAACGGGAAGAAATATCAGATCGTATTGATCAAGGCGGATTCGAACGAGATACTCAGCCCCACGGACGCCGCCTCTGCTATGGAGAGGTTGTTGACCGTGGATAAACCCAACTTTGTAGTCGGCGGTTTCCGGACGGAGGGCGTACTCCCCATGCAGGAAGTGGCCATGAACTACAAGACGATCTTTCTCAACTGCGGAGCTGCTACACGGTTGCTGCAGATGAAGGTCGCCGAGAACTACGACCGCTACAAGTATTTCTTTAAGGTTACCCCATATAACGAGTATTACCTGGTAAATTCGGATTTCATGATGCTGGGCATGGTGGCGGGAACCCTGAAGAAGCAGTTGAATATCACGGACAAGCTCAGGGTCGCCATCGTGGCGGAGAAGCTGACCTGGGCGGACGCCATGGTAGAAAAATCTCAAGCAATCATACCAAAGTTAGGCATGGAGGTAACTGGCGTGTGGAGGCCGTCGGACACCGCTACCGACGTTAATGCCGAGCTGACGGCAATAGCGGCAACAAATCCTCACATTATATTCCCCACCTTCTCAGGCCCGGTTGGGGTGACCTTCTGCAAGCAGGCGGGAGAGATGCAGATCCCGGCGGCAATCGTGGGTATCGTGGTCGAAGCTCAAAAATTCGGTTTCTGGGAGGCCACCGGCGGCAAGGGCAACTATGTTATGACCCTCAATACGTATGGCCCGGGTGTCGCGATAACCGAAAAGACCATTCCTTTCTTTACCAACTTCGAGAAGAAATTCGGTCAACCTCCCGCCTACACCGCTGCAACCTATGATGCCATCTATATCATGAAAGATGCCATCGAGAAAGGGCAGACACTCGATCCCGACCTTCTTGTCCCCATTATCGAGAAGACCGATTACGTGGGCACAGCCGGCAGGATCATGTATTACGGCATGGATTTCGACGATGCGAAATTCCAGGCGCCCCATGATATAGTTTACGGGCCAGGCTATACAACCGGTTTGGGACTGGAATGGGTAGATGGCAAGCAGGTCGGCGTGTGGCCGGCGCTCGGCATAGGGTCCGGCGGCTGGGAAAAAATCGATTATCCCGGAATTCAGCCCTACGTGATAAATCCCGCAGTGGTACAAAAATTCCAGCAACCAGCTGCTGCCCCTGCTACACAGTAAATAGAATTACGCAGACAATGGCTGGCAGGTCGGATGTTATCCATTCCGGCCTGCCAGCTCTGTAATTCAGAATATTAGACTATCGTCCGGCAGAGGTTGTGCATATGCGACAATATCCTTGCACAGCATTAAAAATAGTGTATAATAAATAAATTTTAGTTGGGGGAAGGTTTAGGTAAGAGATGTTTCAGGCCTTCGTGATACAGGCGCTGGTGACGGGTGGGGTTTATGCTCTGCTGGCAGTCGGATTTTCCCTCATTTTCGGTGTGGCTCGTATGGTGAATCTGGCGCATACATCATTTCTCATGCTCGCCGCCTACGGCATGTTCTACACGACTTACAGGCTGGGCTTGGATGTGTTTACGGCCATACTGATATCCCTGGTCGCCACCGTTATTATAGGCCTGGTCAGCTACAAGTTGTTCATCGACAGGATACGTGAGCATGAAGTGACCGTCATGCTTATTACGCTTGCGCTGGCAACCATCTTCCAGGAATGCATGGTTCTGGCCTTCGGCGCACACTTCAGGGAAGCACCAACGCTTATCCCGGGCTTTGTCGAAGTGCTGGGCGTTAAGATATCCTATCAGCATCTGTTGACCATAGGGGTGGTGGTGGTGGTGCTGGTAGCCATATGGCTGTTATTGACCAGAACGAAGCTGGGCATCGCCATCAGGGCTACAGCACAGGATACGGAGGTGGCCAATTTGATGGGCATCAACGTATCACGGATATTGTTAATCGCCATGGGCATTGCCGCAGCGCTGGCTGCCATTGCCGGCATCGTGGTGGCTCCGTTATGGGTAGTCTATCCTTATATGTGGATGAATCCGCTGGTTATGATCATGGCTATAGTAGTGCTGGGAGGCCTGGGAAGCATCAAGGGCAGCGTAATCGGCGCCTTCATCATCGGGTTGGTTGAAGCGGCCGTGGTTTTCTATCTTCCGGGCGGCGCCTTCCTGCGCGGTGCTATCGCGCTGCTGGTTATGGTGATACTGCTGGTGGTCAGGCCCGAGGGACTCTACGGCATCGTCTTTGAAGAGGAGAGGCTATAGGTGTTAAGGAGGCTGTTTAAAGATATCCAGGGCGATATACTCGTTATACCCGGCAGACTGATAGCCTTTATCTTTCTTCTGGCTCTGTTTTTCGTCCCCCTTATTACACAGGAGTCCTATATCTTATTTGTACTGATACTGGTCAATATCTTCGTCATCTTTGCCGTAAGCTGGGATTTCATCTCAGGCTATACCGGACAGATCAATTTCGGTCATGCGTTTTTCTTCGGTGTCGCTGCTTATACGGCGGCGCTGCTGAGTAAGAATGTCGGATTGGAACCGTGGGCTACAATACCGATCGGAGCGGTAGCTGCAACTGTGGCAGGTGTATTGATGTGCCTTCCCGCCCTCAGGTTGAGGGGGCCATATCTCTCGCTGGTAACTCTGGCCATGCCTCTCATATTACTGGGCGTGATCAAGGCGTTTCCCGATTTTACGGGCGGCGAGCATGGCATCTCCGGCCTGCCTGCATTGGCCGGCTCGAGACTGGCAGAGTACTACATAGCTCTGCTGATTATGATCGCATCGGTGTTTATCATGTGGAAGCTTGTTGACGCCAAAAGCGGTCTTGTCAGAACCGGCATCATCCTCCACGCCATACGCGAAGACGAAATCGCAGCGCGCGCCACCGGTATCAACACTATACGTTACAAGCTACTGGCATTCATAATCGGCGGCTTCTTCGCCGGTCTGGCAGGTGGATTATATGCACATTTTCTCAGAATCGCAGGCCCGGCAACTCTGGATCTGATGCTATCATTTCAGGCTATTATATGGACCGTATTCGGAGGTATTGTAAGTATCTATGGCGCTGTAGTAGGGGTTTATATCCTGTTTCCTCTGATGGAGCTTTTACGTCAGTTCGGAGTCCCTATCTGGCCGGGATCGGACATTATGATCTCCGACCTGCGCTTCCTCATATTCTCTTTTCTGGTTATCTTTATCCTGCTCTTCATGCCGGAGGGATTTGCGGTGTGGATCAGGGATAAGCTGGAGACGGAATGTCCGCGCTGCAAGCTTTCCAACGCGTCCTGGCGGAAAGAATGCAGGGCCTGTGGGGCCGAGCTTCATTGATTTGCGGAAGTTAGATAATTTAAAGTCCCAGATAGGTCTTTCTTACAGTTTCGTCCTTAAGCAGTTCCTTGGCTGTTCCCTCGGCAATAATGTGTCCCCTGGACATCACGTAGTTTCTGACAGACAGTGCGAAAGCGAAGCTGACGTCCTGCTCTGCAAGCAGGATGGTGACACCCAGGTCGTGGTAGATCTCCTCAACTCGCTTGAATAGGTCCTCCTTCAGCTTTGGCGCAAGACCGCTGGAAGGCTCATCCACCAGCATGAATTTTGGACGGCGCATGAGCGACCTGCCGATGGCCAGCATCTGGCGTTCCCCGCCGGACAGCGTGCCGGATATCTGCTTCTGCCGCTCTTTAAGCCTGGGGAAAAGGGCATATACCCTGGCCAGGCTGGCGCTAACATCTTTCTTGTTTTTACATAGGTAGGCGCCTGCCAGCAGGTTGTCTTCGACAGTCATCTCGACAAAAGGACGGCCCCGCTCCGGGCAAAGCAGCAATCCCAGCTTGGCGATTTCCGAGGCTGAAAGTTTTTCGATGCGTTTGCCATCGAATTCAACAGTTCCATTGAAAGTTATATTCTCATCCCTTGTCCCTTTCAGAACCTCCTTTTCCCAGTTGATCAACCCGACTATGGCTCGCAGCAGAGTTGTTTTTCCGGCGCCGTTGGGTCCGACCAGCCCCACCAACTCACCCTGTTCAACCTTAAGGCTTGCATCGTCCAGCACCATGGCTGTGTCATAGCGGACTGTTACATTCCTTACCTCAAGCAACGAGCACCTCCTTGCCGGTATATGCTTCTATAACGCGCTTATCCCGGGATATCTCCTCGGGTGTGCCCTGTGCCAGCACCTCGCCGAAGTTCAATACTATTACCCGGTCCACTATTTTCATCAGCTCGCTTAGTTTGTGTTCGATGATCAACATGGCCGGACCCTCGCTGTGCAGCCGGCCGAAGCGACCGCCCTTGTGCAGTCTCTTGATCGAACGGGCCACGAGCTCGGTTTCCGCCGGGTTCAATCCTCCGAAAGGTTCATCGAGCAACATCAGCTCCGGCTCAGTGGCTATGGCCCTGGCCACTTCCAGCCGCTTTAAATCGCCGTGCGAAAGTATGGAGGCAGGCTCGAGAGCAAGGTCGGCAATGCCCACAAACTCAAGCGCATCACGCGCTTTTATCTCGGCCCTTTTCACCCATTCACCCCGCTTGCTGATCCTCGGGCAGAGGCAGCCGACCATGACATTCGCGATGATGGGCAGGTGTCTGAATGGTTTGACGACTTGGAAGGTGCCTACCATGCCGCGCTGCACGATCTCCCAGGGACGGCGCTTTGTAATATCCTCACCCTTGAAACGGATGGCGCCGGAATCGGGTTTGAGAATTCCCAGCAGGCAACGTATAAGAGTAGTCTTTCCGGCCCCGTTAGGTCCGATCAGACCAACGATCTCGTCCTGTGCCACTTGGAAGCTGACGTTGTTGACTGCGACAAGGCCGCCGAAACGTTTGGTTACATTCTCTACCTCGAAAAAGGCCGCCATATTACAGCTCCTCCTCTCTCAGCTCACGCCTGGATACTTTCCCGACATCGGTCTTGGGAACCTCTCCCCTGAATTCAACGATCTTGGGACACTTATAATGGGCCAGCCTCTCCATAGCGTAAACTATGATGTCCTGTTCGGTCACTTTTCCCCTGGCTTCCGTTTCCAGCACCACAATGGCCTTTACCTTCTCTCCCACGTCAGGATCGGCAACGCCGATGACCCCAGCTTCCTTGACCTGTGGATGTGATGTCAGCACCTCCTCCACTTCGCGTGCGAAGACGGCCAGTCCCTTGTATTTGATCATGTCCCTCTTTCTATCATAGAAGTAGAAATAGCCTTCCTCGTCCATGCGTGCCAGGTCGCCCGTCCTCACCCAGGTAACGCCGTCGATTTGAATAAACATGAGCTTGGTATCTTCAGGTTTGTTCCAGTAGCCTTTGGCAATCTGCGGACCCCTGAATGCTAGCTCGCCTGTTTCGCCCAGGGGCAGGAATTCGTCTTTAGCGGGATCCAGGATTGCTGCCACACAGCTGGACATCGGCACACCAAACGAGCCGATCTTAGGCCTGCCGTAGGGACTGACGATACCAACGGATGTGGTCTCGGTCATGCCCCAGCCTTCATGTATCTTGGTGCCCGTGCGCTTCTCCCATCCCTTGGCGGTATCCTCCAGCAGCGCATCTGCGCCCGAAACCAGCACCTTGATCTTCTTCCAGTTGACGCGGTCGGTTCTATGGTAATCCCTCAGCACCTCGTACAACGCCGGAACGCTGTAGAATATGGTTGCCCCGTAGTTTTCAATAGAGTTGAGTATGTCGTCGAGGTCCGGTGTGGTAAATATCACCAGAGTGTAGCCCTGCGTCATTGAACCGGACATTACTACCGACTGGCCGTAAATATGATAGAAGGGAAGGTAACCGATGACCACTTCCTTGCCGGGCTGCACGACGTCGCCCCAGAATACCTGCGATATATGCTGAGCTGCTACCAG
>DAOUFT010000112.1:0-14893 GCA_034429855.1 Dehalococcoidia bacterium
CCCCCAGGGAGAGTCCGGGCACGCCGCAGTCGGCCGCCGCCATGGCGAAGACCATCTGCTCAAGATGGGAGGCGCCGCGCCCGCCATACTTTTGAGGCCAGCCCATGGCCAGCCATCCCCGATCAGCCAGCTTCTTGGATATAGAAAGGCTGAAAGCCCAGTCATCGTCACGGCTCTCCTCATCCAGAAAACTGGCTATAAAAGCCTGCGGTATCTCCCTCTCGGCAAACTCGCGCACCTCGCGCCGCAGCGCTTCCTCTTTATACCCCAGGCTGAAATCCATCTCTGACTCTAAAAAGGCGACTGAAGTTGACTATAGATTATGCACATAAAACGACACTGTCAAGCTAAAAATGTGCCTAAAATAGGATGAATTTTTAAAAATTAGGCCGAATTAATGTCATGCAGAGTCGCGCTGCGGATTAGCTGGGGCATGTTTGCGAAAAACGGTTCCGAAAAAAGTAAAAAGGTCACCGCAGTAAAAAATTTTCCGCTGCTTCGCTAGCGTCCGGAAAGGGCGTTTAGAGTTGTATATCAGCCGTATTCGGACATGATATAATGAGGCTTATGGACCGGTTGGATAACAGGTTGATAGCGGAGCTGGCGATCGATGCGCGGCGCAGCAATATCGATCTATCGCGCAAGCTGGGCGTGAGCGAGAAGACCGTCAGGCGCAGGATAAACCGGCTGCTGGAGCAGGGCGTGATCAGCTGGTCAGTAGTGCCTGACCCGGCCAAGCTGGGTTACACCGTGAGGGCTTTCATACTGCTCGAGGTAGAGGCGCCGCATGTGGACGACATCACTCAGGCGCTGGCCAGCTGCAGCAACGTGGACTTCGTCGCGCTCTGCACAGGCCCCTTCGATATCCTCTTCGGCGCGTGGTTCGTCTCGTCCGCCAGCATGGCCAAATTCCTCAAGGACTATCTGCCCAAGATCACGGGTGTGCGCAAGAGCCAGACCCACGTGGCCCTGCAGGTAACCACGGGCAAGGTCGCCAATCTGGCAGCCCTTAAAGAGGGGCCTGAGGAATAAATTCCCACCATACTTATTATTTAATGGCGATGACCTCGATCTCAACCGGTATGTTGGCCGGCAACTGCTTGGCTGCGATGCAGGTCCTGGCCGGCTGCCTGTCCGGGAAATAGGTTGCGTAGACCTCGTTCATCGAGCTGAAATCGGCCATATCGCGCAGATACACATTGGCTTTGACCACCCTGTCCAGGTCGCTGCCCGCTGTTTTCAGAATTCTGCGTATATTATCGAGCGTGATAGCAGTAGCTTTCTTCACATCTTCAAGCTCGAAAACGTTCCGTTCCACGTCGACCGGGCCGGTGCCGGAAACAAAGATGAATCCGCCGGCCTCAACGGCATGGGAATATGGACCTGCCTTGGCCTGCCCCTCAACGTTGTGAACTTTCTTTTCCATATCGAGCTTCTCCTCCGTCTAATTGGTTTCAAACCTTCTCAATTGTAACGGATTTAGAGAACCAATAGGTAAAAATATAAAAGGCAGCCAGCAAGGGACCGCCAATTATACGCAACAGAAAGATACCGAGGGGGAATGCATCCTGTGAATTGATGACCAGAGTCGTGATGAATAGGCCGGCTATGGGCACCAGTGTTATCAGCAGCACCCCCCTGCGTTCCATGGGCTTATGCACCGCCCACAGAAGCAGAACGGTCCATCCGATCATGAGAATGGCACCGGCCGCAAGAGTATAACTGACCTCGTTACCGTAATTTCCACTGAACGCCATACTGAACATAGGGATGGAAACTACTGCATCAACCACGGCTCCTAACAGGTACGCCGTTATGAGGCGTATCTTTTTCCTGTCCATCGCGCAACCTCCTTGCATCTCGACGATATGGATTTACCAACCGAGCAATCAGGCTAGTGCCTCTATTTCATGCTCGGCGCGGCTGATGATCTCCCTGATGCGCGAGAGCTTTTCCGCATCCATGTGCCGTGCCTTACGCATAACGCTCCTGGCGAGATGCCCCATCTCATGCATGACGTCATGCATCTCCTCACGGCTCCCACCCCTGCACCAGTCGTGCATTTGCGCCCTGATCTTGTCCATGGTCTCACCTCTCTCTTTAAGAAATTCCTTGCCCGTGTCCGTGATGGTATATACCTTTTTCCCATCTTGCTCAGACGATTTCACGTATCCCATGTCCTCCAGCAGCTGAAGTGTGGGATAAACGCTGCCCGCGCTCGGAGAATAAAATCCGAAGAAGCGGTCTTCCAGAGCCCGGATTATCTCGTACCCGTGCGCAGGCTTGTCCTTAAGCAAGTCCAGGATGACGTATTTAATGTCCCCCTTTTCAAAAAATCGGGAACGGTGCTCACGGTCAAAATGCCTTCTATGGAACATATTATAACCTCCTTAACGATGCATTACGATATATCGTAATATAACATGTTATATTTTGTCAGGCGTTGTATTAATCGGTATTTTGCTGAGGGAAACGGGAGTTGTGCAGGTTGTCTGTTTATGTGGAATGCAGGGCTCTTATTTAGATGCCCGTCTCTTGCCGGCCTTTTTCCTCTTCTGCAGCCCCTTCTGGATGTTGTCATGCAGCCAGCTTATCTCCTGGCGGCGGTTGCTGATGATATGGCTCTGCAGCTGGTTTTCTGGCGTCATCAACGACTCGAGCTGCTGGCAGGTTTTCTCGGCAACAGACAGCAGCTTAACCGCATCTTTGAATGAATCTTGCTTAACCCTGGTTTCAATCAACTTGATCTGATTGAAAAGGTCTTTGCTGATCTCTGCAAATTGGTTGGATGCCATGACAACATTCTCACTTTTGTACGGCAACTGCACTCCAGGGGGGACTTCTGAACCTGTAGCTACTTCCTTATTATATTCTACTTAACATAAAATTTCAAACGTGATGCGACATTGCCAATATTGCTTCTTGTGTTTGCTGCGCCCTGCCCGTGGATTTAAAAACGTATTGACTATGGGGCGGGATATGTAATAGTCTTATTGGACGGGGAGGTTGTGCAGTATGAAATCCGGTCATTCAGATATACCGATCGAGCGCAATATCGCCATGGAGTTGGTGCGAGTCACGGAAGCAGCAGCGCTGGCTGCAGCGCGGTATCTGGGCAGAGGTGATAAAACGATTGTAGATGCAGCCGCGGTAAACGCCATGCGCTATGTGCTGGACTATGTGCATATGGACGGAATCGTGATCATAGGCGAAGGGGAGAAGGACCATGCCCCCATGCTATACATTGGCGAGCATATCGGCGGTGGATCAGGACTCAAGGTGGATATAGCTGTGGATCCTGTGGATGGGACCAATCTGGTCGCCAGGGGCCTGCCCGGCGCCATCGCCGTCGTGGCTCTTTCCGCCAGGGGGACGATACACTGGCCTAGACAATTTGTGTATATGAACAAAATAGTCACAGGTCCCGAGGCCAAAGACTGTATCGATATAGATGCGCCCGTATCCGATAATCTGAAGAATATCGCTGCAGCAAAAAGAAGGAAGATATCCGAGCTGACTGTTGTGGTGCTGGACAGACCGCGACATGATCGGTTGATCTCGGAGATCAGGAGCGCCGGCGCCAGGGTCAAGCTGATCGCCGATGGTGATATAGCGGCCAGTATCGATGCAGCCCTGCCGGAGCGTGAGGTCGATGTTCTGATGGGCATCGGCGGAACGCCTGAAGGAGTCCTATCAGCAGCGGCCATCCATTGCATCGGCGGCGCCATCCAGTGCAAGGCATGGATGCGCGATAGCAGTGAAAGAGAGGTAGCACAGAAAGCAGGCATAAACGTCGACAGGGTTTATAAGACGCAGGACCTGATCGATAGCGACGACGTTTTTTTTGCTGCCACCGGCATCAGCAGCGGCGAGCTGCTCAAAGGAGTGCGCTATTTCAGCGGAGGCGCGCGCACGCAGTCTATTGCCATGCGCTGCCGTTCCGGCACTGTGCGCTGGATTGACGCCCAGCACAATTTCGATCGACTGGACAAACTCAGTTTCTTTGAAGTACATTGAAGTATCTCCAGGCAGGGCATAGCGAAAGGAGGATAAATAAATGCCACACGCACGGCTGAATACCGCTTATCTTAAGGTCCAGGCGACTTTTCCTGACGAGGAACAGAGCAAGTCCATGGAGAAGGCGCTGGCTATCAAGAAGAAGATCGAAGACCTGCTCAAGAAAGAAAAGCTCGAGATTTACGAGGTCGTCCTCGAGACCGTTCAGAAAAGCCGCTGACCAGTATCTCCGGGTCCGCCCCTTTAACGTAATCGATCGTCCAGCGGGTAAAAGGCTTGAACAGCGGCTCCATTTTTATGCCTGCGCGTAATACAAGCTCGATCAGCGGGAGGAGGAATTTAACCAGGGGATTAACAACACCAGAAAGGGGCTCCAGCAGACAGGCCAGTATCCAGTTGATCGGGCTGAACACTATCACCATGGCATCCAGTATTATCAAATCTAGGGTCAGTGATCTCCTCTTTTTACCGCCGTCCTCGATTGTTTCCTGATTTGCGCGATCGTTTTCCCAGCAATAGTAGTATCTAAGAAACATCCTCGCCCATCGCTTCAAAACGAGCGGATCTTTTCTGATGGCTCTTAAAATACCATTGACGAGAGGGGTCCCGGCATGGGTCAGTATGCCCGGACCGAACTGGTAATTGATCTTTGATTTAAGTTCCCTGCGGTCATGGCTTTCCTGCGCTTTACGCAGGTTCCATCTACCTCTGCAGGTGATCGCCCACTGGATGATTCTGTGAGACCGAATCCTGCGGTCGTATCTCTCCAGAAAAGCAGCTGACGTATCATTGGTCCTTATAGCTTCGATGGCCGTATCAGCCGCGATCTCCGCCGAAAACCAGGCTGTCGGCACGCCGTCGCACAGGCCCGTGCTCTCAAGCCCGGCTACGTCTCCGGCGAGTATCATCCCGTGCGTATAATTGGGCATGTTGCGCAGCTTATCGTCCAGGCCGACATATATCCCGAACCCCTCCCACATCCTGGCCCTCAGCCTGACACGTGGCGCTATCTCGTCCCTCCACCAGGGAAGCTGCCCGGTTATATTCCCATGGTACTCGTCGAACAACCGCCTGAGATTTGGCACCTGTCCGTCATCAAAGGCCAGGCACTGGTCCTGCATCCAGTGTATACTGTTTTTATAAGGCCAGCTCATCAGCCCGTTGCCGTGTCCCAGGGGCGGCGCCAGCTTCTGCTCGTCGAAAGCCCAGCAAAACCGCAGGCTGTGCCCGAAAACCTCATCGATGACCTCTCTGGGACACTCGTAATCATACGTATCGGCCAATGAGATGGTCTGAGGTGGATATTTTTCCCTTACGCCCGCCTTGACGGCCAGTATACCCTGTGATCCCTCACAATTTATCACGATCTTTGCCCCAATCTCCTCACCGTTTTCAGTCACGATACCCTCGATGCGGCCGTCGTTTTTAATTACGTCCACTGCGGTCGTGCAGGTCGATAACTCGGCGCCGGCCCTGACGGCCTGCTGCGCCTCCCAGGTGCAGAAGGGCTTGCAGTATGCGTTGTAGCCGAAGGCGATGATGGGAGAAACAGGCCTGGGTATACGCAGTTCGACGATCTCGATATCTCCGCTTTTAACATCGCAGATGACATAATTTCTGATGCCGTCCACCGGCCTCTCTATCGGCGGATTGCCGTCCCGAATGAATGCAGGACCGAACAAAAATCCATAGATGGGGATGGTGAGGCCGGAGATTACCTTCTCACCGGGATTCTCCGATCTTTCCAGCATGAGCGTTCTCAGCCCGGCGTCGGCGCACTTTTTAGCTGCAACCGGCCCGCCGAATCCGGCCCCGATCACAATGACGTCGTATTCCCGGCGTGCCATGCTATCCCCAGTCGCTCCTGTACCCTGTGCCGCCCGGCGGCCATCTGAAACTTATAGCCCCTTCCACGCAGACGTACCAGCAGGAGGCGCATTCCATGCATTCCGCCAGGCTTCTGATCCTGGCCAGCTTCTTTTCCATCTCAAAACAGCGCCCCAGGCACACTTTTATGCAGTTGCCGCAGCCTGAACATTTTTTATCGTCGATCTGTATAAAAGCACCCGTGTCGCCGACCCATTCCACACCGGGGTATCTATCCGACGTCCTCGCCATCTCTTCGTTCCTCTTCACAATACTATATCATTTTGTACGGAGGATTGCTGTGATTGCCCCGATCGCCCCATGACAGGCATGAATCTCAGGCGGAGATTAGTATCATATCCGATTTGGAAAGAAAAAAAATGCGGAGTATACTGGATTGGTCGGAAGTGCTGCAGGGTTGGTGTTACGACACTCAATCCTGAGGAGGACGGCATGAAGTTACTCAAATTATTGGGCAACATATATTTAGCACTGGGATTGATTGTAATGCTGGCGCTTTTTATTCATGACTGTCTGGCCAATGACAAGTTCCTTCTGCACTTCGTCGGGATCTTTCTTGTGATTCCAGCGATTATTTATATCTTGTGGAGAGTCAGCGAGGATGCGGAGGAGTATATCAAAGAGAACGAGCACCGCATCAATTCCTTTGTGCGTACGTTTGAAAGCCGGCTCAGGGGTCAGTGAATCGGCCGCACGGTCCGCTGTTAAGTACTATTTAGATTCGCTGAAATCCACCTGGTAGTACCTGCTGTTTTGTGGCAGGTTCACCGTTATATTAGGCAGAAATTCCACTTCAGCCCGGCCTCTGGTTATGCGTGCATCGATCACATGCCCTCCGGATTTCCCGTCGGCCGTGATGAAATGGGCATGATAGCCGGGGTAGACCAACTCCTTCATCTGGATCGGGCTGTAGGCCATGGCCATGACCGTATCCACATTATTGAAATCAAAGGTCGGCTCATTCTGCGTGATGGCGGAATATGGTGTGGAAGGGTAGGGCTGGTCCAGCTTCGTCAGTGTCCTGGCTTTGATGGACTCGAAATTGCCGTTAAGTTTGATGGCATAGAATATGTTCTGCGTGGGCAGCTGCTGACTGATATATTGCTGGAGCTCCTGGTAGCTCATGGGTTTATCTATGATTATGACTTCGTACGGCTTGAAGAACGTGGCCGTAGTGTTAGGCATGCGCATGCTGTCATCAGCCGCGCTTAACCTTCCGCCCGGGCCTATCCGGTAGTATTTGCCGTCCAGTCCCACCATCTCGCCGTCGAGGGCATTGAAGTTGCCCAGGGCGAAATCGCCCTGATGCTTTAGGTCGGCAACGGTCATATCTCCATCGTATACCCCGTGGCTGAGAGAACCGTACGTTCCGGTTATATACAGTGTTTTATCGGAAGTCTGCGGCGCCGTACATCCGGCGAGCAGCGAGATGCAGATCAGGATCAGGCTGAAAGCAAGTGAGATGGTTGTAATAGTCCTCTTCTTCATGATAGACCGTACCTCCTTATCACCGAAATTGTGCCCGGTTGAACGTCCGTGCCGGCCTGACGATATTTCGTAGTATAAGGTGGCCCATCGTGCAAGTCAAAACCGGCTGTTAACCGTTTAGCCGCGCTTTTAGAAATATTTATGTCTGTAATATACTGTGCATATGGGGATCAAACCAACATCCTGGAAGCAGGTCATTCTCTATCTGGCCGTGCTTGCCGCGGCTTATCTGTTATTTAGCTTCCTGAGCGGCAACAGTGGCCTTTTCAATTGCACGCAACCGGCATCTCCCGTTGAGCAGTCTGGTTCCGCAGCCGGTGGGAGCCAGGTCGGCCAGCCCAACGGTATAAAGGTAATCGGGTTAGCCGACCTGCCGCCCGAGGGCAGAACAACACTGGCGCTGATCAAGAGCGGAGGCCCCTTTCCTTATTCCAAGGACGGCACGGTGTTCAGCAACTATGAAGGGTTGCTGCCGGCCAGGCCGGGCGGATATTATCACGAATATACTGTGACAACACCGGGCTCGCACGACCGGGGAGCGCGCCGCATTGTCGCCGGTGGCGGCGGTGAATATTACTATACAGATGATCACTACAGATCGTTCAAATTGATACAGGAGTGAGGCATGGAAGACTGGGCAGGTATATTCAGCACCTATCTGAACACGGGAGTTTACCTGGCTGCGCCGGGCGCTGACGCCGACATCCGCAGTGCCGCCCGGTCCGTTGACCTGAAATACATGGCGGTTGATTTAAAAGGGGTGAAGGACAAGCACGGTTTTCTCAGGAAGACGGCTGACATGCTGGGCTTTCCAGCTCATTTCGGCATGAACTGGGACGCGTTTAACGATTGCCTGACCGACATGTCGTGGAGGCCGGCAGCGGGATATGTCGTCCTTTTCAAGAGCCACCAGTCATTCGCCATAAAAGACCCGCCTGATGCGCATATGGCTGAGCGGATATTCGATTCTACGGCGCAGTACTGGAAACAGAAGAAAACACCGTTCTATATAATCCTGGGTCAGCACGTCGCCTGAGATGTGCTGCCGCTAATAGAAGACCACCTTGGCGCTCTTCAATTCAGCTATTTTCGCTTCGTCATAGCCCAGTTCGGTCAATATCTCTCTGGTGTGCTCGCCTAGCCTGGGTGAACATCTTTCCAGCACGTTTTCAATGTTTTTGAACTGCGCCGGGAACCCCACCAGCTGCGAGCGGCCTATCTCGGGATGGTCCTGCCAGACGAAGGAGTCATTTTCCAGGAACTGGGCCTCGTTATATATCTCGGTCTCGTACAAAGCCGGCGCCGCAGGGACCCTGTTGTCGCGCAGCAGAGTTATCCAGTTTTCGGCGTAGGCCAGGGCGAAGCAGCCCGCAAGGATCTGCGTCAGCGCTGCATCGTTGCGGCGCCGGGCGGCGGCGGTTTTAAACCTTTTGTCGGACATCAGGTATTCCAGGCGAGTGGCGCTGCAGAGGTTTTTCCAGTCCTGCTCGCTGCTGCATTGAACGAAGAACCATTTGCCGTCGATGCCGCTGTACATCCTGCTGGTGGCTGAGTAGCCCTTGGGTGACTGGTCGTTTATGTACTCACGTTTCATGCCTGCGCAATCGATTACCGTGTTTGTCCCGAACGCAACAGCTGAATGCAAAAGCGAGGTTTCCACCCTCTGTCCCCGGCCGGTCCTCCGTCGATGAAGCAGGGCCAGCACTGTTCCGAATGCGCCCAATGCCGACACGCCCACATCAGCAGCTGTAACCTTGGGATAAATCGGAGGTTTATCGGGGCCGCAGGTATTTACCATCCACCCGCCGAAGGCAGCGGCCAGAGGGTCGAGTCCGGGGAGGCTGGCAAAAGGTCCTCTGCTGCCGAATCCGGTTGCAGATACATAAATTACGTTGGGGTTTAACTTTTTACAGGAATCGTAATCGAAGCCCAGCCTCTGCATCACACCGAGCCTGGCGTTTTCAACCACGATATCAGCCTTTTTTAAAAGCTCGCGGACTATGGACTTTCCCTGCTCCTTTTTAAGATCGATGCTGATGGAGCGCTTGTTGCGATTCTGCGAGGCGAACGCAATGGCCAGCATGCGGTACGTCTCAGGCATTTCAGCTTCAACCTTGATCACCTCGGCGCCCAGGTCTGCCAGCAGCCTGCACAGATAGGGACCGGCCAGAAAGGTGGTGAAATCTACAACACGTATTCCTTCAAAGACCTTCATCTCTCTTGCCTCCAGATTTATTCATGGTCATATGGCTCTTTCTCGCTTAAATACGCCTATCTCGGCGCCCGTATAGCCGAGCCCGGACAATATTTGTTGCGTATGTTGCCCCAGCCTGGGTGATGGTCCGGAGATACCTCCGGGTGTTTCGGACAGCATAAGTGGTATATTCATCTCCTTCACTTTGCCGAGCTCCTGCTCGTCCAGCTCCACGAGAAGCTCATTGGCTGCAACATGGGGATGTGCCATGAATTGCTCTACCGACTGGATGGGCGAACATGGTATATTGGCCTCCTGCAGGATCCCGATCCATTCGTCCCGGGATTTGGTGTAAAAGATTGATTGTAATATGTTGATCACCTGGGCGCTTTTAGGGGGCAGTATAAGCAGGGGTGCGCCGTCGAACAGAGGGTCGAGATGCCATTCGTCATGCCCCAGCACCGAGCAAAGCGAAGCGAAGAAACCTACGCTGGCGGCGCTCAGGACAAACCACCGGCCGTCCCCTCCCTGGTAGGATCGCACCATCGGCATTAATCCGCGCACGTTAAACGGGAACCTGATTTTACTGGGGCTGTTGCCCAGTACATTGGGCTGGATGGCTACCGCCGACCTGAGCAACGACAGGTCTATCCGTTCTCCCTGGCCGGATATCTCGCGGGCGTACAGTGCCACTCCAATATAGAACGCGGCTAGGAAGCTCGAGTAATGGCTCGCCAGCAGGTGGTTTTGATATATGGGATCCCCCGCACGGTTCTGCTCGGTGTAGTAGGTTGACATCGAAAGCACCAGCGGGTCCCATCCAGCGATGTCCCGGTACGGTCCTTTTTGCCCGAATCCGGAAATTGAGCAGTAGATGATTTTCGGGTTGATATCGGAAACAGCCTGATATCCGATTCCCAGACGGTCGGCTGTGCCGGGTTTGTAATTCTCGATAAGGACATCCGCCCTCTGCGCCATGCGGCACGCTACTTCCTTTCCTTCCCGTGTCTTGAGGTCCAGCACGATTGCCTTTTTGCTGCGGTTGCAGACCACGAAGCCCTTCTCCCTGCGATACGGATCTCCTCCCGGCCTCTCGATCTTGATTACATCGGCTCCCTGCTCGGCCAGCAGCATGGCTGTATAGGGACCTGCAATATATTGGCCGAATTCAAGAACATTGATGCCCGACAGAATACCGCTCATAAACTTACCTCCAAATATTTGTCCCACCCTTGGGCTGAACGATCGAGCCCGGTGAATTATTTTTTCGCCGGCTTATAGCTTAAATAACCTTCTGATATCATCTTGATAATGTATTGGGACATCTCATCCTCTGATACGCCCCTGCCGGGCCGGAACCACATCGGGGCAAAGGAAAGTATGCCGTAGATAAGCCACGCGGCCAGATGCTCATCGATCGGCTGGAGCCGCTCGGTTATGATGATATCCTGGAGCACGCGGGTGATCAGTATCCTTAAAGCTTTTCGTTCACGGTTGATCACGCCGGCGTGATGGGCCGAGGTCTCTCGTAGCGCCATATCGGACCATAGTAGACGGCTGACCTTCCACCGTCCAGCCACAACACCGATGTAAGCCCTGATCAACGCTTCCAGCTTGCGGCGCGGAGTCAGGGACCGATCGTTGCTGATCGGGGCAAGTGCCTGGCGGATCAGGTCGAACATGTATTTGTTCATCCTGTAGATCATCTCGCCCTTGGAATCGAAATAGTAGTAAATCACACCTTTGGATACTCCTATCTCGGTGGCAACCTCGTCCAGCGTGAACCTTGATGTACGGTGTTTCAGCAGCACCTGCGCCACCGCCTCGAAAAGCTGCTCACGGTATTGCTCGGCTTTCACCGAGTTTTTGCTCATTTTGCGAGTAATTATGCTCATCGGTATAATTTTATACTGACCGTTAAATTACCATCCTGACCCTTAAATGTCAAGATGAATATGTGGTTGTAACCCCCTGTTGCCGGATGCTGATTTAAAGCTAATATTGAAGGCTGTTGTATGAACCTCGTGATAATGTGCCGGCGTCACTTGCTAAAATGGGCAGAAAAGGCATATTATACTAACCGGTATAAACTATCAGCTATAAAATAAGCTCATATTTATTTACAGGCTGTTGAGATAAATGATCCATCCTGATGGGAGGCGCTGCATGAAAATCAAGAAGCTTCTGATAGCCAACAGAGGTGAGATAGCTATACGGATTGCGCGTGCTGCCGCAGGCCTAGGTATATCCACAGTGGCAGTATATTCGGCCGATGATCAAAGGTCGCTGCACATTTCAGTTGCTGATGAAGCCCGTGCGCTGGACGGAAAGGGCAGCGCCGCCTACCTCGATATAGATAAAATAATCGATGCGGCCGTGAGCTCGCACTGCGATGCAATTCACCCCGGTTACGGATTCCTCAGCGAGAATGCTGATTTCGCCCGGTGCTGCTCCGCTCAGGGCATCATTTTCGTAGGTCCCACACCGGAGATACTCGATCTTTTCGGCAATAAGGCCGCGGCTATTGAACTGGCCAGGAAATGCGGCGTGCCGGTGCTGCGGGGAACAGCCGGGGCCGCCAGCCTTGAAGAAGCAAAGGAGTTTTTTAAATCGCTGGGGGATGGCGGCGCTGTAATGATCAAGTCGGTTTATGGCGGTGGTGGCAGGGGCATACGTATCGTAAATAAGCTGGATGACATCGAGGAGGCTTATGTTCGCTGCCAGTCGGAGGCGCGTAAGTCCTTCGGCAGGCCGGATGTCTACGTAGAGCAAATGCTGGAGAAACCCAGGCATATCGAGGTGCAGGTGGTTGGTGACGGAAGGCAGGTTATACACCTGGGACTGCGTGACTGCACCTTGCAGAGACGGAATCAAAAGCTGATAGAGGTTTCACCCTGCCCATCGCTCCCGGTAAAAATGCGGGCCAGGATATCCGATTCCGCCCTGCATATCGCCGGTGAGGCCGGATTCCTCAGCCTTGGAACTGTGGAATTTTTAGTGGATGAGCGCGCGGGCGATGGTGCGGGCTTCGCTTTCATCGAGGTAAATCCCAGGCTCCAGGTTGAGCATACCGTTACCGAGGAGGTCACCGGAGTGGACCTGGTCGGGACTCAGATTGAGCTGGCGGAGGGCAGCACCCTCGAGTCCCTGGGGCACCGCGGCAATGCGGCGCAACCCAAGGTATATGCAGTTCAACTGCGTATCAATGCTGAAACCATGGATGACAAGGGGAACAGCCTTCCTGGCGAAGGTGTGGTGAGGGTTTACGAAGTCCCTTCCGGACCGGGCATCCGCGTCGATGGTTATGGGTACGCCGGCTATCGCATCAATTCCTCTTTTGATTCGCTGCTGGCGAAGCTGGTCGTCACTTCACGGTCAACTGACTTCAGCCAGGCCGTGGCTAAGGCCGGACGTGCGTTGGGCGAATTCCGCATTGAAGGAATTAAGACAAACATTCCTTTCCTCAGAGCCATTCTTGGCAGGCCGGAGATCGTCAGCGGAGAGGTCAGCACCCGTTTTGTAGAGGACAATGCCGGGTCGCTGGCTGCCGCGGCTGCGGAGCTGTCACATACGGGTTTCGATTTTCAGCAGGCTGCAGTGCCCGATGAAAACGGGGCTGTTATCGAAAAGGACGTCCCTCCGGGAACTGTCGCGATCAGGTCGCACCTTAAGGGATGCGTGGTAGACATCGAGGTTTTGTCCGGCGATATGGTGGTGGCAGGTCAAAAATTGATGGTGCTTGAATCTATGAAGATGGAACATGTCATTACAGCAGACCGCAGCGGTTATGTGAGGGCCGTTTGCGTCGAACTCGGCGACGTCGCAGCCAGCGGTTCACCGTTGCTCTATATTGAGGAGGCCGAGGTGGTCGATGGTTACAGGGTTGATGAGGAGAAAATCGATCTCGATTCCATCCGTCCGGACCTGGCGCATGTGATAGAGCGTCATGCCTATACATTGGATGAGAACAGACCCGAGGCCGTTTCCAGGCGGCACGACCGGAATCAACGCACGGCACGCGAAAATATCGAGGACCTCTGCGATCGCGGGAGCTTTATCGAGTACGGCGCCCTGACGGTTGCCCTGCAGCGTAAGCGGCGCTCTATGGAAGACCTGATGAAGAAGACCCCTGCCGACGGCTTTATCGCCGGCATCGGCACGGTAAACGGGGCGTTGTTCGATGACAGGGCTTCACGCTGCATGGTGATGGCCTATGATTTCACAGTGTTGGCGGGTACCCAGGGGCTGATGGGCCATAAGAAGCTGGACCGAGTGCTGCATATTGCCAATCAGTGGGAGCTGCCGATCGTGTTGTTTGCGGAGGGTGGCGGCGGTCGGCCTGGCGACACTGATGCCAATGTGGTGGCTGCCCTGGATATTGCATCTTTCAGCAGCTTTGCCGCTCTGAGCGGTAAAATACCCCTGATAGGTATAGTCGAAGGTCCGTGTTTCGCAGGCAATGCAGCGCTGTTGGGTTGCTGTGATGTTATCATCGCTACCAAAAGCTCCAGCATCGGCATGGGTGGCCCTGCCATGATCGAAGGCGGCGGCCTGGGCGTGGTCAGACCCGAGCAGGTGGGGCCAATAGATATACAGACCCGCAATGGTGTGGTTGATATCGCTGTGGAAAATGAAAGCGAGGCTGTGAGTATAACTAAAAAATATCTCTCCTATTACCAGGGTCCTGTAGATGATTGGGATGCTGCCGACCAGCGTATGCTGCGCTGGTTGATACCGGAGAACAGAGTGCGTGTCTATGATGTGCGCTCTGTGATCGAGACACTGGCCGACAGGGGCTCTGTGCTTGAACTGAGGCCGCATTTCGGTCCGGGTATGGTAACATCGCTGGTGCGCATCGAGGGCAGATCTTTCGGCCTGCTGGCCAACGATTCAAAACATATGGGTGGCGCAATTGAAGCGGAAGATGCCGATAAGGCTGCCCGCTTTATGCAGCTCTGCGATGCATACGGCCTACCGATATTATCCCTGGTAGACACGCCGGGCTTCATGGTCGGACCGGACATCGAGACCAGGGCACAGGTGAGGCATGTCTGCCGCATGTTCATCGCAGGGTCTCACGTCAGCGTTCCCTTTTTCACCATTGTTCTGCGCAAAGGCTATGGGCTGGGCGCCATGGCCATGACGGCCGGCAGCTTCCACGGCTCATTCTTCACCACCTGCTGGCCGACCGGTGAATTTGGTGGAATGGGACTTGAGGGGGCGGTCAAACACGGCTTCAAGAAAGAGCTGGCTGCTATCAAAGACCCGGCTGAGAGGGAGGCCACCTATAAATTTTTCGTGGAGCAG
>DAOUFT010000113.1:0-19880 GCA_034429855.1 Dehalococcoidia bacterium
CCCTCCCGAGGCCTTTAGGCTGAGAATCTGGTATCCGCTGGATGCAAGCTTCTCCCCGGCCTCTTTTTCCCCGGCCGCATCAATCCTGCCTTTGACTACCTGCCTGTCAGCGGTATAACCGATATACTCGTAGTACATATTTTATTCCAAATGCATAAGCCCACCATAATAATACATTAGAATAATGGCCTATATACAGGCTTTCGGTTGAAAAATTGTAGTACTATTGTACTGTACTGATAGTAAGGGACATATACCATGCTCCCTATCATGAAATGGTATATGCATTGCGCAGTACTTCATAGGGGGTTGTAACACCTGCTTTGGCCTGCATCATTCCGTAGCGTGCGATAGGAATCATCCCGGAGCTGAGCGCCGCCGCCCTGATATCAGTATTGCTGGCGCCGCCAACGATCATTCTACGAATATCGTCCGTTATCGTGAATATCTCGAATATGGCGGTACGGCCAAGGTAGCCCGTGTGAACACACATTTTACAGCCTTCACCATACATAAACTCCGACCTTTTCTCCCCCATCTCCTTTTCGTAGGCTATCTGCTCGACCAGCGGCGCCGTAACCATGCGGGCGCAGTGCGGGCAAACACGTCTTACCATGCGCTGCGCCACAATACCGATCAAGGCCGAGCTGATAAGGAAGGGCTCAACCCCCAGGTCGATCAGGCGAAAGACAGCGCCCACAGTATCGTTGGCATGCACTGAAGACAGGACGAGATGACCGGTCAGGGCCGATTGTACAGCTATCAAAGCGGTCTCGCTGTCTCGAATCTCGCCCACGAGTATGACGTCGGGATCCAGCCTGACAATGGCACGCAGGCCGCTGGCAAAGGTCAGGCCCGCCTTGACATTAACCTGAATCTGGTTGATGTTTGAGAAACGGTACTCTACCGGATCTTCCACCGTTATGATATTCTTGCCCACATGGTCCAGGGAGTTGACCGCCGCGTACAGTGTGGTCGTTTTACCCGCTCCCGTAGGACCGCTGATCAGCACCATTCCGTAGGGCATCAGCAGCATCTGCTCAAACAACTCCTGACTCTCGCGCAGAAAACCCACCTGCGGTAGGGCCAGTGCAGCAACCGATTTGTCAAGCAGGCGTAGTACAGCCATCTCACCATTTACCGTGTTAACGGTGGCCACGCGCACATCGATATATTTATTATCCGAGTCGAAAGAGAACTGGCCATCCTGCGGACGCCTGTGGTCAGCTATGTTCATATCGGAAAGTATTTTAATCCGCGATATCAGACCGTTGTGTACCGTCAACGGCAGAGAAGCCACCTCGTGCAATATGCCGTCTATCCTGAATCGGATGCGCAGCTTGTTCTCATCCGGCTCGATATGTATATCCGAGGCTCTCGCCCTGATGGCATCATCCAGCATCTTGTCAAGCTGATGCGCAATGGGCGAATCGCTGGTGATCTCCGGAGGAAGCAAATTCTCATCGTACATGCTGAGAGGTTGCGACTGGACGGTCTGGGCCGCAGCGGCAGGGCCTTTCCCCGATACTGGGATTACACGTTGTGGAGTGGACTTCAAGTCCTGTCCCGGGATAAGGTCAATAGTATTACCAAGCCTTGAAGCCTCTTTAAGAGCCTTGTAATTATACTCGATGCCCTCCTTGATATCGGCTTCCGATGCAGCGATCGGCTCAATGCGTCTTCTGGTATAGATCGACAGGTTTTCAACAGTCAGCACGTCGTTGGGATTGGCCATGAATATCCGCAACGTGTTGTTTTCCAGGGACAGCGGTAGAACCTTGTATCTCTTGGCAACATCTTCCGGGATCAATCCCATGGCCTGCGGCATTGGCGCCGCATATTGTACGTTCAACTTGGCGATGCCCGAATCAGGCGCCCCACCACGTGATGCACCCTTTGCTTTCGGGTTATCCGGATTCATTACTTAAGACACCTCAAATTTTCTGAGTTATATACCCTGCCCGCTGAAATCAACTAGTCAACGGCGCTTTTCAAGCCCTTCAGTCCTTTTTTCGGAAATTGAACCCTCTTAATTTTACGTGTAATAAGCTCTTTGTCAAAATTGCCAGATTTACAGGAATCACATTCCATTAAGCACTGACCGATAGGATCAGGTTCTTTAGCTAAATCTAACACGCGAATTACCATTTTGCAAATATCAGGCTGTTTGTGGTAGATTTCAGATGAATCAGCTTTGCTCTAGCTTGCCACACAATGCTTAACGCCGGGGCATGGTCGATAGAAATTCAATGAGAATTGTACGCCGGTCATACCCGTATATTCTGGTTGTCTCCATTCTGGCATTAATAATTCTAAGCATTCCTTTCAACCAAAGCGGCGCCGCAACAAAGAGGACGCTGGCCTGGAGCATCGTAGATACGCCATCAGACGGTTTCAACGGCATGATCATGCACCAACTGGGAATAAATGACCTGGCGTTGGGACCGGACAACCGCACTTTCTATGCGGTCAATACGGACAATACTACCGCTACCACGGCAAACTTGTTTAAATCCACAGACGCTGGATATACTTGGCTCTCCAGTATAGGCAATAATCTAAATGCGGCATCCGGTGGCAACAGGGCGGTATGGAATATAGCTGTAGCGCCCGATGATTCAAAGTTCATCATTGCAATTATTGACGGCAGCGTGCTGCCGACGGTATCCGGTCCCCGCCTGGCTTACTATTCCATCGACGGCGGCGCCAACTGGCTGAATACAGGCCTTGCGCTAAATTTGAACGAGTACGTTAGCTGCCTGGATATAGCGTTAAATGATACAGCCAACGGATACCGCGATATAGCCATAGGTACACGCAGTGTCACACCACCCGGAGGCGGAAGACTGCTGACCAGACCCTACGGGACAACTTTCTCAGGCGCATGGGTGGCACAGGATCCAGGCACATGGACGGCCGTCACATCCATTAAATTCTCGCCAGGGTATAATCCCGACCAGACCATGGCCGTGATCTCGTTCAATGGAGGTGGCGCGGCGTTGCACCTGGGTAAACATGACACAATACTTAACAGCACGCAGTGGGACAATCCGGCCGGCTATGCCTCCTACCCGGTCGCACTTGGCACGTTTACAGATGCCTCCATTGTACGAACAGGGATCGAATTGCCTTCCGACTATGTCGGAACGGATTTGAGCCTGCGCGGCTGTTTTGTTAATGTGTTCGATAGCACAGCATCATCAGCTGTGTTTTATATCAGTCCCACACCTACCAGATTCAGCATTACACCACCAATCCCCACCGCTGCGGGACAGCGAATATCCTCAATTGCTTACTCAGGCACCAACGATACCGGTATACTGCTGGCGGGAGAGGCTGTGGCCAACAGCTCCAGCGGCCTGGCCAATGTCTGGCAAAGTTCCAATGCTCAGGCAACCTGCGCCGGATGCGTTACCTGGTTAAAGTCCAATACCTTAAAATCGGCCACCGGCGGAGCAGGAACGGGCCGCGCCAACATTCTGCTCAAATGGAGCACAGATGGCAGCATAGCGTATTGCGGCACCAGTTCTGAGAATTCAACAGTTGGAGGAACCGGATCTTTACCCGGCCAGTGGCCGTTTTCCAAGCTGTCCAAGTCTCCCTCAGATGAATCAGCCTTCCAGCAGAGCAGAGATTACGGATTCTCCTGGAATCAGCTCGGGATCATTAACACAGTAATTAGCCGGCTGTCGGATGTGGGGGCGGTGGAGAAGCCGCAGGATTCCAACATCGTGGATAACGACACCCTGTATCTCGCCTCACTGAATACGTCCGGCGCGGCGCCTGATATCGACAGCGTGTGGCGCAGCACCAGCGATCCTCTGGGTCGTATATGGGAACGTATCCTCACCCTTCCGTCAGGCGATACGGGCACTATTCTGCGCCTGACTCCACGCAATGCAACAACATCATCAATGAGCAAAGTGGTGGTGTTTGCCGATCTGGGCACGGAGAATATAACCTATTCCGTCGACACAGGAGATATATGGATGCCCGTGACGGCCGGAACAGCTGTAAAAGATATCTCATTGCGCGATGAATCAACAATGTATGTGGTTGACGACTATAATGTGCGTAAACTCACTTTGAGCGGGGCGGCCTGGCAAACGGTTAAGAAAATTGGGACAAACCTGCTGGCACCGGCACACACCATTTGCAATCCCACCAAGGATGAGAGTGGAAAGGAGTATGTTTTCGTAGGAACTGAAGGCAATTCCGACACGGGTGTTGCCTGGGTCGATTTCTCGGAGGCAATACCAAAATTCACTGTTCTCAGAGAATTGCCCGAGCAGGGCAATCTTCATGTTATAACGGATGATCTATTCGAAAGCCACAAGAATATATATGTCGGCATTAACGATGTGCTAACCAACGCGGATGGTATTATCTACCGCTGGACAATGGATTCCAGTATAAACTGGGATCCTCTCGACCCCCCTGACAGGGGTTTTTATGGTATCTGTATGCTGAACAGCGTCCTCTACGGAGCATGGAATACGGATATAGACCCACCCCTCAACAGCAGTGGAGCGGACAGGACCCTGGAAGCCGGGGTAAAAGTGCCCCCGGCCCCCGAATGGGATCAACTTATAGACGGACTACCTCAACCGGGCAGCCCTAACCAGGTTGAGTTCACACGTGAGCCGACCGCGCTTCATATATCATCGAATGACTATAATACCCTCTGGGCCATCGACGACCAACCTTATAATTTCACAATTAAACAGGGATGCCTGTGGCAATTTGTGGATTCGGTGGCCAAGGTCGGACCCTGGCCCACATCCCCGGCGCCGGGCAGTCTGATCGGAGCCGACCCGGTAACCGGCCGTGCCCAGCAGGTGGATTTCAAGTGGCGGCCCCTTAAGGATATCTACGGCTATGATGTGCTCATAGCCAAGGACGTCGACTTCACTTTGCCACTCAGCCAGCAATTACAGATGACTCCCATTGATGACGTTAGCGGATCATGGATCGTAACTCCGTCCGACCAGGAAGACCCGTCCTGCTGGATTGCGCCCGGCCAGTTGGAAGTAGGGCGATCTTACTACTGGAAAGTTCGAGCATCCCGGTCATGGCGTGGTACGCCTATACACAGTCCCTGGTCGCCCACGCTTTTTTTCTCTGTCAAACCCGGGTTTACGGTCACATCCGAATATTACGGCCCGACGCTGTTGACGCCGGTAGACGGTGTCTGCAGTAACTGTCTTCCTCCTATTCGCTTCAGCTGGTCGCCCATAAAAAACGCCACTTCGTATCAGTTCATATTGGCCAGGGATGCGCAGCTCTCCGACGTGATAGTTCAGGAAACCACTTCTACTACTGCTTTTGAGTTGAAAAGCCGGCTTTCGTTGTCAACTCCGTATTACTGGCAGGTTAAAGCCGTGGCCCCTGTTGTCAGCGATCCCAGTCCGGTGGGAACTTTTACTCTGGTCGAGAATATCACCCAGTCACAGAAGCAGCCGGCAGCCAAACAACAACCCGGCGCCGTTCCTGCTGCCTCCAATTTTTGGGTATGGATTATTATCGTAATCGTAGTTATATTGCTGCTCCTCATTAATGTATTCGTTTTCATATCCCGCAGGAGAAACTCTTAAGCTCTCGGATCGACAGTTTTTCATGCGCCATTTCCGATTATTCGGTCTATTGGTATACTATAAGTTGCCGGACGGAGCATGAAAAAAATAGATGTCGATAATACCAAATCGATTGCGGCCCTCGCCTCGAAGGTCAAGGGTTTCCTGGCCGAGGATGAAGGCCTCAAGCTCTATGAGCTTGCCCTTCAAGCCTGTAAAATCGGACCCTGCCTTGAGATAGGCAGTTTCTGCGGGAAGTCAGCAGTGTATCTGGGCGCCGCATGCAAGAAAAGCCACAGCACGCTTTTTAGCATAGACCATCATTGTGGATCTGAGGAGCAGCAGCCCGGACAACTGTATTTCGACCCGGAGATATTCGACAGCCGCAGGGGGACAATAGACAGTTTCCCGCTATTACGCAATACATTACATAGAGCAGGGCTTGAGGACAACGTCGTACCACTGGTTACTCGATCCGTAGTCGCCGCCAGAAACTGGGCCACACCGCTGGGACTGGTCTTCATCGACGGCGGTCACAGCTATCAAACAGCCCTCTGCGACTACCAGTATTGGTCCCCGCATCTGCTGCCGGGAGGATATCTGGTTTTTCATGATATCTATCCCGATCCGTCCAAAGGGGGCCAAGCGCCTTTTGAGGTCTACAAGCTTGCGCTAGGAAGCGGCGCATTCTCTGAATTGCCCATGGTGAACAGCCTGGGCATCTTACGCAAGAATAATATCGTGGTGGTTAAAAAGAAGGTTTGTCGCTGACAGGGGTTTCAGCATGTCCGCCGCCAGTAAAACGGCCGCAGATGTCCAGGTGGGCTTGGTTAGAGGCCATATCTCATGCTCGGGGAAGGCAACACCATACCAGTAGGCACCGTCTTCGTCTCGCATCTGGTGGATCCAGTAATAAATCATGGCCGATTGCCAGTATTCCCCGTGCACGGCCAGCGAAATAGCCAGCTCGCTGCTCTCGGCTGCAGTAACCCACTGTTTCTCGAGGTTGCATACCGATCCCTTGCCATGCACAATGAACTTATCCCAGCTGTCGTATATTCTGTTGAGAGCCTCCTGGCCGTTTATCACGCTGCAGAGTGCCGGATAATACCAGTCCATAGCAAAGGCTGAGATGCTCTTCTCATCAATAGCATCACCGTAAGGCAGAGGCATACCCAGTATGGCGTTACGCAAAACCTCGTTAGCCTGTTTCCAATCCTCCCTACTCACGCCAACCAGATCTGCCATCTTAAGTGCGCATTTAATACTCAAATAGGAGGAGCTGCAGCTGGCTATCTGGGCGGTAGGGTAGACGCTGCCCGCCACGTCTCTTGCCCAGTATATCTCGCCATTGGGACCGCGCATATCCAGCACATAATCGATGGCCTTGCTTACCACCGGCCACATATCGTCCAGAAAGGTCTTCTTACCCGTGATCAGATAATGGTGCCATACTCCCACAGCCATGTAGGATATGGCATGAGAGACCTTGTATTTGTCTTTGGGCTTGCCGTTCTGATAATTGGCGTACCAGCTCCCGTCCGGTAGTTGCATGCCCGCCAGCCATTCATAAGCTTTCTCCGCTTCATCGTGGTAGCACCCGGCGTCGATGGCCATAGCGCACTCCACGTGTGTCCAAGGCTCAACCAGCCCGCCTTCAACCTCCGGTACTGAGCCCTGGTTTTCCTGTACACTGACTATGCTTTCAAACGTGGGTCTGAGAAACTTGTCGGATAACAGCTCCTCCAGTTCCGGCATTTCAAATGTGTTGCTGTTATCCATCACCATGATCTTATCCAACCTTTAACTTAACTTGGCTTTCGATGGCTTCACGATAATAATCCGCCGTCTGCTCCGCCGCACGATCCCAGTTAAACAATCTTCTCACTCTTTCAACACCTTTGACGCCCATGTCTTTACGCCGCGCAGGATCATCCAGTAGCGATGCGATGGTTACCACCAGAGCGCCGGTATCGCCGGGCGGCACCAGTATGCCGGCATCACCCACCACTTCCGGCAACGCGCCTGCAGTGGTGGAGATAACAGGCGTCCCACATGCCATTGCCTCAGCTGCAGGAAGCCCAAATCCTTCATATATGGACGGCACAACCAACATAGTTGCCGTTGCATAGTGCCGTACCAGATCATTGATATCTATCTTACCGGTATATCTCGTGCAATCACCAAGGCATAGCGCCTCAATTAATCCCTCGGTATAACCTTTGGCCAGCGGCTCACCGACAATGGTCAGTTCGATTGAGCGTGTCTTGCGCAACTCCGCTACGGCCTCCATGAGAAATTTAAGTCCTTTAAGCGGCGTGTCGCCACTGTTAATCACCAGTATCCGATTGTTGGAGCGCTCCAGGCCTTGCTGCTCTTTGAAAACGTCCGTGTCCACCCCGCAGTAAATAATTTTGAAACGCTCGCGCGGCAGACCGAAGCTGCTCATAATCTCCTGCAATGAGTGCTCCGAATCGGTAATAAAGTGTGACAGATGACGCGCAACCTTTATTTGTGTATCCGCAAAGGAATACCAGCGCTTGATTCCCCACGAACGATAGGCGGAATTGCTGGCCTTCAGCGCCAGCTCCCTGTCTATGGTTATGGGATGATGGATGGTCGTTACCATGGGAATCCCCATTTGATGTATCTTGAGTATTCCCTCTGTAACGCACTGGTTATCGTGCACAATATCGTATTTCCTGCTGTAGCCGTCCTGACGGAACATGTTGTAGGCTCTCATAGCAAAGGTGTGTGGCTCGGTGAAAATACCGCTGCATTCCCCCAGCCACTCGATAAAATTGGGCCAGGTGTTCAGCTTTGCGGGATTGATCAGATAACGCCTCTTTTCCGGTAACCTGTACAGGTCCAGACTTGGTAGTTTGATCAGGTTGATGCCTTCAGCCAGATCGGGATAAGGAGGCCCCGCCACCACATCAACACTATGTCCGAGCTTTTGCAGAGAGCGGCTGAGGTATTTAACGTAAATACCTTGTCCGCCGGAATATTTATAAGCCCTGTAGCTGAGCAAACATATCCGCATTAATATTAGCCTGTCATATTACAGCTGTGCGTTACAAACGCCAAAATATTTTACTATTAATTCTCGATGTTTTTCAAGCTGGGACGAGTGCGCCTGCTATTTAGTGTTATTCAGCAGCGCTTCCGGCCTTGACCGCCTCTGCGTATACTTCGGCGGTCAATCTGGCAGCATTGCTCCAGTTGAATTTCTCAAGTATACGCTTCCTTGCCCTCAGGCTGTATTCGCTGCGTTTTGCAGGGCTCTCCATCAACTGCGCTATGGCTCCTGTCAGAGCCGCCGAATCGGCAGGCGGTACGAGAATACCGGCATCACCCACCACCTCAGGCAGTGCTCCTGCAGTGGTCGATACGAGCGGTGCGCCGCACGACATAGCTTCCGCCGCCGGCAGGCCGAACCCTTCATAAGTAGAAGGCACGGCGACAACTGTCGATGTTCTATATAGCTCAATGAGTTCCGATGTCTCTATCTGGTTGCGAAAGGTAACAGCCGCTGTGACCCCCAGCCTGTCCATCAGCTTCTCCGTCATACCGTCTCCAAGAGTCCTGCCGACAACAACCAGCTTCAAATCCCATCTCTTTCTGAGCTCAGCCAGCGCCTCAAGCAAATAACGGAGCCCCTTTACAGGTGTGTCTCGGCTCATCACCATCAGTATCTGATTTTCCGACCTTTTAGCTTCATCGGATGGACTGAACAGGTCTATGTCGATGCCATTATAAATAACCTTCATCCTGGATTCAGGGATCCCGAATATCTCATGGATATGGTGTTTGGCCATTTCCGAGACGGTTATTATAAAAGGCAGCTGCCGGGCAACCTTGATCTGCATGCCCGTAAAAGAAAACCAGCGGCGGTATCCCAGCTTGTCCTTGAGCGATTTGGCCGACTGGATGGCCAGGTCGCGGTCGATGGTGACGGGATGGTGTATCGTCTCCACCACAGGATAACCCGCCTTCAGGATATCTAGGATACCCCAAGACATGGTTTGATTATCGTGTATGACATCGTACTTTTTAATATCATCCCTGCGAAGGTACTGGTAAGCACGAATGCCGAAGGCCAGCGGCTCGGAAAAATAGCCCGTCATGATGCCGCTCCATTCTACCAAGTTGGCACGCGTATTCAACTTGCGCGGATCAATAAAAAGCCTCTGCCACGACCCGAACCTGTACAGGTCGAGGCTGGGAAGCTTGATCAGGCCGACTCCGTCGTCTACGATGGGATAGGGGGGGCCAGACATCATATCAACCTCGTGACCGAGGTCACGTAAAGCGTTGCTTAAATAGCGCATGTAGATACCCTGCCCACCCGAGTAGGGATAGCTGCGATAACTTAAAATACACACGCGCACGATCTGATATCTCTCCTCTTTCGAGACTACATATAATACCAGACTTGTACCCCAAGGTACAGTCTAAACAAGAAAACATCGTGGTTTGACTATTGACCAAAATCTCTTATCAAAGGTATTATAAATATAATAATTGAATGAATATTCATTCTATTCATTATGACTGAGCGGTTGGCAAGAAAGGAGCGTATCACCAAGACCCGTCGCAGGCAGATACTGTCGGCCGCGCTTGCAGTTTTTGCGGAGCGCGGATATGGTGAGTCCACTATGGCCGATGTCGCCGGACGGGCCGGAGTAAGCGTGGGCACTCTCTATAACTACTACCGGAACAAGCGAGACCTGCTGATATCTCTGGTAAAAACCACGCTGATCTCACAGGACCTAGTCAACATGCTCAACGGTATGACAGGTCGGAATAGACGGGACATTTTCAATTCGCTTCTCGAAGAACGCCTTGAGTTCGGGTTCAATAATGTGCAGAGAATGCTCTTTCTATTTTTCGAAATACAGCGCGATGCTAAACTGCGACGTCAATATGTCAGGCAGGTGCTGGAACCGTTGCTTGGCCGGCTGGAAGACATGATACTACGCGAGGCCCGGAACGGCACATTTCGAGACGTTGATGAAAAAATCGTTGCGCGCATGATGACGGGGGCTATTATCGGCAGCATGATACTCTATAGATTGGAGCAGCCTAACAGCCCGTTCAAAAAGGCGGGACTTAAAAGTATAGCCGGGGAAATGGGCAGCCTGTTTTTATATGGATTGGAGAAAAGGTAATTCATGCATAACGCCTGGAATGATTTTCAATCCGCGCTGTTTCTTTTTTTTAAGTATGTAACGCGCGGTAGCAAGGGAACCACCATTCTGACGATTGTGGTAACCATGGTCGCCTTCCTGCAAATCAACCTGATCACCAGTATATTCAGCGGCGCTATAAACCTTGCCTATAAACAGGTTAAGGATAACTACGTTTCCAATATCGTTATCCAGCCTGCGCCTGATGAAGACTACATCACCCAGGCTTCAGCGGTAAAAAACAGGATCAATTCCATTCCCGGCGTGATAAGCTGCTCCTCCAGGTATGCAATGGGCGCAGCCATTTCCTACGATCCCGATAAAAACGGCAAGGACGTCAAATCTATCGGATGGACCGTTAAATCGATCGATCCTGCTGAAGAAATACAGGTAACCAATATCCAGGACTTCATGATCTCAGGCACTTATCTTGAAGAAGACGACCGCGATCAAATCATCATGGGCAGGGAGATATCGGGAGGCTTCGGCGCCAGTCTGGAAGTGCAATCCCTGCGGGGCGCCAACGTCGGGGAAGAGGTAACCGTGCGGTACAACAATGGTATTCAACGGATATACAAGATTAAAGGAATCTATACCACCATCTTTCCACTCTCCGATATGGGGGTATTCATCACAGAAAAGGAGATGGAGTCTGTATTGGGTGTGCATAACAGAGCCTCGGAAATACTGGTTAAGACGGACCCCGTTTATCCCGAGGAATACTATATGAATGAACTCAGACTGGCCGGCCTTGAAAAAGAGGAACTTCGCCCGTGGATAGACTTTATCGGATTGATCAGCGGCATAACGCAGAGTTTCGATATTATTAAACGCATAGTCTACTTCATCGGTCTCGTGGTGGCGGGGGTCACCATTTTTATTGTCATATTCATCGCCACTTCAAGCCGCAGAAAGCAGATCGGCATAATGAAAGCCATCGGTATGAAAGAGAAAATAGTCATCATGTCGTATGTGTTTCTGGCTCTTTTCTATGCCCTAATCGCCATTGGGCTGGGCATGTTGATCCTTGAATTCGCACTGAAACCTTACTTTATTAACCATCCTCTGCTGTTGCCCATGGGCAAAGTCAGCCTTTTAATTGTGCCTGCCGATGTAATCAGCAGCATTGCCAGCATGATGGCGGTCAGCGTCGTCTCAGGCCTGATACCTTCCTGGAGCGTCACACGTGAAAACATCATCAGGGCAATCTGGGGATAATAGATGATCAATGTTGCTAACCTGGACAAGATTTACGAGGGGCATATCCCGGTACACGCGCTAAAGAACGTAAGCTTCAAAGTCGAAGCCGGGGAATTCCTGGCCATAATGGGGCCAAGCGGTTCGGGAAAATCAACGCTGCTGCATCAGCTGGCTTTATTGGACACTCCGACATCGGGACAGATAGTGCTGGACAAGACCCATGTTACAGACCTGTCAGAGCGTAAGAAGACGGAATTTCGCCTTAAGTACCTGGGCTATGTGTTTCAGGAGTATGCCCTTATTCCCGAACTGAATGCGCTTGAGAACGCCTTCCTGCCTCTCATGCTGCTGGGATACAAACGCAGGGAATATCTGCATATATCGCGTGATATGATGATTAAGGTGGGATTGGGAGACCGCCTCCACCATCTGATCAGCCAGCTTTCAGGTGGTGAGCAGCAAAGGGTGGCAATCGCCCGCGCTCTGGTGAATAAATCTAAAATCCTGTTTGCCGACGAACCATGCGCCAACCTCGATACCGAGAACAAAGGAATTGTACTTAGGCTGTTAAGAAAATTATGCGACGACCTGGGTCAAACCATTCTTATGGTCACACATGAGCCGGAGCAAAGGGAGTTCAGCGACCGCGTGCTCTACCTCCGGGACGGTCGGCTTGAAAAAGAAGAACGGATCAGCGAGGATTTACGTGCCGACGCCCTGCACCACAGCTACCGTACCGACATTTCTGATCCGAGTGATCTGACCCGGTACGGGCATGACGCGGCGGTCTGAGTATCATGCGAGGCTACCTGGCTTTCCCCTGGTCGGCTACCGCTTTCCTAGCCTGCTCCAGTTCCTGCGCGCTCGCCAGGTAGTAACTGTTTTTTTTCTTAAGGTTTTTATCCAGATCGTAAACCAGCGGTATACCGGTGGGGATGTTCAGGCCGGCTATTTCGCTATCCGGAACACCATCAAGATATTTCACCAGTGCTCTCAGGCTGTTGCCGTGGGCGGATACAATCACTTTTCTGCCCGCTTTTATTGCAGGTGTAATCGATTTATACCAATATGGCATACATCTTGCATAGGTATCTTTAAGGCTCTCCGTCAGAGGAATTTGCTGCGGTTTCAGTTCGGCGTAGCGCATATCCCCGGCCGGACTGCGTGGATCATCAATTTCCAGCGGGGGAGGCTGGATATCGTAACTTCTGCGCCAGATCAGCACCTGTTCCTCTCCATATTTTACAGCCATTTCCGACTTGTTTAGCCCTTGCAAAGCGCCGTAATGCCGCTCGTTCAGGCGCCATGTTTTTTTAACCGGTATCCACATCAGGTCCAACTCATCCTGCACTATCCACAGCGTGCGGATCGCGCGCTTCAATACGGAGGTAAAGGCCAGATCGAACGTGAAGCCCTCCTCTCTCAGTATCTTTCCGGCACGCCTGGCCTCCTGTATACCTTTTTCCGAAAGGTCGACATCGGTCCATCCGGTGAACCTGTTATCCCTGTTCCAGATGCTCTCACCGTGGCGTAATAAGACGACTTTAAACATGTGAATTTCTCCTGGAAAATTCTAAAATATGTGTGGTATCTTTGATTTTATCGGGGCAACGATTTATTATAGCCAAAGCAATTAATCGTTGCACTATTCGGTATAATAAGCTATGGCCGTACAGAAGATACTTCTAAACAAAGACCTGGGGTTTCTCAGGATTGCAGCGGTTGTACCGGAGCTGCGGGTGGCGGACGTTGACTTTAATATCAAAGCCATGCTTGACGCGGTCGTAGAGGCGCAGGCAAAGGGAGCACAGGTGGTGGCTTTCCCGGAAATGTCCATAACCGGCTATACCATCGCCGACCTGGTACACCAGCAATCGCTGCTAATAAAGGCGGAAGAAGGGCTATTACGGCTGGCGGCCAGCACTGCAAATAACGGTATGTTGTTAGTCACCGGACTGCCTATGTGTATCGACCAGAAGATATTCAATTGCGCCGCCGTGCTTAATAGGGGTCAGGTTCTGGCCATTATACCTAAAACATACCTGCCTTCCTATAAGGAATATTACGAGGGTAGATGGTTTGTCTCCTCAGATGACGCCTGTTCGGATGTCGTCCACCTGGGAGACAGGTCCATCGCCTTCGGCACGAATATCCTGATCTCATTACAGGGCTTCACACCGGCTGTGCTGGGCATAGAGGTATGCGAAGATATGTGGGCGCCGCTGTCGCCACATGAGTACCAGGCACTGGCCGGGGCAACAGTTTTACTCAACATCTCTGCCAGCAATGAGGTGCTGGCCAAGGCCGAGTGGAGAAGGTCTATGGTAGTCTCCGAATCGGGCAGGTGCGCGGCGGCATGTTGTTATGTTTCCGCCGGTATGGGTGAATCGTCCAACGATATCGTTTTCGGCGGCCATACACTATTGGCCGAAAATGGAACCTTGCTGGCAGAATCGCGTGTTTTCAAACAGGACTCAAACCTCGTAATTTGCGATATCGATATGGATCGGCTGGTGCACGACCGCATCACTTTGACAAGCTTCCGCCAGTCGCCCGGCCATATCAAACCCTTCCGCATCATAGAGGCCGTAGTGGCCGATGTGCCCGTAACGGGATTAATCAGGCAGATCGATCCGCATCCTTTTGTGCCCGGGGATAATGAAAAGCGCGCGCAGCGATGCCGGGATATAGTCGATATGCAGGTGGCCGCGCTGGCTAAAAAGCTGTCCGGCACCGGAATCACCCGTGTCGTACTGGGTGTCTCCGGCGGGTTGGACTCCACGCTGGCGCTACTTGTTGCAGTGCGCACCATGAAATTTCTCAATCTCCCTGTAAGCAATGTCACCGCCTGTACACTGCCCGGCTTCGGTACCACCCGCAGGACAAAGGATAACGCTACAGAATTATGTAAAGCTCTTGGAGTGAGCTTCGAGCGTGTAGACATCACGCGCACCTGCAGTTCGCACATGGACGCCCTAGGCCACGATGGCAAAGAGGATGTTGTGTTCGAGAATATACAGGCGCGCTACCGCACCGAGTTCCTATTCAATAAAGCCAATGGACTCAAAGCCATATTGCTAGGCACGGGAGACCTCACCGAAGTAGCCCTGGGATGGAGCACCTTCTCAGGTGATCATATGTCGCATTACGATGTCAACGTTTCGGTGCCCAAGACGCTGGTACGTTACCTTATAAACTGGGTGGCTGATGAGGAAATGCCCGGCTCGCCTACCCGGAAGATACTGAAGGACGTGCTCGATACGCCTATTTCACCGGAGCTTAGAAGGCCGATCAAGGGGCAGATCGCTCAAAGGAGCGAGGATGTCATCGGTCCTGTGGAGTTGGCCGACTTCTACCTGTATCCCCTCGTCCGTTTCGGGACACGGCCGGGCAAGATACTTTTCCTAGCCAATGAGGCCAGAAAACAGAAGCTGTTCGACGGCCACTATACACTGGCGGAGCTCAATAAATGGCTGTCCGTTTTCATCAGGCGATTTTTCGCCAACCAGTTCAAGCGTACATGTATGCCGGAGGGCCCTAAAATAGGCTCGGTCAGCCTGTCGCCCAGAGGTGATTGGAGAATGCCTTCAGACGCCGATCCGGCTCTGTGGCTGCAAGACCTGGAGAAGATGTACACCAGGCTGCGTAACTGACCCGCAGTGTGCCGGTTATAATCTCTAATTGATCCGTCTGAACTTGTCTTTGGATGCGCCGCAGACAGGGCACTCGTCCGGGGCAGTTCCCACGCTCACGTAACCGCATACGCTGCAAACATAATAATCAACGCCCTGTGGATCCATCATACGATCCAAAGCTTTCTCATACAGCCTGGCGTGGCCTTTCTCCACATCCCTGTGGTAGCTGAAAATAGTCGCCACGCTGTTATCACCCTCTTCATTTGCCGTCCTGATAAACTCGGGGTACGCATCGGATGCGTAATTTTCCCGCTCAAAGGCCGCCTGCAGGTTTTCCTGCGTATCGGCGATCGCTCCCAGCAACCTGAGATGATGGAAAGCGTGGATCGCCTCCGACTCAGCCACCGCCCTGAAAAGTCCTGCAATTGCGGGAAATCCCTCCTGATCGGCCTTAATGGCGAAAGCCAGGTCCCTGATATTGGCTTTCGCTTCCGCTTCAAACCCGGTTTGCAGGTTCTTGAGTGTCCGGGCGCCTTTGATCCTGGAGCTCTCATGTTTAATGAATTTATCCGCACCCGCCCCACATATGGGGCAGCGCTCCGGCTTCTGTTCGGAAAACTCAAGGTGGCGGCAGTGTGTACACAACCACATGTCACATCTCCTTATATTCCATTTAATTCATGAACGCCGTGATGCCGCGGTGAATCATGCTTACAGCAATGGCCGCCAGCAGAAGTGCAAAAACCTTGGACAGTGCCATTACTCCACCCTGACCCAATACTTTAACCAGCCTGTTGGCCTGAGCGAAAAAAAGCCATGATATAAGCAGGTTCACTATGAAAGAAAAGGTTACCATTACGATATGGTACTGATCGGTCAATATCAGCAGTGTAGTCAGCACGGCCGGGCCGACCACCAGCGGTGTGCCCAGCGGCACGACTGCTATCGCATCCTCACCCGTCGTTGCCTGGGCTTCGAACATCTTTCCCACCACCAGTTCCTTGGCGCCCAGCAGGAACAGTATCAACCCGCCCGCTATCAGAAAATCGTTCACGGTAATGCCAAGGAAAAGGAAGATACCTTTGCCCACAACTATAAAAGCCAAACCCAAACCTAACGCCGTGATCAGCGCATTGCGTATTACGCTGTTCCGCCTCTTCTCCGACATCTCGTGTGTGAGCGACAGTAGAATCGGAACAGTGCTGATCGAGTCCATCGCTACGAACAGCGGGACAAAGGTCAGGCCGAAATCCCTGAGCAGGTTAAGTGCCGTATCCATATCTTAAGCCTTTTAAATAGGATACCCGGTTAACTTCGGCCTAGCAAGAAATCGGTTATGATTGTTCCGGCCTTTTCTGCGGCTTCGTAAAAGAAGCCGTGGCCGGCATTCTCGATTATTACCGTCCTGGCTCCCGGTATACGTGCTGCCAAGTTCTGCGAGTTCTGCGCAGGGACAAGCCTGTCGTCGGCGCCCGCTATAACCAGCGTTTGGCTATGTATGCCGGGTAACCTGTCCCACGTATCATGTGCCGCAATTGCATCGCCCTGCCGTTGCAGACCATGTTGCGCTGCGGGAAACATGGTAGTGACTTTCACATATTTCTCGCCTACTTCCGGATGTGCTTGCCTGAAGGTATCAGTACAAGTATAGGTCCACATCTCACGCGCCATCTCGGCAGGAGTAAGCTGTTTGCTTCGCTCAGCGTCCAGCAGAAATGCCAGCACATCGGCAGCTGGGTATACAGTATTAGCCCCGCCAGGTATAGTGCATCCCAGCACCAGGCGATCAACTATTGGTGAATGATTTAGAGCGAGCTCCTGAGCAACCATACCACCCATGGAAACGCCGAAAACATGTGCCCGCGAGATTCCCAGAACCTCAAGCAATGCTGCCGCATCCCCCGCCAGCATCTGCATAGTATATGGCAGGTCCGGCTTGTCGCTGCGACCTGCGCCCCGGTTATCGAATGCTATCAGTTTGAAGAATCGCTTTAAAACAGGCTGCATGCAGAACCAGTGTCCGCTGTGATCGCCATATCCATTGATAAGCAGCAGCGGCGGGCCCTCCCCGCTTATCTCACAATAGAGCCTGATATCGCCTGCTTTCACCAGCGGCATTTCAATAACCTCCCTGCACTGAATCACAGCTGCGCCACAGCCTGTAAACTCTATATCAGAAGCTGTATTAAAGCTTGATTGAAATCCGAAATCGATTCAATCCGTGATTCCGATGACAGGACTTCAATTGATTATGCTTTTACGGTCACCACTGATCCAGACATCCCCATCGCGGAAAAACTTGTAATTGTTGCGGCCGTGTCCCTTGGCGTAATACAACGCTGCGTCGGATTTTTTAATCAGCGTCTCAAGGTCGGTTGCATCTTCCGGATAAATGGCAATACCGATGCTGGTGGATAGATATATCCCGTGACCGTCGATATATAAGGGTTCTTTAAAGGACTCCAGAATCTTCCTGGCTATGGCGGTGGCATCCTCCATGTGGTTCGTCTCCAGCATCATGAGGATAAACTCATCCCCACCGACCCTTGCCAGTGTATCGCTGGCGCGGATAATCCTTGAGAGCTGATCGCTGAATGCCTTCAGAGCTTTATCACCCATATCATGACCGAGAGTATCGTTAATCGATTTGAAACGATCGATATCCAGAGACATGACGGCCAGCCTGTCCTGATTGCGATGAGCAAGCGCCGAGGCGATACTGTAACGGTCAACCAGCAGTATCCTGTTCGGCAATCCTGTTAAAAAGTCATGTGTCGCCATCTCCTTCAGTTTTTGCGCCATCTTTTTGCGTTCTTCCAGTTCCGTATTCAGTTCATCCTGCTGCTTCTGCAGCTTATCCACCATCCTGTTGATGTTTGTTTCAAAAACGGTGAGTTCATCATTCTCTTTAGTCGGTAGATTGGCCGAAAGGTCCCCTGAAATACTGATACTTTTTACGAAATTGCCGACGCGCTCCAGGCGCGCTATGACCGTGCGGCCCACCACTACATTAACAATAAAAACGAATACCACAGCCAGGCCACACAGCGCGAGCATAAAATACAGCATCATCGCTTCGCCCTGGGCATAAATATCTCGCGGCATTTCGACGCGGAATATCAAAGCAGGCACGCCGTATATATCCCTGATCAATGCGTAACCCGCTATAGTTCCACTATTTTCCCTGTTAATAAATACCGGCGCTTCGCTCGACAGGGCTGCGCGTGCAGTTTTAAAGATCGAAGGCATATCCGCATCGTCAATCCTTGCGACAGTGAGTGGGAGGTGCACCGTATCGGAGAGGCCGTTTACCATGGCCTCATCGAAATAGCGGGCCATGACAAAGGTGTCCCTGATGGGGCCTTCATCGTTGCTGGTAAGAATAGGCTGGGCAGAGATCAAGAGGGGCCCTTGAGGCAGCAGAACAATACCGGCCGTATACTCCTCAACATCCTCATGATATGTAACGGCCTTACTTAACACAATCTCTTTTAACGGGGCCGGTATCTCCACCTCCTGCTCCGTTTCAAGATCAAAGCCCGCGCCGTAAACCTGCTGGCCCTCCTCGTTGATGATGAATATAAAATTGAGCTTGTTATTTATAAAGGTCGAGTCGGGGAGATTGATGCTGAGGTATGCTGTATGTGCGGCAGGATTTTGAACGAATGCATAAGTATCATCCCAGGAAGCCCAATCAAGATTGAGCATGTTTAAATTGATGAGTTGGTTGTTGAAAGCGCTGGTCGTTCGTTCGACCATTTCGCGTGTATTCTGTTCCTCGATCCGCTGGAAACTACGCATGAAGAAGAACTGCGATACGGCAAAAACCAGTACCAGCATCAAAGCTGTTCCGCCCATAATCAGCAATAGTGTTTTTAGACGAAGAGACACAGACTCTTATCCACTACATTGCAGCATACTAATAAACTTGAAGTTAACCCGGTACATCTGCCGTTTAATATACATATACGAGTTATCTTCACGTTAATTAACCGCCGAGCACAATTATACAATTTTCCGGGCCGGTGGGGTAATATTCGAATTGCGTCATAATTATTGTTACCGAAAATAGTATTGTTGCCTCAAAAATAGTGTTACCGAGCGGAGGTACACATGACACGAGGCAGCATACTGGAATATATACGAGCCATCAAAGAACGGTATATTCGTGGGGCAAGAAACACTAAGGGGAAAATACTTGATGAGTTTGTCAGTAATACTGGCTATCATCGAAAGTCAGCTGTCAGGGTGTTGAATAAAAAGAACCCTGGTAATAGGATCGG